>JAKPCT010000062.1 GCA_029553165.1 Bacillota bacterium
AAAGTTCCTCGGTTATTGTAATATTAAACTGAGCCATGGTTCATCCTCCTCGGTTTGGTATTTGTTGGGCAACTTATATTTTAACCGAGGTGTGAGCTTTGGCTCAACTTCTTTTTACACCATTATATAGACTTAATCTAACCCCCATAATCATTTTTTAATTATAATTATATAACATAAAGTATATCACAAAAAATTATTTTTGGGGTATATTGGAAAAATAATATTAATAAAAATTAAGTTAATAATTTTTAAAGTTTATAATACTTATTTCAAAAGATCTGAATCTTTCTCTTTAAAAAACCTCAAAGATTAAACACTTTAAATATTCTGTTTCGGGGACTCCGACTAATATTGGATGGTCCAAACTCTGTGTCCTTCTTTCCAGTAAGCGGATTTGGCGTTTGGCATCGACAGCCGCTGTGTTGATGATCTCCCAAAACAATTCTGAATTCATATGGTGTGAACATGAGCAAGTAACTAAGATACCTCCTGCCGGTAGCATCTTCAAGGCACGGAGATTGATCTCCTTATAGCCACGTACCGCTCGTTCAACCGTCTGTTTGCTTTTGGTGAACGCCGGAGGATCTAAGATAATCAGATCATACTCCGCTTTCTGGGCAACCTGTTCGCGGAGGAAGTCGAAGGCATTTGCGGTTTTAAAGGAACAATTATTACTCAAGTTATTGATGGTGGCATTTTCGGTTGCCAGGTTTACTGCCTCTTGCGAGATGTCGATTCCCAATACTGATTTGGCACCATAACTGGCGGCATGGATTGCAAAACTTCCAATGTGACAGAAGCAATCCAGTACGGTTTTACCCTGACAGTAGTTGCTTAAAGCGGCGCGATTGGCGGATTGATCAAGAAAGTAGCCTGTTTTTTGGCCTTCAAGTAAGTCGACTTGAAATTTTAATCCATTGTCGGTGATGGTTAGTGTTGACGGAGCTTCTCCATAAATACAACCGGCCCGTTCCGGAAGCTCTTCTAAATGCCGGACTGAGGTATCGCTCCGTTCGATGATCCCACGGGGATTACAAAGTTCAATCAATAAATTGATGATTATCTCCCGGTTAACTTCCATTCCCATCGTCAGAAACTGGACAACCAAAAAATCTTCGAAACGATCGACAATTAAACCGGGAAGGAGATCTCCCTCTCCAAAAATAAGCCGATAGCAGGTAGCATTTGGTTTCACCCGTTTACGGTACTCTATTGCCTGAATGATTCGGCGCCGAAAAAAGCTGGCGTCAATTGGTTCACGTTCACGACTTAAGATTCTTACTGCCATTTGGGAGGCGGAGTTATAATAGCCCATTCCGATAAAACGCCCGCGGTTATCGAGGACTTCAACAATATCTCCTGCTTTAACATCAATTCCAATAATTCCAATTTCTCCTTGGTAAATCCAAAGGTGTCCGTTGCGTACCCGTTTGTCCTTGCCGGACTTTAAAATAATCTGCTTCACAGTGCCTCCAAAGCTAAATAAAGATATGTTATAACTATAAATTATTGATAAAAAGAATTTTAAATCTATTATTTCCACATTTTGAAGAGCAACTCCTCTTTGTTAATAATAAATAAAGACAGTTTGCTAAGTTGTTCGATAGATTATAACTACTTACATATATGTTGAGTAGTTTGACGCTGGCTGCTGATTTTGATAATATTAAAAAGTTAGGGCAGAATTAGTCAGAAGTGGAGTACAAGATGGCTCGAAATAAAGTTAATTTAGTTTATCTTGACCGCGAAGGTAATTTTATTGAAGACCATAGCCTGCTGGCGGTTGGCAGTAATGGTTTGCAAATTGAAATTGCTGATGAATCATGGATTGATTTACCGGCAGGAGCGGATCTTATGGCGCTGCCGGGACGCTTGCCGTTTGGTTATGATGAAACTGCAGCAGAGGTTGTGGTCGTTGAGGAGATGACCGCAGTTGCCACGATTTTACCGATGGGGTATACCAGGGTTTTGGTGCCCGCTTATGAGGTGGAGCACTCTCAAGAGTTGCCTCTTTTTGGATATACTGCAGTCGGAGCGGTGGAAGGGAGACTGAAGGTTGCCGCACTTAAAACCGATGTCGATTTAAAATGGAACCCGGTTTATTATAATACTACCGATTTGGCAAAATTGATCAGGCGGTTAAAATTGAAGTTTCCTAACAATCGCATTTTAGAACAGTTAGCCAAGTGTGCCCTTGAATATCATTGCCTTACGGCACAGAATGTCTTCTATGGGCGTTGGGAAGCAGGTATTCCGGTATCACCGCGTTGTAATGCCGATTGTTTGGGTTGTATTTCATTGCAACCTTCCGAATGTTGTCCTGCGCCACAAAGCCGGATCAATTTTGTTCCAGCGGTAACAGAAGTTGTCGAATTGGCAGTCAATCATTTGGAGTTAGCGATTGAAGCGATTGTTAGTTTCGGGCAAGGTTGTGAGGGTGAACCGTCCTTACAACGAAAATTGCTGGTTGATTCGATCAAAGCAGTCCGTACCGAAACTGTTAAAGGGACAATCAATCTCAATACCAATGCCGGGTTTACTGCTTCGATTAAGGAGATTGTTGATGCCGGCCTTGACAGTATCCGTGTCAGTCTTTTCTCGGCAGTCCCGGAGAATTATAATTGGTATCACCGGCCTCAAGGGTATAATTTAACTGAAGTGCAGCAATCGTTGCGTTACGCCTCGGAACATGGAGTAATGGTTGCTTTAAATCTCTTGTTCTATCCGGGTTTTACCAACCAGCGCACGGAGACAGAAGCATTGTATGAATTAATTGCTACGACCGGTGTTAAACAGGTCCAACTGCGTAATCTGAATCTGGACCCGGAAAAACTAATCTCTAAAATTAAACAAGAGGAATTGCCTTCAATCAATGATTGGTTGGCAAGCTTAAAACAGAACTTTCCAGAGTTATTAATTGGAAATTATAGTCTGCCGCAAAGATAAGTTGTTGCGTGTTACTTGTGTTTATGCTATAATATGTAGGTATGTAAAGAAGGCAGTGAGGTGAAGCGATATGAAGGAAGGAATTCATCCCCAATATAATACCGTTCAAGTTACCTGCGCCTGCGGTGAAAGCTTTGAATCGGGGTCAACAAAGAAAGAGATTAGGGTTGAAATTTGTTCGAAGTGTCATCCATTTTTTACTGGAAAGCAACGAATTGTTGATACTGGCGGACAAGTTGACAAATTTAAGAAACGTTTTGAACGCAAATAATTTTAACTGTGGGCGAGGATCTTATCCTCGCCTGCTATATAATATAACAAATAACAGTTAAAGAGGTGTAAAATGAAACAGCCTGATTTTCAGTATGGCGGACAGGCGGTTATCGAAGGAGTTATGATGCGCGGGCGTGATCATTTAGCGGTTGCGGTCCGTAATAATCGTGGCGAAATCGTTATTAAGAAAGAAACGGTCGGCTCGATTACTAAGAAGTATCCCTTTTTAAAATGGCCTCTGTTAAGAGGAATTGTTGCTTTATGTGAATCTTTTGTGCTGGGAATGAAGGTCCTGATGTTTTCAGCTGATTTATTCATGGAGAGTGAAGAAGAATCGAAACTATCACCATGGGAATCAGGTTTGATGATTGGTTTTGCTTTGCTAATGACAGTAGTGCTTTTTATTCTGCTGCCATTAGGGGGAAGAATGCTACTTCATAAATATTTGCCCAATTTTAGTTTTGTTTGGGGAAATATTGTGGAAAGTTTGTTAAGAATGGTAATCCTATTTGGATATATTCTTTCGATATCTTTTTTGAAAGATATTCAGCGGGTTTTTGCTTATCATGGCGCTGAACACAAAGTGATTAACACATTTGAAGCGAAACAAGAGCTTACTGTTGAAAATGCCCGGAAATTTCCGACGTTTCATCCGCGTTGCGGGACGAGTTTTCTGCTATTTGTAGTTATTACCAGCGCGGTGTTCTTTTCCTTCTTGAAATACGAAACTATTTGGATGAGATTGTTGTCGCGAATTATGTTAATGCCACTGGTAGCTGGTGTCTCATATGAAATCATTAAATTTACCGGTAAACATCAAGACTTCTTCTTGTGGCGCTGGTTGAGTTTGCCAGGGAAGCTTTTGCAGATGCTGACGACAAAAGAACCGGATGACGCGCAGTTAGAAGTGGCGATCAGCTCGTTGGTTGCAGTGATTACCGAGGAAGCGCCGGTTATTGTCGGTGGTAAAATCTATAATGCCGAATCAGAGTCGGTAACAAATGTCACTGAAGCCGAGCCGACAACTGTATCTTAAATACTGAAGGTAGTTTGGGGTAATGTAACAGATGATCGATAAGTTAGCTGCAATTGAAGAGAAATATCATGAATTAAGCATGCAATTAAGTGATCCGAATGTTATAGCAGACCAAAATCAATTTCAAAAGTTAGCCAAAGCACATGCGGCATTGAGTGAGCTGGTGGAGACGTATCAAGTCTATAAACAAGTGGAAGCCGATCTGACGACTGCGGAGGAGATGTTAACGGTTGAATCCGGGGAAGCGGCGCTGTTTTTAAAAGAAGAGATTACCATTCTTAAAGCCAAACAAAGTGAGTTGACCGAGAAGCTTCGGATATTATTGCTGCCAAAGGATCCCAACGATGATAAGAACGTTATTGTTGAGATCCGTGCCGGTACCGGTGGCGATGAAGCGGCTTTGTTTGCAGGTGATCTTTTTCGCATGTATGCCCGATATGCAGAGAGTAACGGCTGGAAACTGGAGATTTTGAGCGCGAATGAATCAGATCTTGGTGGATTTAAAGAGATTATTTTTACGGTCGAAGGTAATCAGGTTTACAGTAAACTGAAATTTGAAAGCGGTGTCCACCGGGTACAACGGGTTCCGGAGACCGAAGCCGGAGGACGGATCCATACATCAGCAGCGACAGTAGCGATTTTGGTCGAAGCCGAAGAGGTCGACGTGGAGATCAATCCCAATGATCTCCGGGTTGATGTGTTTCGTTCCGGTGGTCATGGAGGACAGTCGGTTAATACTACTGATTCAGCAGTGAGAATAACTCATCTGCCAACCGGTTTGGTGGTCGTGTGCCAGGATGAAAAGTCACAATTAAAGAATAAAGAGAAAGCAATGAAAGTCTTGCGGGCAAGATTGCTTGACAAGTTTCAAAGTGAGCAGCAGCAAGAACAAGCTGAAGCAAGGCGGAGCATGGTTGGTTCCGGGGATCGCAGTGAGCGGATCCGGACTTATAACTTCCCGCAAAACCGGTTGACTGATCATCGGATTAATTTAACTTTATATCATTTAGATTCAATTATTGATGGTAATCTGGATGAAGTAATCAACCCATTAATAACTGCTGATCAGGCTGAGAGGCTTAAAAATGTCGACCAATAATTTGACAATTGGAACAATTCTTGCTAAAACAACTACTTATTTAGCAGAAAAATCAATCCCGAACCCTAGGCTTGAAGCAGACTTGATGTTAGCTGCGGTGTTAAAGCTTCCTAGGGTTAAATTATATTCCGATTGGGACCGCCCTTTATTACCGGCTGAAATTAATAATTATCGCGAGATGATTGTTAAGCGGGTTCAAGGCTGGCCATTAGCATATTTAACCGGGACCAAGGCTTTCTTAAGTTGGGAGTTTACAGTAAATGAATCAGTTTTAATTCCACGTCCTGAAACAGAGTTACTTGTGGAGTTGGTATACGACCGGGTTAAAAATTTGCCGGATTTAAGTGGGGTCGATGTCGGTACGGGCAGTGGAGTGATTGCTGTCTCGTTAGCCAAATTAATTCCTGAAAGCAATTGGCGTGCGATTGATATCTCTACGGCAGCAATAGCGGTTGCGGCTAAAAATGCCGGAAATCTTGGAGTACAAGAGCGAATCGAGTTTATTGAAGGCGATTTATTACAGCCGTTATTATCAAAATCAGTAAAGGTAGATTTGATTGTTGCCAATCCGCCGTATATTCCCACTACAGAGCTCAAAAAACTCCAGGTTGAGGTCCAACGGGAGCCGGTCTTAGCGTTGGATGGTGGTGTTGACGGACTAGCCCCTTATCGCAGCCTAATTGCTCAGGCCGCAGTATGTCTGAAACAACACGGTATTTTAGCGGTAGAACATGGCTTTGATCAACGGGAACCATTGATCCAAATATTCACAGGGCATGGGTTTGAATGTGAGTGCCATGAAGACTTGGCAGGCCTCGAACGGATAATTATTGGAAAACTGACAAAATAATATAAAAATTGGTTAGAGGAAGATAACTGCAAATAGCGAACTAAATGTTAATGCCCAATAATATGGAGTGAATTAGATGCGAGCGCTTTTCGATTATCTGTCAGCGACCATCAAGGAAATAACAGTAATACCTTCTGGAAGAAGACATCCCAATCGTGTGTGTGTTTGCAGTTGTTTAAAACGGCTGTTGCCGCTTGTCCTGCTGACTCTAATTTTCTTGTTGAGTAATGTAATGGTTACAGCTGAAACGCTGCCTCAAAAGGAATCAGGATTTTTTGGAGAAGCTATTCTGTTTGTACAGGTAACCGGTGAAGAGAAAACTTTATATTATACCGATAATAATGGGTTAAGCTTGGTTAAAATAATCTCCGGCAAAGAACTGGAGGTTTTTTCTGATAATAAATACATTTTTTACTTCTGTGATCAGCAGTTGTATCGGTTTAGTTTAAACAATCAAAAAGGCGAATGGATTGCTACATTTAAAGAGAAGAATATCAGTATCAATTTTCTTGAAAATACTGATGAACTGGCTCAAGCATTAATCCTGGCCAAAGACACTTATTCGATTAACTATTATATCATTGATTTGAGTGACAATAACATTCGGCGATTAGACCAGGCATTTAACTTTGTCAGATCGACAGCCAATGAAATTAGTAGTATTAGTCCTAACGGTTTAAACCGGGTTAAAGTTAAACATGCGGCAAAGAATCGTTTTGAAATAATTGTTGAGGTCAAAGATGGTAATAAATTCAAAGTTCAATGGCGACTCCCGCGCAACTTGACTGTAATACCGGAACTTCCGGTTTGGGCGCCGGATTCAGGAAAGATTGCATTTTATGCCAAGGAAGTTAATAATAATGGAGGTTTTTATTCGTTATATACCTATTTCATTGGAACCGATGAATTAAAACTGATTAAGGAACAAGTATTTGCCAAGTTGTTTTTCAGTAATCCGTGGTCAGAAGGATTTCGTCCGAATTGGTCTCATGATGCCAGGGAGTTGCTCTTTGAATACTTGCCATACGGATTACCGACCAGGAGCGCAATAATAAGTTATGCAACCGAAACCGGTAAAAGCAGAATTGTAACTGAAAGTCAGGGAGAAAACCAATACCCACAGTGGTCGCCTTCGGGGAAACAGATTTTATTTTTATCGAACCGGGATAATCAGTTGTTTCAACTTTATGTTATGGACCATCGTGGTGAAAACCTGAAACAGGTTTCACCAGACGAGGGAATCACCGAATGGGCTCAATGGTTTGATTAGAAATATGGTTTTGATTAGAAATGCAGAAAACTGCATTTTTTTTATTTAAATGAGATAAATTTATCATAAATGGAAACACTAATGAAAATTGAATTAAGGAGGAAAGCCTTATGAGTGAAGTAGTAATATATACCTCACCGTCTTGTCCATGGTGTACTAAGCTCAAAGACTATCTTGATGAAAAAGGAGTAGGTTATCAAGAGATTGATGTTTCGGAAGATTATAATGCAGCGATGAAGATGGTTGATCTAACCGGGCAAAGAAGTGTTCCGGTTTTGATGAAAGGGGAGCAATATGTGATTGGATATAATCCGGAACAGATCGATCGTATTTTACAGTAAAATGGTAAACCTTAAAGGGTGGTATTCATGGAAATCTATGACTTGATAATCATTGGCGCCGGTCCGGCAGGTATGACTGCGGGAGTCTTTGCAGTTCGCAAAGGGTTGAAGACGATCATTGTCAGTAAAGATGTTGGGGGACAAGTAAATTGGACTACCGATATCGAAAATTATATGGGATTTGAAGAGATTGACGGCCAGGCATTGATGGATAAATTTGAAGAGCAGCTAGAGCAACACCATTTGGCAGAGAAGCAAGCAGGAGTAAAAGTACTACGGCGAGAGGAAGATTTGTTTGTTGTAGAGACGGATCAGGCAGAACAGCTGAAATCCCGGGCGGTAATTATCTGTTCGGGGAAAAAACCAAAAACTTTGAATGTTCCGGGAGAGAAAGAATTTCGTAATAAAGGGGTCAGTTATTGCTCGACCTGTGATGGTCCGTTATTTAGAGATGTACCGGTTGCCATTGTTGGCGGTGGGAATTCCGCAGTGAAAGCAGCACTTGATCTGGCGAATTATGCCAGCGAGATCCATTTGATTTCCTTAACTGACTTGACTGCCGATGCGATATTGGCAGAACGAATAAAAGCAATTGCTCAACTGAAGGCATATCTGAAACATAGTGTTATTGAGATTAAAGGGACAAAAAACGTTGAAAGTGTGGTTGTTGAAACGGCTGACACCAAAAAACGGTTTGAACTACCGGTTCAAGGAGTATTTATTGAGATTGGGCTGGATCCAAATACTGATTTTGTTGACGAAACAGTTGAACGTAACGAACAACATGAAATCAAAATTGATTGTTATTGCCGGACCAGTGTTCCGGGATTATTTGCGGCCGGTGATGTATCCTCAGTACCTGAAAAGCAAATCATAATCGCTGCCGGCGAGGGTGCCAAAGCAGCGATTAAAGCCTGGGAATATTTAGTCAATAAGTATCCGAATGAATGTCTGGTAAACAGTTAATTATCATTTTATGGTTGGAGTTTTTTAATCAATGGTAAGATGGTCTGTTCAACAGTTTCTTCGGTAACAGTAGTTAAATCAGTCTTATGTAAGCTCCATCTTTCAGTAAATGATAATGTATCATTGGGAGCCATTTTGGTTAATGGACCTAAGGATTCCAGTTCCAGAAAATACTTATTGGTAAAAATTGCGGCATTAACACCACCATCGGGGTACGGGGCGTTGTTAATAAAACTAAACTGTTTTACGAAGAGATTGCCATAATTGAGATAAGCTAACCAACCATCGGGAACAGTAATTCCAAATTTAAAACGGGTTTCGTTATTAGGATCCTGTTTGACAAAGATGTAGTTCTCGCCCCACGTAACCCGGGGATCGTTCATTTTGGCATAAGGCCATACTGAAATTATTCGACTGGGAATGAATCCATCCGGATCACCTTCTCGCGGTTGTGGAATAATGGCTGTGCCACCAGTGCTCATAACACTTAAAGGCCAGGGTGCTAATTCGATTGTCCAAAGTCCGTGATTTGTAAACTGGTGCTCTACAGTAAAGATATGTTGGTCATTTAAACTAATGATGATTCTTTTTTGAATCCCGGTATTGGTTTCGACCGGTTGGGTAATTTGGAGTCCATTAGCGGTTGGTGTTATTTGCAATGGTTCATTGTCAGGAAAGTAAGTTCGATCCCAGGATTCCGGACTGTGCCAAAACCGATGTCCGCCATAGATTCTCCATTCTGGAACACGGTCGATAATTGGAAAATCCGGTATTTCGCCAAATAGGTTTGCGCCATCAACAAAGCCGCACTTGATGATTCGAGGACCGAAATCGCTGGTAACAATGGCTTCCACGACGCCATCACTGACCGAATAACAGTTTTGCCAATTGTGGTAATCAATTTTTTTAATATTAATTGTCATAATACACAGATCACTCCCCAATTATTCAAAATTTGATACATCTGGTAATAATGCAGGGCTAAAATCTTGGAGTTGGTGTGTGACGTTATTGATCCATTTCTTCGATAATAATCTCATAATTCCTACCACAATTTTAAATAATTCTTCCGATGCTACCAAAATATAAACAACATGAGCCGGCAGTTTCCAAACCAAACCGGCAAGGAACGCGAGCGGAACAGCGATCAACCACATTCCGGCGGTGTCTAGAAACAGACTGAATTTGGTATCGCCACCACTTCTAAAAACTCCGAGTATAAGGATCATATTAAATATTTTAATTGGGATAATGCAAGCGATTACCAATAAAATCAACTTGGTTAATTGGAAGACGTCTGGCGATAAGCGATAAAATGCCAGGAAGAGATCGCGTGAAGCTATTAAAAGGAATGAGATAATAGTCCCAAGCATTGGGCCGGTAAATACTGCCCTTTTTGCATACTTAAAAGCGGTTTCTTCATCACCGGATCCAATTACATTTCCAATCATGATTGCGCAAGCCTGGGCCATTCCAAAAAAGAGAATAACCCCCATCCTTTCGATGGTTGAAGCAATATTAACGGCAGCATAGATCCCTTTATCCATTCGGGAGTATACAATTGCATACATTGTGACTCCTAATGACCATAGAAATTCATTGATGATTACAGGTGCGGTTGTTTTAAAGAAATTGCCAATAAAATGAGGATTGCAATTGACCATCTGTTTGAAGCTGGCAGCCGGGGCTAAACCAGCTCGGTAAATTAATCCTACAATTGTTACACATTCAACGATTCGAGCGATCGTTGTTGCCAGAGCAGCTCCGGCCGGCCCCATTTTTGGAAAACCCAGTGTACCGTAGATTAATAAATAGTTAAATAAAGTATTGATTCCAATTGCTAGAATGTTGATTTTTAATGGCAGTAACACTTCTTTGGTACTGCGGAGGATTGAAGAATAAGCAAAAGCAATTGCATAAAATAAATAACTGAAAGCGACGAAACGAAGGTAGTTAATGCCTTCTTGGATTACCGAAGGGTCTTTACTGAAGATGCCCATAATTTCGCCGGGAATGATTAAAACCAGAAGCATGAAGATGGTACTGATAAAGACGCTAGATAATAAACAAAGGCCTAAAACCTTTCGAATGTTAATAATGTCTTTTGTCCCCAAAACTGGGCGGTGAAAATAGCGGCCCCACTGTTAATGCCGAATAGAAACAGATGAAAGAGAAAGAAGATTTGGTTCGCAAGGCCAACGGCAGCAATTTCTGTCTCTCCTAACCGGCCAATCATAATGTTGTCAATTAGATTAAGTGAAGATGTGATAAAATTTTGCATAGCAATGGGTAATGCTAAAGTTAATAGTGTGGAATAAAAGTCGTGATGACTGGATTTTTTATTTTTGAGCAATTGAAACATATACTTTCTCCAAAAATTATTTAAAATATAAAATACTTTGAAAATGAGTTATTATGGATTGTTTAATTATTGTATCAAAACCAAAAATGTTCTGCAAATATTATTCTAAAAACAGTTAATGACCTGACTATCAATGAAATTTGCACTTCAGAAACTTAATATATTGAATTTCGTTAATAGAAAAGATGATCTGTCTCGAGTAAATTATTGCAAGCTATTAACAGGTTGTCCCGATTATGGTAGAATGTAAAGATGCTTTATGATGATATTAGATCGTGAACTGCTTAATTATTTGATTTAAAGATTTAAGGGGGATCTTTTTGTATAGACGATTATTTCAATATATCAAACCGTTTAAAACCCGAGTGGCAGCATTATTGATTATTATGCTAGTCCTGTCAGCGCTTACTGTGGCTGAGCCGGCGACTTTAGGTCTCTTAACTGATGCGTTGTTTTATCCCCGTTATGGTATATCGTTGCAGTCGTTTGGAATTGAGCTTCCGGATGCCATTAAACAGGAATCCGGAGTTGATGGGCAAGCTATCATTGCGCCAATTGAAGACACTAAGTTGCTATCTGCTAAGGAAAAGCAGGTGATCCTAAAAGTCTTTAAGGATAGTAGAGTCGAGATCGAACAGGTGATTGATGGAGATTCAAAGCTTAATATCAGCTATCGTTTACCTGAAGGGCTCGATAATGATGTCAAATTTTTAGAAGAGATTAGCCGGCAAATCGCCGAACAAGGAATTAAAGTGAAACTGGCTAAAGTAGTTGAGCCGTCAACCCATATGGGCCAGGGTATTTTAAAGCAAGTTCCAACTATTTTTATTATCCCGATATTATTAATTTTATTGCAGTTTATTCGGGGAATATTTATGTATGCCCAATATTACCTGGCAACTTCAATGAGTCAAAAAGTTATCATGCGCCTTCGTAATGAACTGTATGCTCATTTGCAACGTTTATCAATTGGTTTTTTTGAAGATAAAAGCACAGGTCAGTTAATGTCGCGAGTAACTAATGATGTTGGAATGATTCAAAACCTGTTTTCCAATATTTTAGTAGAGCTGATTGTTGAGCCGTTCATTATTATCTGGGGAATTATTTATTGTTATCTGTTAAATCCCTATTTGTCAACTTTTTTGTTAATAGTGATCCCCTTAATTATGTTACCAATTAATAAGTTCAGTAAAAAGATGCGGAAGATTGGAAAAGAGGTGCAGCAAAAGACCGGGGAGATTACGGCACACTTACAGGAGACACTTTCGGCGATAAGAGTAGTCAAAGCTTTTGCAATGGAGCAATATGAGATAAAACGATTTGGGGAACGGAACCGAGAGAATTATCGAATTTATATGAATGGTGCCCGCTTGCAAGGTTTATTAACGCCAACTATTGAGTTGTTTGCCGTTACGGCGTTGTGTTTGCTGGTATTAATCGGTGGAAGAGCCGTCCATTATAACCAGATGAACCCTAAGGACTTAATTACCTTTGTGTTGATCATTGGTTATATCTCAAATCCGGTGAAGCGGATAACAAAACTGATTGGACAGATCCAACATTCATTGGCGGCGGCGGAACGAATCTTTAGTTTATTAGATGAGCAACCATCGGTCCAGGAGCCAAGTGACCCCATCATCCTTCCGAAACTCAATGGGGAAATTGAGTTTAAAAACGTTTGTTTTAACTACGGCCAGCCACCGGATGTTTTAAAAGATATCAATTTAAGGGTAGAACCAGGACAGATCATTGCGCTGGTTGGTCCCAGTGGTGCCGGAAAATCCAGTCTGGTTAATTTACTGCCACGGTTTTACGATCCTTACCATGGTGAAGTTTTAGTGGATGGGATTAATATCAAGGAGGTAGACTTAGTATCACTCCGTTCACAGATGGGAATTGTCCCACAAGAAAGTATCTTATTCCGTGGGACCATCTCTGATAATATTGCTTATGGCCGACTCGATGCTGATCCTGAAGCAATCGAGCAGGCGGCTAAAGCGGCCAACGCCCATCAATTTATCTTAGATTTACCGGATGGGTATCAGACAATGGTTGGTGAACGGGGAGTGACACTGTCTGGCGGTCAACGTCAACGAATTGCCATCGCCAGGGCATTATTGAGAGATCCCCGTATTTTGATCTTAGACGAAGCTACTTCAGCATTGGACACTACTTCCGAGGTTTTGGTCCAAGAAGCTTTGGAACGACTGATGCAAAACCGGACTACTTTTGTAATCGCCCATCGATTGTCTACAATTCAGAAGGCTGACCTGATTGTTGTGCTTGATAAAGGAGAGATTGTCGAGAGTGGAACGCATGAGCAATTATTACAAAAACACGGGTTATATGCGAAATTGTATCGGCAACAATTCCGGAAAAATGCTCCATCAGATGAAGATTGATAATTATGTGAGCCTAGAAAAAATAAAAGCCCACTTTCCGATTGAGCGAGAGTGGGTTTTTTATTGGCTGTTATTTAACAGTATTAATCTTTAATCTTCTTTAACAACCAGGCGATATTTTCAGCTAAAGAGTTCATTGTATTTAGACCTTCGGCATCGGTTTCGACATCGCCTGGTTCCCGGCCGATACCAAGATTCCAGTAGCTTGAACCTGGTATGATCATTTCATTGATCAAAAAGAAATCATTGATTGCGTTAAAAGTAATCAAGGCTCCGGCCCGTCGAACAGCTACGATGGCTGCTCCTAGCTTTCGCCTTAACAGATAACCATTCCCACGGGTTACATATCCGGCACGGTCGATTAAAGCTTTGACTTCGGCAGTAACATTCGAAAAATATGTTGGTGAACCGATGATTATGCAGTCTGCGGCAATCATTTTGGCAATACAGGTATTGATGATATCATCATCAATTACACATTTGGAATTTTGGTTGACCCGACATTGGCCACAAGCCATACAGCCTCTAACCGGTTCACCTCCAAGTTGAATGAGTTCAGTTTCAACATTGTGAGTATTGAGTTGCTCAAAGACTTTGTTGATTAAACGTACGGTGTTCCCGTTTTTACGGGGACTACCGTTGAAAGCTACAACTTTCATCATTAAACACTCCATTCTTGAAAAGATGTTATTAAATCAGTTGAATCAAAACAAAGGACGGCGAATTACCCTTTACATTAAGGTGGCGCTTGTTTGTAACATGATCTGTTTAGCTTGTTTTCAAATTCATTATTCCTTAAAAAGGGAAGAATTCCTTCTATAATTATAGTGTGAATTAAACAAGTTCTATAATTTCAAATCGGGACATACTATTAAAGTAACAGTACTATTATTAAAGGGATCCAATATCATTCTACGCCTTACCCCCATTCAGATGGGGGAGACTGTTCTTGCCTGAAGGCAAGAGCTTGATATAAAAAAGTTGGCACGGATGCCAACTTTTTTAATGATATTAAAATCAAACCAGTCTTAATTACTGATTTTATTGATTAAGGTTTTGAATTTGTCACCTGACATTAGTTCATGGGTGATAAATTTGCCATTATAGAAAATGCTGAAAGTCGTAACCGGTGAAGTTGCATTTTGTGCGGCTGTTTTTGAATCAAATTTGATGGTTTGGATTGGAATGCCAAGTTGATTGGCGATCGCTACATACTCTGCAACATAGGAATCGGTATATGGGCATTGAACAGTGTAGGTAAGCACCAGTCCCTCGGTATTAGCTACAGTAAGCTTCTTGGCGTTTGGTTTGAACTGCGGTAGGGGTGCTTCATCAAATTGTTTGACTGATCAAAAAAGGTTTTAAAGTTTGTGATTCAGCAGCGCCTTACTTTGAGCTGTTAGTAGGATAACATCTTTCTGTGACACCTTTATGTCAAGGTTTTACTTGTAAGAATCAATAATTTGTTGTGCAATCTGTTTTAATTTGTCCCTTACTTCAGTAGGGTCCACAACTTTAACTTCGGCGCCGTAACTTAGGAGGGTACTGTAGAGCCAAGCATCATTATAAAAAGTAGTTTGGACCAGCAATTCCCCGGTATCCAAAGGTGTGATTTCTTGTGCATTAAAGAAATCTTCAACTACTACGGTTGCATTGGGAGAAAATTTGAGGGTCAGCTTAATTAAGTCACTGGTAGATTGGAATCTTTTTAGATAATCATAATAATTGTAGGTCCGTCTTTTAAAAGTTTCGGTTAAAATTTGGAATTCTTTAATCCGTGATAATCGAAATAAACGATAATCGGATTTCGTCTGACAATAAACAAATAGGTACCACGAGAAACCTTTATATACCAGTGACATTGGTTCCACGATTCGGGATGAAGGAATTGAATTCCGGTCAATATATTTGATTGTGATGAGCAAATTTTTAGTAATGGCAGTATGAAGTTGTTTGATTTTGGCAATTTGGTGTTTGACATATCCCCAAGGAAGGATGTCAAAGATTATTTGCTCAAAAATAAATGGTTCTTTATCTGCAGGAATTAAATTACTGACTTTTTCAATGGCTAAGTCGATCTCTTGGTCGTTTAAGGCGGAATTCAACCCTTTTAAAGCTGATAAAATAGCAATAATCTCATTGAAAGAGAGCATCTGGTGGTTGATCTTATATTTTTCAACAATGCCGAAACCACCATTGCTTCCAGGGTAGCTTACAATCGGAATACCGGCTAAATTGATTGTTTCAAGATCACGGTAAATCGTCCGTACCGAGACGCCAAAACGTTGAGCAAGATCTTTAGCCGGGATTCGCTCTTTATTTAACAGGAGAATAACAATTGCCAATAACTGCTCGATCTTCATTGTCAGATAAACTCCACTACTTCATCAACGTTGTTGCGGGCAGGGGGTAGTGGTAGCTTTTCATAACGTCCCATCCAGATTAAAGCAGCAATCTTTTCGTATTCAGCAATATTGAGTAGTTTCCGGATTTGAGCGGAGTTTACTTCTGGGTCTGAAACATAACAGGCACCGACATTGTAATAATGGCTGGCCAGAAGAATGTTTTGGGCTGCGGCTGCGGCATCGTGGATTGGGATATCAATCTTCCCGTCATCATACAATCGAAAATCAGCCACAATCGCAACGATGCAGTATCCCATCGCCCCGGTTAGGTTATCACTGTTAATTTGGTTTTTTATCTGTGGATCTTTAATGATAATGTAACGCAATGCTTGTAGATTACAGGTGCTCGGTGCCCAGGTTCCGTATTTAATGATCTCTTTTAGGATATAGTCAGAGATCGTTTCGTTGTTAAAACAACGGATTGAACGGCGTTGTGTCATCAATCGTTCAAAATCATCCTTGCTGATATTGATCTTCTGCTTATCCGACCAGGGATAATTAAACCGCGGGGAATTATTGATTGCTTTTAAAAAGAGCTGTTCAATTTTTTTAGCCCATTGAATTACCGGTTTTTGGTCGCCATATTTTTCAGAGTAGACAGCTAACCGGGTACTAAGTTTTGTTAATTGCGCTTCCTGAAAGTTGATATTTTTCCAGAGGTGAAATAACTGCAGCTGTTGATCCAATTGGTGGGCAAAGAGACGAATTTGCGCCAATAATACCTTTTCGGGCAAGTTATTTATCTCCTCGGGATTGAGTTCGGTTTTTATATATACTTTATTTTTCATATAATAGTGCTCCTTTGAAGATTGATGATTTAATCATTTATATTAAGGTAATATTTGCTATCAATGTAATTATATCATTACATTGTTGTTCCTGCCTATTTTTTAATCATGGATTCTAATCATTACGATTCGACCATATAGATTAAATAATAGCGACTAATCACAGGGGGCTACTGATGAGGGTACTGTTCTTAAAAAAAATCAACCTGCTAATCGGGGCATTGTTACTGACATTGCTAACTTTTTCACTGGTGATCTATCCAAAAGAGGGGGTTCAAGCGGCAACTGCCGGTCTAAAAATATTCTGGGAGGTTGTTTTCCCATCATTATTGCCTTTTTTTGTCTTGTCAGAAATCTTAATGGGGATCGGAGTCGTCCATTTTCTTGGTGTATTGTTGGAGCCGTTAATGCGTCCGCTCTTTAACGTCCCTGGAGTTGGAGCATTCGCATTATCAATGGGTTTGGCAGCAGGATATCCTATGGATGCCGTGATTACGGGGAAATTTCGGCGTGCTAATATGTGTACCCGGATTGAAGGAGAACGGCTGTTATCATTCACAAATACAGCCGATCCGCTCTTTATTTTTGGAGCAGTTGCGGTTGGCATGTTTGGCCGACAGGAGCTGGGTTTCATTATGGGGATAGCCCATTATATTGCCAGTTTTACGGTGGGGTTTATTTATCGGTTTTATAGAGCTGATCGTCAAGAGAGTAATAAAGAACCAGAGGTTATTTTACAAAGTAATATCTTACATCGGGCTGTCCGGGCTTTGATCAAGGCACGGCAAGAGGATGGAAGGACTTTTGGGAAACTGATGGGTGATGCGGTTAAAGAATCCATGAGTACAATCCTGATGATTGGTGGATTTATTATGTTATTCTCAGTTTTAGTAAGGATGTTGGAGGTTTTTGGGATTTTGACATTGATTACACCGGTTATCGGCGCGGCACTTAAAATTTTCAACCTTGATCCGAGTTTAGCCAATGCAGTCTTTAATGGTATTTTAGAGATTGACTTGGGAACGATGGCTGCCAGTAAAGTAGCAGCACCACTGGGAGATCGGGTGATTGTCGCCAGCTGGATTATTGCCTGGAGCGGTTTGTGCGTGCATGGTCAAGTTGCCAGTGTAATTAATGATACTGATATTCGGATGGGACCTTATATGATTGCGCGATTGCTCCACGGTATCTTCGCTGCATTTTTTACCTGGTTGCTGTTTATCAAAATTTATCCGGTCATAGGAGTTATGGAGAATGTTATTCCAGTGTGGCATGGTTATAATCCACTTGAGCGATTGATTTTGTCAGGGCGGCAAATGCTGATTATTGTGGGAATATTACTCGTAGCATCATTTATTTCATATTTGTCAAATAAGTATAAACTGGTCTACCTGAATAAAAATAAAACTGTTAAAGAGTTATAATTTGAGCTGATAAATAAATCCCCCTGTATGATGAAGATTGACGTCGGTGGTGACGTATTTTTTTTTATAATCAATTAATAAAAATACATTTAAACAAATAATATCTAGAGTTTAAACAGTTGAGATTACAGGTTTTGATATTGAATTTCATAATACGGAATAAAATTATTTGTTTAATATGTATACATTATTATTCGTAATCAAAAAAGGAAATGTAGCGGTTTTGTTGAATAATATGTCAAACGAATATGGGTTGGTGAAAGACAAAATGATTAATTTTAATAAACGTAGTAATACGTTGGAACAGACGGAATATATTTATATGCTTCAAGATGTTAGTGAACCGCATCTTTACCGACATCTCTTCAATTATGAGGAAGTTCCTAAAGTTGCTTTTAACCATCGTCATGTGCCAATGAGACCGCCGGAACAGATCTGGATTACGGATTCGACATTTCGGGATGGGCAACAGGCGCGTGAACCATATACAGTTAATCAAATTGTTGAAATTTTTAAATTTTTGCACCGTTTAGGCGGACCAAAGGGGATTATTCGGCAGACCGAATTCTTCTTATATAGCAAGAAAGATAAAGAAGCTGTTACCAAGTGTTTAGAGTTGGGTTATGATTTCCCAGAGATTACGAGTTGGATCCGCGCAGTTAAGGAAGATTTTCAACTGGTTAAAGATATGGGTCTTAAGGAGACGGGGATTTTAGCCAGTTGTTCCGACTACCACATCTTTAAAAAGCTGAAGATGACTCGGAAGCAAGCGATGGAACAATTTCTCTCAATTGTGAAAAGTGCTTTGGAGATTGGAGTTATTCCGCGGGTCCATTTAGAAGATATTACCCGGGCTGATTTTTACGGGTTTGTTGTTCCTTTTGTTTTAGAGTTGATGAAGCTTCAGGAAGAGACTAAGATTCCGATCAAGGTCAGAGCCTGTGATACGCTGGGTTTTGGAGTAAGCTATCCGGGTGTTGCTTTACCAAGGAGTGTTCCGGGAATTATTTATGGTCTGTGGCATCATGCCGGTGTGCCAAGCGAACAGCTTGAGTGGCATGGGCATAATGACTTTTACAAAGCGGTTTCAAACGCCAGCACCGCATGGCTTTATGGTTGTTCGGGAATAAATTGTACTTTGCTTGGTATCGGTGAACGAACCGGTAATTGTCCACTGGAAGCAATGGTTTTTGAATATGCGTCGTTACGGGGAACACTTGATGGAATGGATACTACGGTAATTACGGAGATCGCTGATTACTATACCAGAGAGATCGGTTATCATATTCCACCAATGACGCCTTTGGTTGGAAGAGAGTTTAATTTTACCCGCTCCGGAATTCATGCTGATGGCTTACTAAAAGATGAAGAGATCTACAATATTTTTAATACGGAAAAACTGCTAAACCGTAAAGTTGTTGTGGCTGTTAATGAACATTCAGGAGCAGCAGGAATTGCCCATTGGATCAACAGTTACTTTAACTTAAAGGATGAACGGCGGATTGAGAAACGGGATCCAAGAATGTTAAAGTTAAAAGAATGGGTCGATAAACAATATGAAGAAGGACGCAATACGGTTATCGGAGACCATGAACTTGTCGAATTCCTTCAGGCAGAGATTCCGGAGCTGTGGGAAGAGGTTAACCGGAGGTAAATTGTGGTGAGTTAGAAAGGACAAATTTTTGTCCTTTTCTTTGTGTAAATCAAGAGGTATCTAATGACTGAAATAGAAAAAAACCTTAAAATAAATGTCAAAGTTAGTATCGAAGATAATTTTGTCTCCAATTTGATTAAAGTTAAGAAACTATTACCAATAGGTAAAAAAAGTACTAAAAGAGAATAAGTTTGATAAAATATAAACTGGTCATAATAGATCAAAATATCAAAATTAGAAAACGAGGAATAAATAAGTATGAAGCATCAGATAAGAATAGCGGCAATTTTTTTGATGCTGGTGTTACTCGTTGTCTCGATTCAAACTAATGCCAGCAGTAACATCTTCTCTTATGTTTCAGGCAAGACTGGCTTTGTAGTGGTTGGACAGGAAACGATCATTAAAATTGTAGGTAGTTTCGAAGGTGTTAATGTATCAAGACGTGTAAAACTGATTGAAATAAGGCTTAAACGGATTGCGGCAGGCAATGACTTTAATGCGGCGAATTTAGTTATAACAGAACGAAATAACAAAGTTGGGCTCACATATAATGACCAATGGTTAGTGATTGCCGATCCACAGAGTGCCTATTCGCAAAAAGTAACCCAATTTGAGTTGGCAGAATTATGGCGTGCAAATTTAGTCAGGGTGTTTGGTGAAACACAAGATTATACTGTTAGTGAAGAAATTATTGGGGTTGCTTCTTGGTATGGCCGTGAATTTCGTGGACGTAAGACCGCTAATGGTGAACGGTTTGATGAAACTAAATATACTGCTGCCCATCGGAGCCTCCCTTTTGGGACTAAAGTAAGGGTGACCAACTTAGAAAATAATCTTTCGGTGATAGTTACCATTAATGATCGTGGTCCTTGGACCAAGAACCGGATTATTGACCTGTCATGGGCTGCCGCTAAAGCGATTGGAATTAAAGGTATTGGAAGAGTTAAATTGGAGGTATTAAACTGAAGTGGATTTCGCTTAAAAGATAATTAAGTATTGATTTATAGGGGGTTGATCAGCTATAATTTATATAAAAACGATGATGGGGAACAAACTGTTTTAACGTATGCAGAGAGGGTAGACGTGGTGTAACTACCTTACGTAATAATTGTTTTTGCCCCCCGGAGTGACATGACGAAATTTTTTAGTAGTCAGTTCGGGTTTGCCCGTTATAGCAGCTAAAAGTGGGGTTTATCTAAACCTAAACAGAGTGGAACCACGGAATTCTTCGTCTCTGATATGAGCGAAGTTTTTTTATTTTTGATTCCCAATACCAGGATTATGATAATAGAATATAGTAATTTAGGACCAAAATTATTATATTACGAACGTCATGGGTTGGTTCAAAATTGAATGGTTGTAAATCAAGAAGGGGGGTAAAGATGTTTAGACATTTACGAGAAGATATTCAAACGGTTTTCGAACGTGATCCGGCAGCCAAATCTTGGTTTGAGGTCCTGTTATGTTATCCCGGAATTCACGCCTTAATTTGCCATCGGATCAATCATTGGCTTTATAATCATAAATTGTTTACGTTAGCCAGATTTTTATCTCAAGTAGCCCGGTTTTTTACCGGGATAGAGATTCATCCGGGAGCGAAGATTGGCAGGAGGTTTTTTATTGACCATGGTGCTGGAGTAGTTATTGGTGAAACGACCGAAATCGGTGATGATGTTACTATTTATCAGGGAGTAACACTTGGCGGTACCGGAAAAGAGAAGGGGAAACGCCATCCTACCATTGGTAATGGTGTAATGATCTCGGCCGGGGCAAAAGTATTGGGTTCATTTGTAGTAGGAGATAATGCTAAAATTGGAGCGGGTGCAGTAGTGTTAAAAGAAGTCCCACCTAATGCCACAGTGGTTGGCGTGCCGGGTAGAGTAGTGATTCAGGACGGAGTTCGCGTAACCCAAGGAGTTGACTTGGCACATAATAATTTACCTGATCCGATTATGAAGATGATCGAGAGCATGGAGCAACGAATCAATGAATTGGAACAAACAATAGCGAAACTAAAGCAATAATTTGAATAAGAAATTTTCTTGGGAGGACATAGCTGAAAATGACGTTAAAAGTATATAATACTTTAACCAAAACAAAAGAAGAATTCATTCCGAAAGAACCTGGAAAAGTGAGTATTTATGCTTGTGGAATCACACCATATAACTATGCGCACATTGGTAATTCGCGACCGGCCGTATTTTGGGATTGTGTGCGCCGCTTTTTAAAATACCGTGGTTATCAAATTCATTTTGTTCAAAACTTTACTGATGTTGATGATAAGATTATTAACCGGGCGAATCAATTACAACAACATCCATTGGAATTGGCAGCCGAGTACGCCAAGATTTACTTAGAAGATTTAGAAAAGTTAAATGTATTAAAGGCTGATGATTATCCCAAGGTTTCGGAGCATATTCCGGAAGTAATTAATATGATTCAGGTATTAATTGAAAAGGGATATGCCTATGAAGTAAATGGCGATGTTTATTATGAGGTCCGTAAATTTAAAGATTATGGGAAATTATCCGGACGCGATCTTGATGATTTGCAGGCCGGAGCAAGAGTTGAAGTGAATGAGGCGAAGCGGGATCCGATGGACTTTGCGCTGTGGAAGGCTGCCAAACCAGGGGAGATCAGTTGGGATTCACCATGGGGCAAAGGACGGCCCGGATGGCATATTGAATGTTCGGCAATGTCAATTAAATATTTAGATGGTGGTTTTGATATGCATGGTGGGGGTGAAGATCTGGTTTTTCCGCATCATGAGAATGAAATTGCGCAATCCGAAGCATACCTGGGTTCAGTCTTTGCCCGATACTGGTTACACAACGCGTTTGTAACGGTTAGTGGTGAACGGATGGGGAAATCAATGGGGAATTTCTCAACGATTCGTGATGTTATCAATCAGTTTCCACCGAAAGTGGTTCGCTTTTGGCTGATTGGAACCCATTACCGAAATCCGATCGGATTTGGCGCAGAAGAACTGCAGGCGGCAGCAAGAGGTTTAGAACGTTTGGAAACAGCCAAATTCAACTGGGAACATCTATTAAGTCAACAGCTAAGCGGTAATGATACTGATGCTAATGAAGCAGAGATTAGTTCGATCAAAGACCGAATCGCCAAAACCAAACAAGAATTTATCACAGGAATGGAAGATGATTTTAATACTCCACAGGCGTTAGCCAGTTTATATGAGCTGGTCAGAGAAGTAAACCGTTGGACGCAGGACAAAGCCTTTAGTTTAACTTTAGTTACTAAAGGAGCATTAAAGGAAGCCTATGATGTCCTGGTCGAACTGGGGGATGTTCTGGGAATCTTCTATCAGGAGCAGGCGGGTAATCCTGCCATTGATGTTGCCGAGATTGAGAGTTTAATCGAACAACGTACTCAAGCCAAGAAAGATAAAAACTGGGCATTGGCGGACCAGATCCGTGACCAACTAAAAGCTAAAGGAGTAATCTTAGAAGACACTCCTCAAGGAGTAAGATGGCGGCTGGAGTAGCCCTTTGCGACTTTTTAATTTTTTGTGAGATTCAAAAAAGATATATAGTAAAAAATTGGGGGAAGTGCAATGTTGCAACAAATATTGCTTCATAATTATTTCAATAATCGAGTTTTAGACTATTTAACCTTTATTTTGATTCTAATTGCAGGAATAATTGCAATTCAGATTATCAAAAAATATGTCTTAAAAAGTTTGGCCAAATGGGCGCAAAATAGCAAAAATCCACTTGATGACTTTATAATTGCCACAGTCAAACGAAATATTCTTCCATTGTTGTATTATGGAGTTTTTTACGTCAGTACACAAAGTTTAACCTTAGCCCGGATAATCGTTAACGGAATTAGAAATCTGGGGGTTGCATTTGCTGTTTATTTTGGAATTAAGTTGCTAATGGAAGTAGTAGTTTATTTATTGGAGTCAGTGTGGTTAAATGATGAGGAGAATTCATCAAAAATTAAAGCAATAAAAGGAATTGTAGCTGTTGTAAAGGTCCTGCTTTGGGGATTCGCATTAGTACTTTTTCTTGATAATATTGGTGTAAAAATTTCCGCTTTGGTTGCCGGACTTGGAATCGGTGGTATTGCAGTTGCTTTAGCGGCACAGACCATTTTAGGTGATCTGTTTAGTTATTTCATTATTTTCTTTGATCGCCCCTTTGAGTTGGGGGATTCGATTGTAATCGATAGTTTCAAGGGTACTGTCGAGTATATTGGTATCAAGACCACACGGCTTCGTAGTGTTGATGGGGAACAGGTTATTATCTCTAATAAAGATTTGACCAATTCCAAATTGAGGAACTTTAAGCGAATGGAACGACGCCGGGTCGCGTTTACGATTGGAGTGGCTTATGAAACAAAATTAGAATCATTAAAGGAAATTCCCGGTATTATTTCAGATATTATTAGTAATATTGATAAGACAGAACTGGATCGAGTCCATTTTGCTTCATATGGTGATTATAGTTTGGGGTTTGATGTCGTATATTACGTACTGGATAAAGACTATAAGCGATATATGGATATTCAACAAGAGATTAATTTTAAAATAAAAGAAGAGTTTGAAAAGCGCAGCATTAGGTTCGCCTATCCTACTCAAAACATTTACATTAATTCAAACAATCATTCTTAATTCGAGTCTGTTCAACAAACGAAATTGAAAATCTATTTTGTTATAGATGTACCGGTCAAATGGCCGGTTTTTTTATGTTAAAATAAGTAATTTACAATATATATCATGAATATATAATATATTATGAAGAAATTAATTTTAAAAAAAGGAAATTTGCAATAAATTGCAGAATATTCCATTAAATCATCGATTTTTAATGGAATGTATTAAATTGGAGTGAATAAAAAGATGGACCTGAATCTATGGTGGAGTAATTTACAATCATTTGAGAGATTTTTTTGGTTTTTGGCGATTCCATTTACGGTAGTTTTTCTATTTCAATTTTTATTAACATTCATTGGGAATGATGGCAACGCAGAAATTGATGGTGATTTTGATTTGGATGGAGTAGGAGACTCGGGGTTTCATCTGTTTACTTTTACAAATATCATTATATTCTTTACAGCATTTGGATGGGCAGGAATTGTTGGGATTGGATGGGGATTTAGTCAGGTGGTCACAGTAATATTTGCTTTCTTGGTTGGGATTGCATTGATGGTTGCAGTGGCTTCAATCTATTATTTGATGTCGAAGATGGTTGAAAGTGGTAACATTAATCTCCAAAACGCACTTAATTCCACCGGGAAAGTATATTTACCAATACCAGCTAATCGAGAAGGAGTTGGTAAAGTCCAAATAACAGTTCAAGGGTCGTTTCGTGAAGTAGATGCAGTGACTGATGGCGATTTATTACAGACTGGTATGCCGATTAAAGTGGTTGGAATTTTAAATGACGAAATAATTATTGTCGAGAAGATTTAAGGGGAGGATAATGATGCAACAATTAGCATTAGTAACGATTATTTTATTAATAATATTTGTTGTTTTTTCAATGATTCTTAGCAGATACCGGAAATGTCCGTCGGACAAGATTCTGGTTATTTATGGAAAAATCGGTAAAACAACCGATGGTGTTACCCGGTCGGCCCGGTGTATTCATGGAGGAGCTTCATTTATTTTGCCGGTATTTCAGGCATACGAATATCTGGACTTAACACCATTCTCAATTGAAGTAAATTTAACGAAAGCACTAAGTAAGCAGAATATCCGGGTTGACGTTCCTTCCCGTTTTACGGTAGGGATATCAACTGAGCCAGGCGTAATGACCAATGCGGCTGAACGGTTGTTAGGAATGAAACAGGATCAGATCCAGGAGTTGGCCAAAGACATTATTTTTGGACAATTGCGTTTGGTTATTGCCACAATGGATATTGAAGAGATCAACGCTGACCGCGATAAGTTTTTAGCAAATGTTTCAAACAATGTTGAAGCTGAGCTGAAAAAGATTGGTTTAAAGTTGATCAATGTTAACGTAACTGATATTAAAGATGAATCCGGATATATTGAAGCCCTTGGTAAAGAAGCTGCCGCAAAAGCGATTAATGATGCTAAAAAAAGTGTTGCCGAGAAAGATCGGGATGGTTCAATTGGTGAAGCTAATGCAAAACGGGATGAGCGAATTCAGGTAGCAGAGGCGAATGCCCGGGCTGTAGAGGGAGAAAACCAAGCCCGGATAACGATTGCTAACTCCGAGGCTGATCGGCGCGAAAAAGAAGCCGAAGCAAATCGCAAGGCAACTGCCGCTGAAAAGGTTCAAACGGCGAAGGCCTTAGAGGAAGCTTATGTGGCAGAACAAGAGGCTGAAAAAGCCCGTGCAGAAAGACAACGGGCTACCATGTTTGCAGATGTTGTTGTACCAGCCGAGATTGAAAAACAACAGATGGAGATTGCTGCGGAAGCGGAAGCGGAAAAGATCCGTCGTATGGCTAAAGGTGAAGCTGATGCAATTCTCGCCGAGATGGAAGCGCGTGCGAAAGGTATGTATGAGATTCTAAGCAAGCAAGCAGAAGGATTTAAAATGATCGTTGATTCGGTTGGTGGCGATGCTCGTAATGCTGTTTTATTGATGGTAGCGGATAAATTGCCGGAATTAGTTAAAACGCAGGTTGAAGCAGTTAAAAATCTGAAGATTGATAAGATTACCGTCTGGGATTCAATGGGAAAAGACGGAACACCAACCAGCGCCAATTTTATATCCGGGATGTTTAAATCGATCCCGCCGTTGGAAGATATTTTTAGATCTGCGGGAATGGAATTACCGAATTACTTGGGAGAGAAGATTAATGAAAAAAATGAGAATTCCGGGGCAACGGCAATTGAGACGGAATCAAAGTAATTTTGTAAATGAGACCAATTGGTCTCATTTTTGATCAGATAAATTTTTGTTGTGGAAAGGAAGTTAATTAATTAAGACAGAATTAATATTATTAGTATTAAAAAGTGTAGAGTGCAACAAGACTTGGAAAATAACGACTAGATTACTTCGAAAGGCGACAGACTTTAGTGACCGAAAGGTGTGGGTTTATGCAACCGGTAGCTGTTGTTCCATTGAATCTTGGTGTGGTAAAGGCATTTGTAATAAAGGGTGAACGTAGTATACTGGTTGATGCCGGCAATGCCGGAGATGCCAGAAAGATTATCCAAGGCCTTACACGTTTGAAGATCAATCCGCAAGATCTATCCTTAATTATTATTACTCACAGTCATTCGGACCATATCGGCGGATTGGCTAAATTAAAAGAAGTGACCGGAGCCAGAGTTTTGGTCCATCAACTTGATGCGGAGGCGTTAGTTGCCGGGATCAATAAAGATATAATTCCGACTAATTTTAAAGGGGATTTATTTAAGCGCTTTATTGAAGAAAGACCCAAGATTAAAACTGTAGAGCCCGATATTCTGATTGATGGCGAGCATGATTTACAAAAGTATGGAGTAGCAGGGAAGGTGATTGGGACTCCGGGTCATACTGCAGGCTCGATTTCAATTGTATTAGAAAATGGTGAAGCAATTATCGGAGATTTATTGATGGGTGGACTCATTCTTCAGCGCTTCCCAAGTTATCCGTATTTTGCTTATAATCTGGACCTAGTGAAAGAAAGTATTAAAAAGTTACAGAAATTGGACCTGAAGAAACTCTATCCATCCCATGGTGGCCCGTTCGCATTTCATGCGGTGAAAAAAAGATTTGCTGATTGTTAATTTAAAATAAACAACAAAAAGGTGAGCGAGATGGAAAACTATAAAAAACAATTTATTGAATTTATGCTTGAGTCCGGAGTACTTACTTTTGGTGATTTTACTACGAAGAGCGGCCGGAAAACCCCTTACTTTATAAATACCGGGAACTATAAAACCGGTTCACAGATAACAAAATTAGGCGAGTTTTATGCGGAATGTATTTACTCTAATCTTGGTAAAAAAGTTGATGTGTTATATGGACCGGCTTATAAAGGAATTCCATTGGCAGTAACAACTGCCAGTTCACTATATCGCAAATATCAAATTGATGTACCGTTTTGTTTCAACCGTAAAGAAGCAAAAGATCATGGTGAGGGTGGTAACATTATTGGTTATCTGCCACAGGAGAATGAACAGATAACTATTATTGAAGATGTAGTTACAGCAGGGACTGCCGTCAGAGAGAGTTTAGCACTGTTAAAAAATATTACTAAAGCAACAGTAAACGCGTTGATTGTATCGGTGGATCGAATGGAACGGGGAACAGGTGATAAATCAACTTTGGACGAGTTACGCGAAAGTTTAGGGATAGAGACCTATGCAATTGTTAATATTGAAGAAATTATTTCATATTTGTATAATCGGGAAATCAACGGCAAAGTGTTTTTAGATGATGAGCTGATGGAGCGGGTAAGGAAATACCGTGAAGAATATGGTGTGTAGCAAATAATTTTCGTGGCGAGGATTTCTATTAAATTATTAGGAGCGGTTCTTTGTCTGCTCCTTATTTATTTCAGTTATCTTCATTAGTTAGTCATAATTTATATTGATGAATAGCTTTTGCTGATTAATAATAGATTTAAAATATAAAAGATTAACGTTTGTATAAAGATCTACTATTAAAATTGATTTATAAATTAGTTTGTGTTAATTTATATAGAAGAAGTAAATTAGATGCTCTTCTATGATAATTGATTTTGAGGTGAAGTTGATGAGTCGTAAGTTGAGAGTTGGTATTGTAGGAGCTACCGGTATGGTTGGCCAAAGATTTATTTCGTTATTGGCTGATCATCCTTGGTTTGATGTAGTTGCATTGGCCGCCAGTCCCCGTTCGGCCGGTAGAGCATATACTGAGGCTGTAAGTGAGCGTTGGTCACAATCGATTGCGATTCCGGAGCAGATTGGAAAAATAGTTGTCAAAGATGCCAGTCGGGTTAAAGAGGTTGCTGATGAAGTTGATTTTGTTTTCTGTGCCGTTGATATGAGTAAGGAAGAAACCAAGAAGTTAGAAGAAGATTATGCCCGGACAGAAACTCCGGTAATTTCTAATAATAGCGCGCACCGGTGGACTCCGGATGTTCCAATGGTGATTCCGGAGATTAATCCGGAACATATTGCGATTATCTCGGAACAACGGTTACGTCTAGGTACAAAAAAAGGTTTTATTGCAGTAAAACCAAATTGTTCGATTCAGAGTTATGTCCCGGCACTGCATGCATTATGGGATCTCCAACCCAAAACGGTAGTAGCATCAACATATCAAGCGATTTCAGGAGCAGGAAAGACATTTAAAGATTGGCCGGAGATGGTCGACAATGTTATTCCCTTAATTAAAGGGGAAGAAGAGAAGAGTGAGAACGAACCTTTAAAAATTTGGGGTAAAATTGAAGGGAAAGAAATTCGAAAAGCTGATGCACCATTAATTACTACCCAATGTATCCGTGTTCCGGTTACTGACGGTCACATGGCAACAGTGTTTGTTTCATTTGAGAAGAAGACGTCGAAAGAAGAGATTATTAATAAGTGGAATGGTTTTGTTGGGAAAGCACAGTTATTGAATTTACCAAGTGCTCCGAAACCATTTTTGAAATATTTTGAGGAAGAAGACCGCCCGCAAACTAAGCTCGATCGTAATTTTGAAAACGGTATGGGAATAACAATCGGACGCCTAAGACCGGATACAGTATTTGATTATAAGTTTGTGGCTTTATCGCATAATACCCTTAGAGGAGCTGCCGGTGGAGGCGTTTTGATAGCAGAACTATTAAAAGCGGAAGGTTATTTAGAAGCAAAGTGAGCTATTGGGAGAATGATTTCTATTAAAGCACGCGTAGGCGTGCTTTAATTTTGGAGATTCCCAGTACTTTTAAGAATAAGTCTGGCAGGAAATATTATAATTAAATCGAATTTAGCAATAACAATTCTGAAATGATGTGGTAATACATAGATGAATGAACTTTTTTGTTTTAATTTACCAAAAGTTAAACCGGATGAGGTTTCTCCAGCTGTTTGGGCTTATGTCGGAGATGCCGTCTATGAATTATTTGTCCGTTTTCATTTAGTAGCACAAGGACCTGCAAAGACAAGAAAACTTCATCAGGAAGCTGTCTCCCGGGTACGAGCTTCATATCAAGCTGAAATTTTAACTTTAATTCAACCGTTGCTGACCGAAGCGGAGTTAGAAATTTTAAGACGGGGTCGTAATGTTAAAACCGGCCATGTACCTAATAATACTGATATTATTACGTATCGCCATAGTACAGCATTTGAAGCTTTGATTGGCTATTTGTACCTGGATGGACGTTATGAAAGAATGGTTGAGCTATTAAAGAAGACTGTTGAAAAAAGTGAGGATCAATCCGATGCTAAAAGTTAAATTACTTAAATATACCCCTGATCCTGATCGACTGGTAGCAGCGGCAGCCAGGTTGTGCTATTCACCGGTTGGAATAGACCAAATATTAGAACAGATCAGTCTGGAGAAGGTTCAGCAATTATTGAATCTGATTAAAGAAAGCGGGCACGAATCGCCGATTGAACACGTGAGTTTTTCGTTTGGAGTTGAAGGTATTAGTCGGGCTTTGTCACATCAATTGGTAAGACACCGAATTGCATCTTTTTCGCAACAATCACAGCGTTACGTTAAACTGGAAAATTTTGATGTTGTAATTCCTCCAAGCATTCAAAATAAGCCAGAAGTGGCAAATAAGTTTGCTGAAGCGCTCGATAAAATAGGCAATATTTATCAAGAGATGCTCAAAGCGGGAATACCTCCGGAAGATGCCAGATTTATTCTGCCTAATGCTTGTGAAACTAAAATCATAATAACAATGAATGCCCGTAGTTTATTGCATTTTTTTGAAATACGGACTTGTGCTAGAGCACAATGGGAGATTAGAAGATTGGCCTTGGAAATGAGGAAACAAGTTAAAGAAATCGCTCCCTTGATATTTGCATTATCCGGTCCGACTTGTGAGACATTAGGGTATTGCCGTGAAGGAAAGATGAGTTGCGGTAGGGCCCCATCATTAGCGGATTTAATGCGTAATTACCAAAAGTCGTCGAATTAAAGTCATTGATTAAAACAGGAGTACATATATGTCTGAACAAATTGAAGGAAGAAATCCCGTTTTAGAAGCTTTAAGAGCCAATCATGAGATCAATAAAATCTATTTACTAAAAGGTGAATCAGGAAGAATAATCCAGGAGATTATTGACTTGGCTTCACAAAAAAATATTCCGGTTAGCAAGGTTGATAACGTTGTCCTTAACCGGATGGCAACTACCAGAAATCACCAAGGAATTATTGCGATTGCTGCTGGTTGGAAATATGCAACTGTGAATGAAATATTGGAAAGAGCTGCCCAAAAAGGAGAACCGCCGTTTATTCTTTTATTGGATGGGGTGGAAGACCCTCAAAATTTAGGTTCAATTATCCGAACTGCGGAAGCAGCTGGCGTTGATGGAATAATAATACCCGAAAGACGGGCGGCCGGGTTAAGTGCAGCAGTCAGCCGGGCTTCGGCAGGAGCGGTTGAATTTATTCCTGTAGCAAGGGTTACCAACTTGAATCGGACTATTGAGGAATTAAAAAATAAAGGTATTTGGTTTACAGGTGCTGATATGCAAGGGAAGATTGAATACCATCAAGCTGATTTAAGGGGGCCGATGGGTTTGGTAATTGGCGGTGAAGGTCGAGGATTATCCAGACTGGTGGCTGAACATTGTGATCAAATCGTTAGACTGCCAATGTGGGGCAGAATCAATTCCTTGAATGTATCAGTAGCGACAGGGATCTTATTGTATGAAATCAGGCGTCAACGAAATATACATAAATAGTGTTTATAATAATGATGAGAAAGAAATTAAAGTTCAAGCCTTTGACATTAATTCTGTTAATAATTGGGTTGTACTTGATTGGCTCATTATCCTTGGAGCGAATTCAAGTAGCAGATACAATCAATCTGGAGTTAAATGGTGATGAGAAAGTTTTATGTTTTCAAAACTATGATTTTTTAATAACTTACGCTGAAGATGCAAAACAAATTGACGTAGAGGTTTCTGCCAACATTGAAATTCTAAAGGATCGAGTTTATCAGTTTCAGTTTCTTTTAGCAAGTTTTTATCAAATTAAAATTCATTCGTTAACCATTGATGATCAAACAGTTGATTACCAATATTTCAATGATCTTTATCAAATCCAACTACCATTTTCATGCTTCAAAGGTAAAAAATTAGCCCTCAAAATGAAATACTCCATCACCCGATTACTTGCCAGTAATTATGTAAAAGCAGAATTACGGGGTAATTGGTATCCTAAAAATATTCTTCCGGAGATGACCAAAGCGAATTTTAAGCTAATTGTTCCAAAAGGGACGATGGGGATTGCCAATGGAAAATTAACTGAAGTGACAGAGCTTTCGTCGAACCAATCAGTCTTTCGATGGGAGATGAATAATACTGCGACTTCATTGGGAGTATCGCTTGGGCAATATTCTGCTTCTTCAAAGATGGTAGCGGATCAGTTCTTTCATATCTATAGTATTCCGGCATATGATTCCAACCATCGCAAAAAAATACTGAATCAGGCAATAGAAATTAGTTCAGTCTATCGACAGTATTTTGGTGGTAAAAAGTTTGAAGGAATGTCGATTGTGATCAATGATACGCAGGGAGAAGAAGCAGCCTTTGGTTCGTTGATCTTTTTACATCACAATAATATTAAAAATGAAGAAAGCAATTTTTTTAATTTAGCTCATGAAATATCCCATTATTGGTGGGGGAATTTAATTATGCCGAAGACGATCTATGATTGGTGGATCGTTGAAGGGTTTGCAAACTATTCCGCATTTTTAGTCACTGAAATCTTAGCTGAAAGTCCGGATTTGGGGAGAATACCGGAGCCGCAGAAGATTCTAACCAATTGGCGTGAACAATACTTTGATTCTGTTTATAACTTAAATCAATACCAGGTTCCGGAGTTATCGCTGGCAGAAATTTCTCCATTAGATAGCCAAAGAAATTTATTATATAATAAAGGTGCCTATGTGTTACATATGTTAAGGAAGATGATTGGGGATGAATCATTCAATCAGTATTTAAAAGAAATTATTTCGGAGTATTCATTAAAATATCTTGGTGTCAGGGATTTCACCAGGATTGGAGTTGCTAATTATGGTGCTGAATTAATGGATTTTTTCCGGCAGTGGGTTTATTCTACAGGCTACTACAATTTAGCGATCAATAAAATTGATATTACCGAAATTGATGACGAATTTATAATTGAGATTAAAATTATAAATAATGGCCAATTAAGTATGCCTGATTTTATTGAGTTGGAGATAATTACCAATGAAATGATTTACCCAGAGATATTGCATTTTAACGGTGTAAATGTTACAATTCAAAAAACATTAAAACATCGGCCTGAAGGAGTTAAAATCAATTCCCAAAATAATATTTTAGAAATTTTTATTGATGATAATTATATTATAATTAACTGATTTGTCTTTAATAGCAGTATTATTAGCTGATTTTGTATATTATCTTTTTTATCGCTGCTAATACCTTGCTTGACGTTTAAATAACAACTATTGTATAATATTTTTAATTGCAAATTATATTTATCAAAAATAACAAGTTGTTGGGTTTTGATCCGATTATTATTTTTACTGTTTCATTATAATGTTATTCTTTTGTTAACCCGATTAATAAAGAGAGATAAGTTTCATGGGTGTTAAATTTTACATTGTTAGTATCACGAAAAACAACCGGAGGCGATAACGTGGGAGCAAAACCCCAAAGAGAAGTCAGCGAAATCTATGATGATATGCTGGATGAAACAATTGTTGAAGCCGCCCGCCAAGGTGATGATTCTGCCCAGGAGTTTTTGATTAATAAATACAAAAATTTTGTTAGGGCAAAAGCAAGATCCTATTTTTTAATTGGTGCTGATCGTGAAGACATAATCCAAGAAGGAATGATTGGCTTATACAAAGCAATTCGTGATTTTCGCAATGATAAGCTTGCTTCATTCAGGGTATTTGCGGAACTTTGTATAACCCGGCAAATTATTACTGCAATTAAAACAGCAACCAGGCAAAAACACATCCCATTAAATTCATATATTTCCCTAAATAAGCCAATTTACGATGAGGAGTCAGACCGAACATTGCTAGATGTCCTTTCTGGCACTAAGGTTACTGATCCTGAGGAATTGGTTATTAGCAGAGAGGAATTTGTTGATATTGAAAATAAAATGGGAGAGTTTTTGAGTGATTTAGAATGGAAAGTTTTAATGTCATATCTTGATGGTCGATCTTACCAGGAGATTGCCAAAGAATTGCGACGGCATGTTAAATCGATTGACAATGCTTTGCAACGTGTAAAAAGAAAATTGGAACGTTATTTGGAAAAAAGAGAAGAGAGTTGTATTTGATTAAAAACGCCTATATGTGGGCGTTTTTTTATAGTGAAAGTCGGCGGTGAATGTGGTAAAAAAAGGATTAAAAATATAGTTGACACTAATAAGAGTTTAGTATATAATCATATTTGCGTCCGGTTCACGGAACAAAATTTCATTAAATAATTTTTTAATGAAATTCATACAATGGAGGGGTTCCCGAGTGGCCAAAGGGGGCAGACTGTAAATCTGTTGGCTCCGCCTTCGAAGGTTCGAATCCTTCCCCCTCCACCATAATTTAATTTGGTATATCGCGGGGTGGAGCAGCTGGCAGCTCGTCGGGCTCATAACCCGGAGGCCGAAGGTTCAAATCCTTCCCCCGCAACCAATGCCCACATAGCTCAGTAGGTAGAGCGCATCCATGGTAAGGATGAGGTCACCAGTTCAATTCTGGTTGTGGGCTCCACTAACAAATAAGAAACCCGTAAGGGTTTATTTTTTTATAATTTTTAATAGGTCATTATGCTGGTTTATTTTGATAATATAATTTTACTGGTTGCAATAGGAGGAATATTACAATAACTGTAGAATTAAATGTTTATTTGTGAATAATAATAGCTTTGAGATTTAAAGGAGGAAAAGAATAAATGGCAAAGCAAAAGTTCGAACGAACCAAACCGCACGTAAATATTGGAACAATTGGTCACGTAGACCATGGAAAAACAACATCAACAGCAGCGATTACAATGGTGTTATCAAAAGCCG
>JAKPCT010000065.1 GCA_029553165.1 Bacillota bacterium
GCCGAATCGCACCACATTTCAACGGTCCTGCTCCAGCCGCTACGAATTGCTTCTTGTATGATTTCGTTTGTATCAGCTCCGGTTCGGGTCAATTCGCGGCAAACATACACATTCCCGTCCTTGAAACCCAAATCCAAAATAACGTTCGGATGGTTAAATCCGAAATCTTGCCCATACGAACGCACGTTGAATTGCGTCGTGTCAAACTCCCGAACTTCCCAATTGTTAAATATAATGCCGCCCAACTGCCCCCATTCTCCAGCTCCATAAATTCGGTATCCTTCGGGGTCGCGAATTCGGCGTTCTTCCATTCTGTCCCAAAATGCCTTGTCAATAAAACGGTTATCTTTGTATGTCGATTCGCATATAAACGCATTTTTGTCGGGCATATCAAAAAACCGCTTCTTAATCCAACTCGGTACTGGGTTGAACGATAAGTCAATTTGATAAAACAATCCGTCGCGCAACTGCCCGCGCAAACGGTCGTCCAATATCTCGAAATCGTTCTCGGTTATCTCGGTAGCTTCCTCTATCCATATATCCGTTAGGTTGCCTTGCTCAAATGTTACCGATTTAATTTTTTCTATGTCGTCTTGATTGTAGCAACCGCGAAATAATATCTCCGCGCCTGTCACAAGGCATTTCGCATACAACGAAGCGTTCCGCCCCTCTGGGAAGTGCCAAACGCGGTCAACCATATCGCCGAAGATTCTCCGCGCCGCTTTCTTCAATTCTACAAAAGTGCTGTCACGATTGGTCGCGTTAACCTTTCGCACGCACAATAAATTGCAGCCTTTGAAACGCGGGTCGGATAACTTTTTGATTTTGCCAATAGCAATTTCGGTCGACTTGCCCGAACCCGCTCCGCCTTTCCAAACTCGATAACGCGCCGTCGAACGCGAAATATCACGAAATACTTTGTTCCGCGGTATAACCACATTCTCAATGCGGTAATTATTTATCATCGTCGCCGTAATCATCTTGAATAACAATTTGAACAGGCTGAATCAAATCGAGTTTGTCGGCTTCTTTCTGCCCGAGTGTATCGCGAATAAATGTCGCGGCATACGGGTCGCCGGTCTTTGCGCGAGCGATAACACCTAACGCAATAAGCGTCTGATTAGTCATATCCTCTTCGTCAATACCGATACTTTTAAGTTTAGCGATTTTGTCTTTCTCTGTAACTTTCAAATCCAAACACATTTCGAGCGTTTCTTTTATCAGTTTCTTTTTTCGCTTTGCAACGCCAGATGCTACACCACCCATTGATTGGATTTTGCGTGCTTCCTCAACTGGCCTTGAGTTGATTGGAATTCCAACGTGTTTTTTTCCTCTGTTATTATCTCCGCTCGGCATTATAAATTCACCTCCTTTAATATAAGCCCCATTCGGCAAATTTTTCAAACCCGCCTAACTTGCTTATATATTCTCTTGCAATTTCTACTATTTCGGAATACTCCTTGTCATATCCTCGGTCGTTAATCCGATGCGTTTCGATCCGTCCCTAACGCGTTTGTCCTTAACTGGCAATTCAAAAAATGTCGCGATAGTTCTTCTTTTATTAGTTTCTTTCTGCGTTTTGCAACACGCGAAGCAATACCACCCATTGATTGGATTTTACGCGCCTCCTCAATCGGTCTTGAGTTGATGGTAATCACAACGAGTTTTTTCCCTTTGTTATTATCACCGCTAGGCATTTATTACCTCCTTTTAAATAAAAATATCAAGTTATATCATCATATTTTGTTTTTGTGCCGTCTGCATTTATTCTGTAAACACCTTGACTTGTCCCTTTAAGGTTGATATACCTTTGAATTATTACTTGAACATACTTCGGGTCAAGTTCAAGCATATAACAAGTGCGGTTTAATTGTTCGCAAGCAATCAAGGTTGAGCCGCTGCCGCCGAATAAGTCAATTATAATATTACAATCTTGCCCCCATTGTTTTATAATATCAGCAAGCAAAGTAATAGGCTTTTGTGTTGGGTGAACTCTATGTTGTGCGTCTTTTGCATTTTCACTTGAGAAAAAGCCAAACCAATCGTGCCTTAATATGCGCCTTTTGTGCTTTCCCTTGCTCCATATTAACTCAAACTCGCTGCCAAATCCGTCCGCCTGAGTTTCTTTCCTTTTATCCCACACAAGCCAACTTCCATTATTTTTATTGGGCAATATTTCGGCAAAATAATCAGCCCCAAATAAAAAGATTTCTTTGCAATAATTAAAGTTATCAAAAAATGTAGTTATTAATTCAGGCTTAAAATCCTCATTGTCGCCTATAACTTTGTTATGCGTTTTCCCTTTGTGAAAACTGCGCTCGCTTGTCATGGAACTGTAATCTGTATCGAGTTTCATTCCATACGGTGGGTCGCTTAACACCATATCGGCTTTTGCTCCGTCCATAAGTTTTTCAATCGTTGCTTTGTCCGTGCTATCGCCACACATCAGCCTATGTCTGCCAAGCTGCCAAATATCTCCCAGCTTCGTTATTATGTTCTTTTCATCAACCTCTGGCACTTCATCTTCTATGATTTCAGGTGCGAATATTCTTTCTATGTCTTTTATCTCTTTTTCTAATCCGAAAAGGGACATATCAAAATCTAAATCCATCAACTCGTCTTTCAACAATTCCAAATCCCACTCGGCTATTTGCGCAGTACTATTATCAGCCAACCGGAACGCCTTAATCTGCTCTGGGGTTAAATCGTCTGCAACGATACAAGGAACGGTCTTCATTCCAAGTTTTTTAGCTGCCTTTAACCGCGTATGACCGGCCACGATAACATTATCTTTATCAACGATTATAGGCACTTTGAATCCAAACTCCTTTATGCTTTCCGCAACAGGCCCGACCGCCTTATCGTTCTTGCGTGGGTTTTTTTCATAGGCTTTTAATTCGCTTACTTTCTTTTCGACTATTTGCATATCTCCTCCAAAAATTCCTTAAACGTCTGTCTTTCCATTATCGGCGTACCGTGCTGTTTTCTGCACTCATTGAAAAAATTCAACCGCTCCGTGTTGCCGCATTCGTATAACGCTTCGTGTCGCTTAAAAAATCCACGCGCCGCTTCAATCGCAGCAGGGCGATATTCTTTTACTCGTTTCATTCCCCACGCTTCGTCCTGCAACTGAAAATATATATAAAACAACGCCTGCAAAAACGTCATTTTGGCTTGCGGTTTCTTACGCGCTACGAGTTCGGCGCATAAATCCGATACACTTTGAATATAATCGGGTAGCTTCTTATACGCATACAGTCCGCCAAGCCGAACGGTGCTGTTCGGATTGCACGTCCAAATCAGCAAAGGCGTGTCAAT
>JAKPCT010000083.1 GCA_029553165.1 Bacillota bacterium
TTTTTGGCAAAATAAGTGATAGCACCTGGCTTTATATTGCTTTGGCGTTTATAGGAGTTGAGGGGTTTATTGACATAAAGCGGGCAGCATAGAAAGGGGAGCATAGAAAATGGCAAACTTCTGGCTTTTAGAAAGTTTAGCGTTGCAAGTTGGCAATACAACGAGGACGTTCCAGGCCAGTCAAGGCCATTTTTTGCGTTTGTCATATGAACCGTTGGACAAATTGGTTGAGAAAGCGGACCGTTCCATAGAGAAGCAAAGGATAGGATACAGGGTCAAGCTTGAGATTGCTTTATTGCAATATTATAGCTTGCAGTATGTTGATTTTTTGCGGATGTGCCAAAACGCTCAATATGTTTCAATAGTAGCCTCTTCTCCTGTTGACCTTGCTGGTAAAACGCTTGCTTTTGAGAAGTTCGATGCGAACGAAATCTTTCACACCAATGCCGTCAAGATCAAAGCCATTGCAATAGTACGGGAGCTGGTTTATAATATTCCTGCAATCTAAAAGGAGGGCAGCATGAAGTTCTCCAAATTTGTGTGCAAATGCGGATGCGGGCGGATAGCCCCTCCGGATATTGAGCAGCTTATTCCAGAGCTTAACCAGCTTCAAAGAATTTTGTGGGGCGTTTATGATTTGGTAAGGGGAAGTTGGGAGGCATATATAACCAGCGGATACCGATGCGAAAAGAGAAACGCAATTATTGGCGGTGCGAAGTTCAGCCCTCATATTTGGGGCATTGCAATGGATTTTGCGTTAATGAATCTTTCGCATAGAGAAGAGGTGGTAGAATATTTAAAAAGCCTTGGAATTGTTAGGGTTGGCCACAAAAAATATGAGGGCATTCCAAACCACATCCATATAGATTTAGCCCATAAAATTGCGGATGCGTTATACGAAGCTAAAAAAATTCCAGTTGAGGTTTGGCGGGCATATAAAGAAGCAAAAGAGTGGTAAAATGAGGCTAAAAATTCCGGAGCAACTCATTTATTTGCTTGCTGGTTCGCTGCTGGCATTCATTGTTATGAGTTTATGCTCCAGAAAGAATGAAAAAGTTCCAAAATCAATTATAGTTGAGCCACAAATTGAAACCCTCAAGGTTTTTAAGGTTATTCCAATGAAGCCGGAAACGGTTTTGACCCAGCGAGTTTATCATAAGAATGAAACCGTATACATAGAGCTGCCAAAGGTTATTAATTGGCGTGAATATGTTTATGAAGATAAGCAAATAAAACTATCGGTAGAGGCTGACACAATCAAAAAAATGAGCTATAAGCTCAAGCAAAAGCCACCTACAAGAGAGTTAGGAGTTATTTTTAACACTCAAAGCATTCTTATATATGGGGGAGCTTCAAAGCATGCATTAATCGGAGTTGGTTGGAATTTTGCAAATCAGAGTCCAGAGCTTTTAGTTGGCCTACGGTTGCAGTTTTGAGATAATGATAGGGATAAGGTTTAAACTATGAACGGAGAGAACAACAGGATCGTAGAAATGTGCGAAAGAATTGCGAGGCTGGAGAAGGCTGTTAACAATGGGTTGTCTGAAGATATTGCAGAAATTAAGCAAAACCTGAAAACAATTAAGAGCACGCTTGATGAGCTCAAACAAGGGATTGCAACGCTAAAAACGGGACAGAGTATTCAATGGTTTATTATCGCAACGATTTTAACCGCTTTAATAGGCCTGTTTGTTAAGCGGTAGCCATAGCGTTTAAAACCTTGATCCAGCCCCTTTAACTTTTCAAAAATTAGCCGAAAAATCAGAAATCCAAAATCCTAAAACCGTTGATTTTCAACGGTTTTCATAAATTGACATTCTACTATTTGACAAAATATCCACATTAGTATATAATTATTATATG
>JAKPCT010000119.1 GCA_029553165.1 Bacillota bacterium
CCCCATTCGGGCTTTGGTTGCTAGTGAGTTTATTACTGAGGTAGACGATTATTATCAAAATTGGATTTATGCTCTAACTAATAAAATGGAAAAGGATGGCGCTTTAGATTATTTTCAATTTTAAGCAATGAAAAATAAAATTACTATTTTTCTTATTATTGCAATGCTTGGCTTAGAAATAATGCCTTTATTTACGGCCAAAGCCCAATGTGACCCCAAAGACCCCGATTGTGTTACGAGTGGTGAATGGGATTATGGGATTAGTGGAACGGAGACACCACCAAGCCGCACTGAGACCATCGTGATTCAAGAGATGGATTTGCCTGACAGCCCCAGCAGTTATCAAATCAGCAAGGGCGATTTGCTTGCGTGTATAAGTTTGTTAAGTAGTGATTTAGGAAATTTTATTAAAAGCATTACAGGTTTTGTGAGTGGTTTTATTAATAAAATTTCTTTTGGTTTGTTTGGTGGGGGTGGAGGGCCACAGCAAGTAGGGCCACAGCAAGTTATTACCGTAGGTGGTACAGATACAAAGGCAGCTTGTCAGCAATGGCTAAAAGATAAGAAAGCAACCATACAAGCTCGGAAGGCTCAGATAGTCAAAATACTGCTATCCATCGCCGCTAAAACTTTTATGAATCACTTAGTTTATAGCACGGTTGATTGGATTAGCGGCCGCACAACGGGTCAACCCCGGTTTGTAACCAATTGGCGGGATTTCTTTGGCGAGGTGGCTGATGAGGCTTTTGGCCGGTTTATAGAAAATTCACCTTTTTCTGAATTATGTGAGCCATTTCGTTTTCAAGTTCGAGTTCAGACTCGATTGCCAGGTTACCCACCATTCCCGACCTGCACATTGACGCGAGTTGTGAATAATCTTGAATATTTCTACAGTGATTTTAGTAATGGCGGTTGGTTGGCGTTTGAGGAATCATTTTATCCTTGGAATACAGCTGATGGCGCTTGGTTAATGGCTCAGGAAGCTTTGGAATATGAACTGGCGCAGGCTCAAATGGAAGCTGAGAAAAAAACTCAGACAGGATATTTGCCAGGCGAAGGTTGTTTTTATAAAGTCATAAATTATATTACAGGACAAGAAGAATGTTGGGATTCAAAAATAACCATACCATCTCAAACTGTTTCGGACTTGAGTTCTAAAGCAGTTACTGCTCAAATAGACAAAGCCGAAATTTATTTTCTTACCTTGGCTGATTTATCAAATTATGCCACAATGATTGG
>JAKPCT010000126.1 GCA_029553165.1 Bacillota bacterium
GTGAAGGCAAGCCACTCATGGTTGGCAAAATACCTCCCCCTTCTGGTAGAATTTCTTCTTCAATCTGCGTTTGCGGTTTCAGATAAAACCAATAAAATGCCGCCGCTATAATCGCGATGACAATAATGATTACAATGGTAACAATAATGTTTTTTTTCATAGTTATTTGTTGGGATATTTTTGAGCGCAAAGTTTTTTACAAACATCTAAACACATATAATATTCTAATTTGTATACGGTAGTCCACTTGACTGTTCCCTTTGACTCATCAAACCTAAGCTTGCCTTCATCCGGTACCCCATTCTTATAGTAGACATCTCGGTCAACTTGTTTATAAGAAAAATTGGGCAGGCACGTATCTCTATCACACCTCTCTACGCATCTTTCTGCTTTTTTTGAAAGATCATCAGTGGGTGTTGTTGAGGTCGGCGCTGAAGTAGAAAGCGGCGGAAAGGGAATTTCTAATTTCATACTGGCTATGTTTGGATTGATTGTATTAAGAATTAAAACCGAGGCAAAAAGAATCACCATACCAATAATAGCATCTCTTATTTGACCTCGGGCTTCTTTTTGTTTGCTGGCATTATCGCCACTTGTAGCATAAGTAATTCCTGCCACCACAATCATAATAAGGGCAGCTAAAACACCCAAACCCAAAGCCAGCCGGTACAAACCAGACAAGTAAGAAGCAGGGGTGGCGCCACATTTGGGAATAAAAGGTAATTCGATTTCCATACAACCCCCCTCCTCTCCTTGAGTTAAATGCCACCCTGTAGATGTACCTTCTGCTTGGGTTGAAGTTGATTGAGCAAAAACCAACATCGTCGGAATGGTAAAAAATGTAACAAGAAAAATGAAAGTTATTATTTTTTTCATTTTACAAAATTAATATTAAGCGCCGACTCTGCACGCAAAATCACATCTCTCTGATCCTCAATAACCACTTTTATATTTACACTTTCTGACTCTCCTTCACCGATATAAGGAACAATTATGCTTTTCTGATTATCAAAATCGGGGATCCGCTCTCCATTAATAGACCACCGATAATTAATCTGATCTGCACCATAGTTACCAAGAAAAAGGGGCACTGCTTCCAATTCCACCAGATCTTCCGTGGTGGAATAGGCATTAAGTGTAATCGATTTTTCATTGATCGGCTTTAAATAAACTAAAGGCCTTACCAATTTAATTGTAGTTGTTTTAATAAAAGGCGTTTCAGAAAGCGAAGAATAAACCCTTACCGTCACCTCGTAGCTTGTTTTAGTATAATCCTTAGCAATAAACCGTGCCTCTTTTAATCCGATGCCTTGAGCAATTAAAGTATTATTTACAAACCACTGATAATTCCAACTGTCAGAATTTAAATAAGCACCCTTGGAATAAATTAAAGGCTGAACAGAAGCTTTTATCATTGCATATTCTGTGGGCATAACCCTGCCCTCATAGGTAAGCGGCGCCATTCCATCTGATTCCCAACTGAGATACAAAAAACTTTGCGGTGTTTTTTCAGCGGCGAAAACCAAATCCTTTTTGATAAGGATGAAAGTAAATAAAAATATGATAAAAATAATTTTTTTGTTATTCATAGTTAACTTGCTTTTTTGACACTCGCTCCTTTTTCTATGGTTTCAGAAATTTTACCTAACGTTGGATTTTTTTGTTTTAAATACATCCAAACAAGAATTCCGGTTTTTAACGGCAAAAAATCAATAATAGGTATCATTTCTACAAGACCAGTAAGAATCATATACTCACCCCGAAGGCCTTTAAGAAATAACCAGAGGCCCAATCCGCCACCAGTAACAATATCCAAAACCCAACTAATAATTGTTCCTATTCCACTCCAACTAATCAAGTCCGACAAATCAGAAATAATAGCTAATGGTAAAGGGAAAATGAGCAATTCAATTAGAGAGATCTTCGCCGATGGCTTGCTAACCGCTTCTTCTCCTTCAATTTCTGTCTCTTCTCCTGAAATTGATTCTTCTTCTGATATTTCGTCATTTTCTATCGCATTTTGATTTGATTGTGAAATAATCTCCTCTTCCATATAATTATAGAATTTATTTAAAACATTGACAACTAGGCCATACTTTGATCAAAATCTTTTTTGGCTTTTTCAATTTCAAGCATTTGCATTGGATTGGTTGTGATAATCTGGTCTTCGGTATAAGAAGCAATAATTTTAATTGCTACGTGCTTAGACCCAGCAAAAAAGATGCCCTCGCCCACATTTGATTCCAACAGCAGTTGCTTTTCCGCTTCGGTTAAATTAAACGTCTCTCCCACCACGTCAATTGAAGCTGGAGATTGCTTTAAAAGTAATTGAAGAGCGGAATTGGTAATAATCGGCTTTCCTTGAGGAGATCGAATAAAATCTTCCACGTCTTGAGTAATAGTCGTCACGCCCATAAAATATTTTCGACATCTTTTTACTAAGCCAAAAAGAAAATCTGCGCCAGCAGGATATTTCATCATCCACCACGCTTCATCAACCACCAAAATTCTTTTTTTCATTTGCGCTCGAATAATATTCCAAATAAAGTTTAACACTATATACATCGCAATTGGCCTTAATTCATCTTCCAAATCTCGAATTCCAAAAACAACCAATCGATTATTAATATCGATGTTTGTTGGTTGATTCAAAAATCCAGCAAAAGTACCCCGGGTAAATTTATAAAGTCTATCTGCTAATTCCGCCCCACCCTCCATATTCTCTAAAACCGCCTGTAAATCTTCCATCAGCGGTGGCGTTAATTTAGAAAAATCGCTATCGGGCGTAATATCTCGCGAGGCATAGGTTTCAGAAAGAGCTCGATCCAAAATACCCACCTGTTCGGCAGTTAAATCACCAAGCATTACTCTTAATAATCCCGTTAAATTTAAAATGTTGGATTTCAATACTTCAGCTGGTGATTCATCGATTCGAGCGGGTGGCAAATCAAAAGGATTAATATGGTGCTCTGAAGTTAAGGAAATGTTAATAAATGATCCTCCTACTGTTTCGGCTAAATGCTGATACTCTTTTTCCGGATCAATAATAATGATATCAGTGCCCATCATTAAAGAGCGCAAAACCTCTAATTTACAAAAATAGGATTTACCGCCGCCAGCTTTAGCAAAAATCACCATATTGCCATTTTCCATCGAGAAACGATCAAAAATAATCAGACTGTTATTGTGACGATTGATACCATAGAGCACTCCCTTATCGGAAGTTAAATCCAAGGAAATAAAAGGAAAAATAGTTGAAACTGGTGAAGAATTTAAGGTTGAATGAACGTCTAATAGATCAAGGTTTAGAGGAATACAAGATTGTAATCCTTCTGATTGCTGAAAAAGAGCGGGTTTAATATAAACCATTCGTCCTTCCAAAAAATTGATCACTTTTTGTTCAATGGTAGTTAACTCTTGCAGATTGGAAGCATAAATAGCAATATAAACACCCACTTCAAATAATTTTTCTCTTGCTTGTTGCAGCGCATCTCGAAGATTTTCTAAGTCTTGGTAGGCCGTTTCAAGAATTGGATCTCTTACCGTTCCCTTTTCCTCCTTTTCCATAATTTGCGCTTCCACTTGAGCCACTTTACGTCTTAATTGTTTTAAAGCAGTGCCACTATCGATAGGATGCACAAAAATTGAAACATCCACCGTTTGATCAATATTTAAAATGGGAAAAAGCCAGCCGGTAGTTAAATAACGCGGATAAGAAATAATGTAGTACGTTTTTACATATAAATCACCGAGGCGTAAATAATTGGATTCAATCTCTAAGGCTGGTGGCGTTAAAATTTCCGCGATTGTGTGAGGCCCAGTTTTTGAAACTTGGGGAATTTGAATCTTTTCGTTATTTTGTTGAGAAAAAGGGAATTTAACCATAATTATTTATATTTATTCTAGTGAATATTCCTCATATTCTGCATCAAGTTCCGAAGCAATAGCCAGATTTTTTCTTTCCTGTTTTTCAGGATTATAGAAATTATAATAAAGCTCAATTAGATCGGCAGTTTTAAGACGAATGGCATTTAATCCCATTGGTTTTAAAGCTGAAACAACTGCATTAACACGATAGTATAGTTGCATTCTTTGATTTTCAAAATTCATTTCTTTTTTCTGAGCTTCTTCTTGAGGAGTAGATTTTTTACCAAAGGGCAGTTTTTCGAGAAGAGGAATTGCGCCTCCTCCTGTGACAGGTGCAATGGGTGATGGCGAATAAGGAATCACCACATAAAATCTTTTAACCATAATATTTGTTGACTTGACAAGCTCATCAATAAAATTGTAGTACTCCTCAATTTGTAATCTCAACAGTTCATTGGTTTCTCTTTCGCCAATCTGCTTAATTTCAGCGAGATAATTAGTCATATTCACCTTGCGAGAATGAACCAGAATTTGAAGAGAAAAGTCTAGTCCATTCAGAAGACTCTGATAAGCGTTAATAATTACTTCCTGTTCAGCATCCGATAATAAATCAAAGTTAATTCCCGACACCATCAATACCGCCCTCAGAGAGCCATCTTTCAAAATTACACAATCATCTCTGATTGTAGCTATATTTACAAATTTTTCCGTTGATGAAGAAGTTAAAGCCATGGTGTTTTATTGCCGTTTATTTTGTTCCTCTAATTCTTGGGCAAGTTTTTCTAATTCTTCGACTGTAAGACGTTTCTGAGATTTAGGCGCGGGGGAAGGAGGTTTGGGCGGTTCGATTAATTCTTTTTTTTGCTGAGAACGTTGCCAAGTATACAGTTTGGGACTGGCGTAAAATTTTATCGCATTCAACAAAACTTTATGCAGTGGTTGCTCATTTATTTTGACAAAGGCAAGAGCAATAGAAAGAGCCGCAACAAAAAGACTGACAATCAGCCAGAGACCGGTGCTTAAAATAAAATTCAAACCAAAGATAATTGCTCCTCCGGCAGCAAGAAACAAAAATTGCCTTAGACTCAATGGTCCGACAATTTTACTTTCCATATTAATAAATTGAGGAACTTGAGCTGTGGGCATAATTAAAACTTTAATTTGCGAAGATCAATAACATTTTCACTAGGAATTTCGGGCTGCTGTAATTCTGTCGGTTGAGGTGAAATTGGTGATTTTGCATTGGAGGGTTCTTCTTTCTTAGATTGCTCTTCAAAAGAAGACTCTTTCTGATTTTCTTGAGAACTTAAAAATGGGACTGTTTCTGGAGTTGGCATTTCTAATTTTTCTTTTTCCGAATCCATTTGAGGGACTGACTCTTTTTCTGAGTAATTGACAATTTTAACAGGGGAAGATTGACTAGAAGAAATTTCAGTATTTTCAATCGGCGCCGGCTGCGCTAATTGATCCTCATCAACCGCCTTTGGCTTTAAGGAAGGGTTTTCTTCCGCAGATTGAATCGGTTGATTATTATTTGATTGGAGTGTATCAAGATTTTCTCCTACCGATTCAGGAACCTTCTCCGTCAATTGCTTTTCCGCTTCTTGAGACGGATTTTGTTCTTCAAACTTTTTCTCCGCCTTAGAAGATTCCTCTTGTGGATTAATTTCCACTTGAGAAATTACTTTTTCTTTTAATGGTTTCACTTCTTCAAAAGAAATCATCCAGGGAGATTTTTCTTCCAAGACTGGCTTAAATTCTTTTTCCTTTCCAATAATGACCTGACCTTCAAGCGACGATTCTTCTGATGAGGGCGAATCTTTGGTTTCTAATTGGCTGGGTTTCTTAAATCGGAAAAATGACGAAAAAGAACGTTTGGGAGCTTCGGTTTTTGCCTCCGAGGTCTTCTGAACCACTTCGGCTGGTTGATTCACTTCTGGCATGGGTTTGTTAATAATAGGCGCTGCCTCAACAGGAGGTTCGGTGGTTTGAGGTGTTATAATAGGAGCTATTGGTTCTTTAGCTTCCTCGTTCTTTGCAGCTTCTGGAGTTCTAACAATGTCTTGAATTTCTTGCTCTGGCTTTGCTGCTGAAGGTTCAGCTTCCGAAGACATCCCCGCTGATTTTTTCATAAATGAGGTGCGCCGATAAATTTTATCAAGATCTTCTTTTACTGGAAAAAATATTTTACTTTCTATTTTCTGAGCAATATTTTTGCTAATAATTGGATTCACACCAAGTTTATCAATAAGAGTTGGGGTAAATTCTTTGTAAGATAGATTACCTAGCAAAACATCAGCCACCAAACTGGCTATCATTTGACCTTTTTGAGCCGGTAAATAATTAAGCTGCTCTTCTTCAGCAATAAGATCTGCTATTTCCTCGCTCATCAAAAGATCCTGAATATTTTCCGGCAATTGATTAAATTGTTTTATTAAGTCTTCTTGTGCCATAATCTTATAATTTTTATTGATTCGCCTATTTGCTTGGATTTACTGGCCTCCCCCATTCATCATAAATTTGGAAGTGTTCTTCTGGCGGGTTACTCTATTTGGTTTTTTCCCTGAATTCTTCCTCTATTTTCTTTTCTCTGGCCTTTCTCTCTGCTCGTTTTGTTAACTCTTTTTCTTCTAATGTTTCAAACGTCTTCTTCAATACATCATTCTCATTAATTGCTTTGGCGCCAATAGCATAGTTAGAAATAGTATCTAAGAGATGGAATTGGGCTTCTTCATTATCTTTATAAAATTCGGTAATCACCTGATTTATATCTTCGCATAATTGAGCAGCATTCCGTTTATTTGTTGCCACAAGAGAGCGGGCCATATCTTTTGGATCGCCTAATTGAGCTTTATAACGCATAATGCTGTCTCGGATCATCTTCATCTCTTTATAATAAGGACTATCCGAAGCAGGTAATTTTGGAATAGAAATGGCGGAGATGTCTGTATTCTTAAAGACTTCGCCAGTAGCTTTTTCTAATTCATCTGGACCTTTTTTGGCTGCCTCTGTTAATCGTTTATCCCATTCAGGATGAGCTTTAATTACATCACGATATTCTCCATGCATATGAAACTTCGGCAACAAACTCATTGCGTCGTCTCTAAATTTAAGATCAATGTCCCCGCCGGTCTTCCTTACCAAAGCCGCAATAGCCGCAGCTTTTTCACGATCTTTAATTGGCGAAGCGGCAATTTTTTCT
>JAKPCT010000139.1 GCA_029553165.1 Bacillota bacterium
TAAGCAGTTGAAATAACAAAAATTAATAATAATGTAGAAAATATTTTCATTGTTTGAAAATTTAAAAAAAGGGCGCAATGAATGCGCCCTTTTAGTGAATAATTATTTATTGATCAGTAATTGAACCCGCTCCTGTCTTGAAGTTAAGATCGATCTTATAATTACCTGCGGTAAGGTTTACTCTTTCCTGATCGTCACCTGTACCACGGAATTCAATCTTATTGTTCAGAATGATAAATTCTGCTTGCCACCAAGCAACAGGCTGCGGATCTTGTACAGGGAACCATTTATGCCATACATGCATTCTAAGTTCACCTGCTGAAAGGGATTTGGTTATTGTTACAACCTCATTGGCATTATCAACAGTAAATTTACCATCGGCTACAGGTGCATCCCAAAGATTACCAATTGTAGCACCAATCAGGTGAACCTTGACATCTGAAATAGAAATTTTTTCATTTTTCAAATCAACAACTACCATGTAGTAGCCAGCAGTTCCAGGAACGGGAACATTATCGCTTCCTTTGTTATAAACTGAGTCTGCACTCATATCTCCACTTTTACCAAAATCATTAGCCCACATTTTCTTAGGAGCAAACTTAAATTCACCGGTTTCTTTCATCCATACTATTTTCCAGAACATGTAAGGATGGCTATGTACTGCTATCATTGGCAGATCAGTGTTATCCCAGATCCAATCGCCTACACCATCTCCAATCATGAAAAGGGTTTCAGGGTATTCTGGTAGAGGTTCAACATCAGCGGTTTTTGTCATGCTTGCAGTCATACCTAAACCACCAGTTTCAGCCGACCACTTCATGGTTACAGTGTAAATACCTTCCTTTTCAACTGGTAGGACTATGTTTGCTCCGCCAGGTACAAGTGCATCAATTGCTCCACCAAAGTTTGTGTTTGCTTTTACAGTTCCTTCGTCATTTAACCAGAATTTCCAACCGCTACCATAACGTAACTTAAAATCGCCTTTACGTAACTCAAGACCAGTAATTTCAAACTCCATTTGTTGTTTATTGAAGCTACCTTGTTGAAGTTTAGTATTAGCATCGTTCCAACCGAAAGGAGTTGAACCACCTAAAATACCCCAGTAAGGTACTGGTATAATGGCTACCTTTTTCAGTTCCTTGTCAATTATAATATGATACAAACCGCTTTCAGTTACAGTATAGCTACCACCTGTTTTATAAGTACCAACTTTTGCGGTAACATTGGGTTGTTCATTTTCGCCATTGGTAACAACATCGGCAATGTTATCGGGACCATACTCAATAGCCTGTTTACCAGCAATT
>JAKPCT010000179.1 GCA_029553165.1 Bacillota bacterium
TTTTGCAAGGAGAATAAGACGTACCTTTGCTAGAATTCCAATAAGAATATTTTAGCATCAGGGTATCAAATTTAAAAATTAAAAATAAGGCTTGTAAACAATGGCGGATTGTTGCTTACAAAACTTATTATACGAGGAGTGTTATTGATGAAAAATTATTCCAAAATCCGTCTGATCGCCGGTTTGATTGTTGTAGCGATTGTGATCTTACAAGCGGTCTTGTTGGTAACGGTGCAAGCAGCTAATAATCCCGGTACCGTAACCATCGGTTATCAGGCCGGTGCCGATGATAAGAATCTGGTCCTGGCGCATAAGTGGTTTGAGAAGGAACTGGCCCAACTGGGAATTAAACTCAAGTATGTCCAGTTTAACGCCGGTCGTGATATCAACAATGCCTTTGCCGCCGGTTCAATCGATTTCGGTGATCTCGGTGATCCGCCGGCAACGATCGGAATTACACGGGGAATTGCTTATGAGATCTATTGGTTGCATAATCTGATTGGTGAATCGGAAGCGCTGGCAGTGAAGAACAGTGCCAATATCAAGTCGCTAAAGGATCTGGTTGGCAAACGGGTAGCAACTACAATCAGTTCCACCGCCCATTACAGCTTACTTAGTGCCTTGAAACTGGAGGGAATTGATCCAAAAGGGATCAAAATCATTGACCTCAATCCGGCTGATATTGTTGCTGCTTGGCAGCGGGGTGACATTGACGCTGCCTATACCTGGCAACCAAACCTTAGTAAATTATTAAATGACGGCAAACTCCTGATCACCAGCCGTCACTTGGCAACGAAAGGTGCTCCGACTTCAAATATCGGTGTTGTCCGGAAAGATTTCGGCGCCAAATATCCGCATCTGGTAGCGCAAGGGTTTGGCGGGAAGACTGCTGGAAGAAACGTTGCAATGGTTACAAGAAAAGGGTGTTCGGGAAGTCCGGCTCTTATCGTTTGAAGCCGATGCGCGCCGGATCTACGAACGGTATGGTTTTACCGCTACCCAAGTGATGAGTCTTAGTTTTGACGACGGCGCGACAATTGATCGCCTAATCGGTGATCATTAAGCAACAACAGATTGATAGAGAAGATTGGGAGATTGATTGAGGATGATACAGGAGAGTGCAAAAACCCAAATTTTTGCAGGTGAAGGTGAAGAACTGGTCCGGCTTGAACAAATATCACTCACTTATAACTCTGATAACAGTGTCGAGGCTTTGAGTGAGATTGACCTGACGATCAATGAAGGTGAATTTGTCTGTGTCCTGGGCCCTTCGGGGTGTGGTAAGAGTACTTTACTGAAGATTATTGCCGGTTTTATCAAACCTACCCAAGGAAAGTCATTGATGTCCGGCCAAGAGATAACCGGTCCGGACTGGCATCGGGGTGTGATCTTCCAGCAGCCGCAGTTATATCCGTGGCTGTCGGTGGAAGATAACGTTCAATTTGGACTGAAGATGCGCAAGATTCCGGAACCAAAGCGGCGGGAGATCGCCCGGACTTTTTTAGAGAAAGTAGGTTTACTGGAATTTAGGAAGCATAAGCCATATGAATTATCAGGCGGGATGAAACAGCGGGTGGCAATCGCCCGGGTTTTGGCAAACGATTCCAAAGTATTGTTGATGGATGAACCATTTGGCGCTCTTGATGCCTTAACCCGAGAACAGATGCAAAGTTTGTTGCGGAATATCTGGTGGGAGACCGGTAAGACCATCTTTCTGATCACCCATGATATTGATGAAGCATTGCTGTTGGGTACCCGGGTGTTGGTGATGTCGGAACGCCCCGGCCGGATTATTAAAGAGTTTCGGACTTCTTTTGTGTTAGGAATGTCCGGGGATCCGTTGAATTCGATCCGCTTAACTGCCGGTTTTCAAAAGGTCCGGGGTGAAGTACTGAATTTAATCAATAAGATTCCATCGGAATATCAAATTTAAAGGAGTGAATGTCTGATGCCGGTCCAATTGGCAGGAAGAACAGTTGAGTTGAGTTTAGATGAAGTAGTGGCTAAATATCCGGAGATCCCCCGTCAGAACGCGATTAAAATTGATGTTCAGCGCCGTGGTGTCCATTACACAAAGCGGGCGTTAAGCGTAGTTGATCCCAATATCCATCAGATGCGGGCGACTGAATTGTTCGGGTCACGTGATGCCAGTTTGACTCCATTACCCGAATCATTATTGCTTGCTGACGGGACGACCATCCTGACCGATCCGACGCCAGTGTCCAATGATCCGTATAATGTCGATTTTCGGGATGGACGTTTGGTCCTGGTTGATCAGGACCGGATCATCGCCGAAGTTGAATATTGGCCCAAACCGGAGTTTTATAACCATGTCACCTCTTCCGGTGTTCCGATGAATTTCGTGGCGATCGGGCGGCCGCAACGGCTCTGCATCTCGCCGGCCAGCTATTGTCATTTCTGGAAGAATGATAAAGGATGCCGTTATTGTGATATTGTCCCGCAGTTTGCGCAGCAGAAAAAGGAGATTGGGTTTTATAGTAAAATCAATCCGCGTGATGTATCGGAGACGGTTCGTCAGGCTCTGAAAGAACCAGGCCGTTTCACCAGTATTTGTCTGACTGCCGGTTCCAATACTCAAGGGGCGAAACCGTTCGATGCCGAGGTCGATTTTTATATCGAATTATTACAGGCCATCGGCGAAAACTTTAAGACACCGCGCTTTCCCAGCCAATTGATCGCGACTGCTTTTACCGAAAAACAATTGAGCCGGTTATATGAGAATACCGGTTTAATGAGTTACACGGCCGATATCGAAGTACTGGACGAAAACTTATTTAATTGGATCTGTCCCGGAAAAGCGGAGTGGGTCGGTTACCGTGAGTGGAAAAACCGGCTGAAACAAGCAGTAGCGATCTTTGGACGGGGAAATGTCAATACCGGTCTGGTGGCAGGCGTCGAGTTGGTACCACCTTACGGCTATACCGATCATGACGCGGCATTAAACCATGTTTTGGAGGAAGCGGAAGAGCTGGCCGAAAGCGGTGTCAGCACGGTTTATGTGGTCTGGGTACCGCGGCCGGGATCCTATTTCCGGGATCAGCAAAATGCACCGCTGGAATACTATGTGCGACTGGCTTTGGGGTTGCAAGCGATCCGGAGGAAATATCAATTAACGGTTGATTTCGACGATTACCGGCGTTGCGGTAATCACCCCGATTCCGATTTGGCAAGGGTCTAAAGCGTTAGTTGGAACCAAAAACTGCTCCTCAGCATGACTGAGGAGCAGTTTTTGGTTAGTTTTCGATAAGGTTAATTAGCTATTTATTAATCAGCTACTCATTGCTGATTATGGAGTATAGCTTGGGATAAACGTGGATTTAGTAAGGAGTTAGAGTAATAATTATTAAATTATTAAATTTGATATTGACAGTTGACAACCAATTAATTATAATACAATTATTCTGATAGATTTACTAGGAAATAAACCTCAAATAATTGCATAGTATAATCAAAACGAGGTTGACCAGAGAAACTGGAGGCTGAGGATTATTCTTTGTAAAAAAGAATGACTCGGCCTTTTTTGTTTATCTAAGAATGGAAACTAATTCAAATAGAGGAGGAATTATCTTATGGGAAAACAACATCATTTCTTTACTTCGGAGTCGGTTACCGAAGGTCATCCGGATAAATTAGCCGACCAAATCTCTGACAGTGTCTTGGATGCGATTATTGCGCAAGATCCTTCGGCACGGGTGGCGTGCGAAACCAATGTTTCGACTGGACTGGTGCTGTTGACGGGGGAGATCACCACCAAGGCCAATGTTGACCTGGTTGGCGTTGTCCGTAAAACCGTTGCCGAGGTTGGTTACACCAAAGCCGAATACGGGTTAGATGCTGAAAACAGTCTGGTCTTGGTATCACTCGACCAGCAATCGCCGGATATTGCCCAAGGTGTTAATCAAGCTTTAGAAAACCGTTTGACTGGCAAGGCTGATCGCTGGGATGAAGTTGGTGCGGGTGATCAGGGAATGGTCTTTGGTTATGCCACTGATGAGACTCCGGAATTTTTACCAACTCCGATAGCCTTAGCCCATCGGTTGGCCCGGGAACTGGCAGCAGTACGCAAAGATGGCCGGTTACCATACCTGCGCCCTGACGGGAAGACTCAGGTTACTGTCGAGTATGATGGGTTGGAACCGGTCCGGGTTGATACGGTAGTCATCTCGGCGCAACACGCTCCGGATGTTTCATTGGAGCAATTAACCCAAGATTTGACCGAACAGGTGATCAAAACGACGATCCCGGGACGGTTTTTAGATAAAAAGACACGGATTTTGGTTAATCCTACCGGACGGTTTGTGGTTGGCGGACCCAAAGGTGATGCCGGATTGACTGGGCGGAAGATCATCGTTGATACCTATGGTGGTTTTGCCCGGCATGGCGGTGGAGCTTTCTCCGGTAAAGATCCGACTAAGGTCGACCGTTCGGCTGCGTATGCCGCCCGTTATGTGGCCAAGAACGTGGTCGCGGCCGGATTGGCCAAACGTTTGGAGATTCAAATCGCGTATGCCATTGGTGTCGCCCGGCCGGTTTCGGTCTTTGTCGATGCTTTTGGGACCAGTCAGTATACCAATTATGAACTGAGTGAATTAATCCAAAAGGTGTTTGATCTCCGTCCGGCGGCGATCATTGAAAACTTACAATTACGGCGCCCGATTTACCGTCAGGTTGCCGCTTACGGACACTTCGGCAGGAATGATTTGGACCTGCCATGGGAACAGACTGATCAGGTTGAAAAACTATTGGAATTGGTAGCTAAGAAGGTGGTTAACGGGTAACGCCGGAAGCAAAGCCGATAAATGTTCTTTAGTTGACCGAAAAATCGGAGGCTAAGCTGGTTTCTTAAAACAAGGACCGCTTAGCTTTTTTGTTTGGTACAGTTCAGGTTTGAGTAAAATAGTGAGGAGTGTTTATTGATGGCCTTAGCACTTCAGAAAGAGAATGAAGCTCGAAGTAACTTATCTTATTTTGAGGTTGTCCGGGAACATCCCGATGTCCCCCCGTTAGTGATTTTGAAGATGGACGTCCAGCGCCGTGGGGTCCATTACACTAAGAAGGCATTGAGTGCGGTTGATGAATCAGTGCATCAGCTTCGGAGTCCCTATATTTTTGGTTCACGCGATGCCCAAATTAAACCGGTGCCCGAATCCCTGTTACTACGGGACGGTACCTCGATTCTCGTTGATCCGACGCCATTGGAACAAAATCCATATGTGGTTGATGTCATCGATGGGCAAGTAGTGTTGACTGATCAAGGGGAGGTTTTGGAAACAGTCGAATACTGGCCCAAACCGGACTTTTATGATAAAAAGACCAGTTCCGGCGTTTTAATGAGCCATATCATCAGTGCCAGACCCCAGCGGCTGAATATCTTTCAGTCAGGTTTCTGCCACTTCTGGGCCAATGACAAGGGTTGCCGTTATTGTGATATTGTCACCCATTTTAAGCAGCAACGGGCGGAGTTGGGGATTCCGGCAAAATTAAGCCCGCAGGATGTCTTTGAGACGATGCAGGAAGCCTTAAAGCAACCCGGACGGTTCACCGGAATTTGCCTGACATCCGGTTCCGATACCCGTGGGGCTGAACCGTTTGATCAGGAAGTCGACTTTTACATCGAGATCCTGCAGGCGATCGGGGCCAACTTTAAAGTTAAAAAGTTCCCCAGTCAGTTAATTGCCTCAGCGTTTACTGAAAAGCAGCTGGCGCGGTTGTATGAGGAGACCGGATTAACCAGTTATACTGCTGATTTGGAAGTTTTAAATGAAGAACTGTTCAACTGGATTTGCCCGGGAAAAGCGGAGTGGATCGGTTACCGCGAATGGAAGAACCGTTTAATCAGAGCGGTTGATATCTTTGGGCGCGGTAATGTCAGCACCGGTATTGTCGGTGGGGTGGAGACCGCTAAACCCAAAGGGTTTGGCAGTGAGGAAGCAGCCTTGCAATCTACATTGACTGAGGCTGAGGATTTGATCAGTCAGGGAGTTAATGTTGCTTTTATCGTTTGGGTGCCACGTCCCGGTTCGTATTTTCGCGATCAAAAGAACCCCTCCCTTGACTATTTTGTCCGGTTGGCCAAAGGACTGCATCAACTGCGGGTCAAATACAGTCTGCCGATTGATTTTGATGATTACCGGCGTTGTGGCAATCATCCCGATACTGATTTATCACGGTTGTTATGATTGGACTGCTTTCATTTAGACATTAATAACTAAAAAGTGAGGTAATAACGATGAAAAAAATCATTAATTTAATCTTTCTAACCGCACTGGTTGTGCTGGTTTTTGCAGTTGGAGGTTACAGTAAGGAGAAAAACAATGGAATCGTCGCTAAGGAGTTTCGGATTGCGACCCAACCCGGACCGCATTATGCACCGATCTTTGTGGCAAAAAAGCAAGGTTGGCTGGAAGCGGAGTTGAAAAAAGAGAAGGTTAATGTTAAGTGGATCTCTTTTTTGGCAGGACCGCCAATCAATGAGGCATTTGCCGCCGGACAAGTGGACCTTGGTCTGATGGGAGACACCCCGGCGATCATCGCCAGAGCTTCAGGTCAGGACCTCCGGATCATCGGTCTTGCTTCCAGCGGTCCGAAAGCGTTAGCAGTGATCGTCCGGAAGAACGCCACCATCAAATCAGCGAAGGAGTTAAAGGGAAGCGGGTGGCAGTCACCAAAGGTTCTTATGCCCGGAGGGAGTGTTTTTAAATGTCATTGGCATTACAGCAGGAAGAGCAATTCTCCTTATCTTACTCCGAGGTTGTCCGGGAACATCCCGATCTTCCCCCATTAGTGATTTTGAAGATTGATGTCCAGCGCCGTGGTGTCCATTATACCAAGAACGCTTTACAGGTGATTGATCCTGCGGTGCATCAACTGCGGAGTCCCAATATTTTCGGGGCGCGGGATGCCCGACTAACACCGGTGCCGGATTCGTTGTTACTCCGCGACGGTTCTTCAATTGTCGTTGACCCAACACCGCTGGAGCGCAATCCTTATTTGGTGGATGTAGTCGATGGCCAACTGGTGCTGACCGATCAGGGTGAGGTCTTAGAAACAGTCGACTTCTGGTCAAAACCGGATTTTTATGATAAAAAGACCAGTTCCGGGGTTTTAATGAACCATGTCATTACTGCCCGGCCGCAGCGTATCAATGTTTTTCCGTCAGGTTTTTGCTACTTCTGGGTTAATGATAAGGGTTGCCGTTTCTGCGATGTTGTCAATCATTTAAAACAGCAGCGGGCGGAGTTGGGAATTCCTACCCGTCAGAACCCGCAAGATGTCTTCGAAGCAGTCCGGGAAGCCTTGAAACAACCCGGCCGGTTCACCACAATTTGTCTGACAGCGGGGTCGGATACCCGTGGGGCCGAACCGTTTGATCAGGAAGTCGATTATTACATCGAGATCCTGCAGGCAATCGGTGCGAACTTTAAAGTCAAGAAGTTCCCCAGCCAGTTGGTGGCCACGGCGTTCTCTGAAAAACAGCTGGCGCGGTTATATGAGGAGACCGGGTTAAGCAGTTACACCACTGATCTGGAAGTATTGGACGAGGAGTTGTTTGAGTGGGTCTGTCCGGGAAAAGCGGAGTGGGTCGGTTATCGCGAGTGGAAGGACCGTTTAATCAGGGCGGTTGACATCTTCGGACGCGGTAACGTTGGCACCGGTATTGTTGGCGGCGTGGAAACCGCTAAACCTAACGGGTTTACCAGTGAGGAAGCAGCGTTACGGTCGACTTTGGAGGAGGCGGAGCACTTGATCAGCAATGGAGTCAATGTCGTGTTCTCGGTCTGGGTGCCGCGTCCCGGCTCGTATTTTAAAGACCAAAAAAGTCCGTCCCTTGACTATTACGTCCGTTTAGCCAAAGGCTTGCATCAATTGCGGGTCAAATATGGCCTAAGGGTTGATTTTGATGATTACCGGCGCTGTGGTAATCATCCGGATACTGATTTGGCGCGGTTATTATAATCTATCATAATGCAACTATTAAATTTATGAAAGGGAGCTGAGTGTAGATGGCAGTACAATTGAGTGATGAAGTGATCGCCATAATAAATGATTCGGAAACAGTGAAGGTCCTGGCAACAGTAGATCAGGACGGTAATCCCCGTGCAACGTTCAAACAGTCATTAGCTGTCGGAGAAGATGGTAATTTATTCTTTCTGGAGTTATTGGAGTCTTCTCAAAGCAACCGGAACCTGGTACGGAGTATCTGGTTTAACCGGAAAGTGACGGTTACGGTTCGGGGGAAGACGGGTCAGAGCTATCAGATTAAGGGCAGGCCGGTGCGGAATATTATTGCTGGACCGCTGTTCGAGCAGAAGTATGTTGAGGTCCGGGAACGGTTAGGTGATGTTGATTTAGCCGGGATCTGGATTATTGAGCCGGAGGAGATCAGCGATCAAACTTACAAGGCACGAAAAGCAACTGAAGAAGCAGCACATCCTTTCTTTTTACATCTGGACCGCATCGCCAAATAATTAACAAGTGAGGTAGATAACGATGAAAAAGATCTTAAAAATAATCTTGTTAATCAGCATAATTGCTCTGGTCTTTGCGCCGTTGGGTTATGGTAAGGTGCAGCGTGGGAACGCCGCTAAGGAGCTGCGGATCGCGCTCCAACCGATCCCGTTTTACGCTCCGCTTTTTATTGCGAAGCAGCAAGGTTGGTTGGAAGCAGAGTTGAAACAAGAAAAGGCCAAATTAAAATGGCACTTCTTCCTGTCAGGACCGGCAGTCAATGAAGCATTTGCTGCCGGACAGATCGATATCGGCTTGATGGGAGATACTCCAGCCCTGATTGCTAGGGCTTCCGGGCAGGACCTCCGGATTGTTAGCCTAGCTGCCAGTGGGCCGAAAGCGCAGGCGCTTGCCATCCCCAAAAACTCTAACATTAAATCGGTGAAGGAGCTGAAAGGGAAGCGGGTTGCGGTCATCAAAGGCACCGGGGTTCATCACTTCCTGGCGTTGGCCTTTCAAAAGAATGGTCTTAAATTCAACGATGTCCAGATAGTCAATCTGCAGATTGAGGATATTGGCGCGGCATTGACTTCGGGTAATGTTGAAGCAGGAGCAATTTGGGAACCCTATATCACCCAATGGGTCGAGAACGGCGGTATTCGGATCTTGACCGATGGAACCGGTATTAAGAGAGGGTTATCAGTAATTCTCGTTTCCAATAAGTTTGCAGTTCAAAATCCGGCTTTGGTTAATGCCTTATTAAAAGCGTATCAACGCGGTTATGAATTCTTGAAGGCTGCTCCCCAGCAGGCAGCGGAATTAGTTGCCAAAGAAGTGAACCTGACCCCCAAACAATTGCTGCAGGTCTTTACCAAGTTTAATTATTGGCCGGGGATCAGTGATGCTGATATTGATGATCTCAAAAAGAGTGAAGAGTTTATGCGGGATCAGAAAATCATTAGATCAAAAGTTGATATTGATGCGTTTGTCGACCGCCGCTATCTGCAAGCCGCTGGGATCAAATAGCGATTAACTGGATTCGGAGGTGGTAGTGATGTACAGAAAACTGCGTCTGTGGCAGACGAGTACTGATTTGAAAAAGATTTTTCTATATTTTAGTCTTGCGTTGGGAGTGCTATTTGTATGGCAGGTTTTGGGTGTTATCGGTTGGCTTAATCCGGTGATCATCCCGTCACTTTCAACAGTGTTTCGTTCATTCGGCGAATATTTGAGCAGCGGGGAACTGTTCAGACATATCGGAGTAAGTATTATCAGAGTTTTAGAAGGATTTGGTCTAGCGGCAACCTTGGGGATCGGTCTGGGGCTGGCGATCGGCCTATCCCGGACACTGGACCGGATGACTGACCTGCTCATCCAGATCCTCAAGCCAATTCCCCCGATTGCCTGGATTCCGCTGGCGATCATCTGGTTTGGAATTGGCGAGGCGTCAAAGATCTTCATTATCTTCATCGGTGCTTTTTATCCGATTTTGATCAGTGTGATCGATGGTATTCGCCGGATTGATCCCAAGCTGATCGAGTTGGCGAAGATCCTCGAAGTCCCCCGGCGACGGTTTATTAAGGATTTGATTCTACTGGGAATTTTACCACCGGTCATGACCGGGTTACGGGTTGGACTGGGAATTGCCTGGATGTGTGTGGTGGCCGCAGAATTAATCGCTGCCAGCGAAGGAGTAGGGTATCTGATTATGGATGCCAGGCAACTCTCCCAATCGGATGTGGTGATCGTCGGAATGTTTACGATTGGGGTGATCGGTAAACTGATGGATAGTCTGCTGCGATGGCTGAATAAACGGATTTTAGTCTGGAATGTCACTTATTTGGGAGATTGATTTGAGGTGATGCATAATGGCAGTCGATGGTAATTTGGTAATTCGTAATTTGAACAAAGAGTATGTTAATGGGCAGACGGTAATTAAGGTATTGCAAGATATTAACTTGGAGATAAACAAAGGTGAATTTATCAGTATTGTCGGTGGCAGTGGTTGCGGAAAAACAACTTTACTGCGGATCATTGCCGGATTGGAAACTGCTTATCAAGGTTCGGTAACTTTGGCAAGAAGGCCGCTTGTCGGTTGCGGGCTGGACCGAGGGGTTGTCTTTCAGGAACACCGTTTGCTGCCGTGGCGTACCGTCAAAGATAATATCGCTTTTGCGTTGAATAACGTTACGCCTGAAGAACGGGAGCAGATTATCCAGGAACATATCGATTTAGTCGGATTAACCGGATTTGAGCACGCTTACCCCCACCAATTATCGGGGGGAATGGCGCAACGGGTAGCGATTGCCCGCGCTTTGGTTAACCGGCCCGAGATTTTGTTGCTGGATGAACCGTTCGGTGCTTTGGATGCTTTAACCAGAATTCAAATGCAGCAAGAGATCTTGCGGATCTGGGAGATTGAAAAGAACACAATGATCCTGGTGACTCACGATATTGATGAAGCAATTTATTTGGGCGACCGGGTAATCGTGATGTCGAGCCGGCCGGGAACAATCAAAAAGATCTTACCGGTTAACCTGCCGCGTCCCAGAGATCGGAACCATGTGGAGTTTGCCTATCTGCGGCGGGAGATCTACCGGGAATTCTTTGCCAGTAAGGATGATGATCTGGTCTATGCAATTTAGCAATATGATTGGAGCAGTTTTCAAATTAATTGGCTACCTACTTATTTGCGGTAGCCATTTTATTTTGTTTGGATATTATAATTCCGGTTTCATCAAGTTGATCCCCAGTATCAAACATCCTGCTGCAAACATTAATACGCCCAGAATGCCCAGGTAGACCGTGAACATTGAACCGACTGCATAGAGGATAGCGCCGGTTAAAAATAAAATACCGCCAATTTTTTGAAATACTTTCGAACGAATGAGAACGATGCCGAAGAGTAGTACCCCAAGCAAGACAGAGGCACTGAAAATGATACTAAAGATCGTTACTAAAGGGTGATTAATCATGATATTCTCACTGAGAAGAGGAACAGCTGGTTCATAAGCGACAATAACCGGATAAAGAAAGATTTTCCACGTTAATTGGGCAGCTTGGAATATGTAAGCGATCGTAATTACAATATATCCAATCAAGCCCAGCCAACCTGATGTTTGATATAGACGGCTGTAGATTGCGGTAAATCCAAAAATGGTTAAAATCATTGCTGGTAAAGCTATGGTATTAATCCAAATCCAGTCAGGATCCTTGACCATCAGTGAAAAATCGGCAGTTAAGGCTTCCCGGGGCAACAGAAAGGTCCAACAAATAGTCCAAACCACAAAGGTAATTGCTCCGATAATGATAGCGTATGCACCTGTTTTTTGTAATGTTTTCAGTTCCATTTGATCAGCTCTTTTCGTAGAATTTTTGATAATTGTTATGCTTTTAGAGATGGCAATATTCAGACTATTATTAAAACAACATTATATTACCTGATGAAAAGAAAATCAAGCTTCGAGAGATATCCGGACGATAATCGTGGAACTGATGGACCAATTACAATTAATTGGCTACCTAGATGTTTGCGGTAGCCAATGTTGTTTGCTGCTGTTTCATTAAGAATGATCGGAGATAGGAGTTAACGATCTGCGGTTGTTCATAGTGGGGGAGATGGCCCGCCTGATCGATCCAGTGAAATTCGGGGTGCAAAATTTGACAGAGTTTTTCGGCTCCTACCGGAGGAGTGGTCTGGTCGGCGGTTCCCCAAAGGAGGAGGACGGATTTATGGTGGTGAGCAATTGCTTCGTAATTCGGAGTCGGGTCTTTACTGATGAAATAGCGTAAAGTAGAGAGTAATGCCGCTCCAAAACCATCAAATTGCATCTGTTCTTTAAAACGATCAGCCCAGTATTGAAACTTCTCCGGTTGAAAGAAGTCTTTCAATTGTTGCTGCGGCGCTGCTGGCAGGAAAGACTGTTTCATCAGTAATTCGCCGATTAGCGGTACCCTTAACAATCCGATCCGCCATTTTTCGAACAACGGATCAATTAAGACGATTTTAGCGACCCGTTCCGGATGGGTCGCGGTAAAGGCGGCAGCGACAGCTCCGCCCATCGATGTTGCAATGATGTGAATCGGTCCTGTTATCGCTAAAGCATCAAGCAGTTCCTGTATTTGGATGACAAAAAGCTCTTGATTGTAGATTGTCAGTGGACGATCCGACAATCCCCGGCCGTAAAGGTCGTAACGGATCACCCGGAAACCGGCCTGTGCCAATACTCTGAAATTATGATCCCACATGTAGTACGGTACTGAAAAACCGTGGATGAACAGGACAACCGGTCCGGTTTTTGCTCCGGCAGTTTCGTAATGGGTGTAACCTTTGGAAAGGCGGATAAATTTACCCGGAGCGTTATTACGGACCTTTGAATTGATAACTGCAGTCATTGAATCACAACCTTGTTATGGGGATTTAATCATATTTAAGAATAAATATAATAATTCCTATCGGATTACTAATATATTACCAAACAGCTTCCTCCTTTGTCAAGGAAGAATTGTCCGAAAAACTCTGTATATCATGGAATCAGTCTCAATTACCAGTGATGTCCGTTATTAAAGGATCTAAAGTTATTAAACTAAATAACAAAAAATGACGAAATAAGTAAGAGCTTAGAATAGAGTGATTAAATTAAAAGAAGAAAGGATGCTGTCATTATGCTGTGGAAGGACCATTATGAACTCGGCGTACCTGAAATTGACGCGCAGCATAAAGAATTATTCAGGCGTGTTGAATCGTTTTTACAGGTATTGCGGTCAGAGGACAGTTGGACTGAAAAAGTTCCGAAAATCAATGAGACACTGGAGTTTATGAAGAAGTACGTTGTCGAGCATTTTCACGATGAGGAAGCATACCAGCTACGGATCGATTATCCGGGATATGAGGCTCATAAAGAGATCCATAACGGGATGGTCAATTATGTACTTGAGGTCTCAAAACAATATCAAGAATCCGATTTTAATGAACAATTAATGCAACAGTTTGGAGGCAGGCTGTTAGCATGGTTGGTTAATCATGTCGCCGCTGAAGACCAACGGATTGCGGAATATGCCAAGAAAGGGGTGAGCAGCAATGGAAGATAAACTGTATCAAACATTTGTTGCTGCGACTCATAATGTCTTTAATTTGATGCTGAACATCTCTGAAGTTTCTGCTCATCCGGGAGCGGATTTCAATTGTGATAATGAGATTGATATTGCCATCGGTGTTATTGGCGACCTTCAGGGAGAGATTATTTACCGTTTTCCAATCTCAACCTCGCTTCAGCTCGTACGTCATATGAGCGGGATGGAGTTTAATGAAGTCGATGCCTTTGTGACCTCGGCAATCTCCGAGATAGCTAATATCATCAGCGGTAATGTCCTGATTTCACTTTCCGAAAATATGAAGTGCGATATTTTACCACCGGTGCAACGCCAACGTGATGACGCTAAAGAGTATGAGATAAGAACGAGCTGTTGTATTGGTGCTTCAATCGGAAATATCTGTTTGGAAATTAGATTGAATAAAGCAGCGTGACCCAGTAAAATATTTTTTTAAACGCTCTGGACTTCAACAATGGGTTTGCGGGTGATACCGGAAACCCATTAATATTTTTAGACTTTTAATTTATAGATGGAGACGTCAAGAATTGTGCTTTGTCATTCTTGGTTGCTTTTTGATGTATCGGTGTTGCTACAATGGATTAAGGTTCTAAGAAAGGAGCCTTGCGACGCATCTTTTCAGGATGAAAAACCTGCGGTCGCTGTCGCCGATGTCTATAAAAACCTCCTATTTTTAAAGCCGCGCGCCAACCTACCTCCCTGTTGGCGAATTAGTACTAGGAAGAGACTCATTTTGTAAGCTCAAAGACCAAAATAACCGCTGGGTAAAGCATTAGCCAACCAAGGAGGTTGGCGTGCGTGGCATCGAAACAGGGATGTTTCATTGCCATCGCCAATCGGAAGCCTGGGCCCCATTGGCAGACAGAAGGCCAGGAGGGCGAAAACCCACTAAAAACCTTGGATGATTTAAGGAGGACCGGAACCATACGGTTCCGGCGCCTTTTTGGTCACTTTTTGGGCGCACAAAAAGTGACCCGCCGCCGGAACAGTGGATCAGAGAGAAAAGCATTCAAATAGACATCATTGATAATCATTCAAATAACCATCTGTTTAAAACTGATGACTTATAATACTTGCAAAATCAAGTAGTTATTGATCATCTTATTTTTTAGCTTTTAAATCTAGGAATTTTTTCTCGACTAAAATGAACCGCTAACCTTCATTACAATTCTTCTAAAAAGAACTGCTTAGGCAGTTCTTTAACACGCCCGCCTCAAGCAGTGGGCCAGAGAGAAAAACTTTTAAGAATAATAAATATCTCAAACACGAGACCAGAACTTCTAATGCAAAATGGCTATGAAAAACTTAAAAAATTAATGTTGACTAAGTCGATGATATTACTTATTTTTAAAGATAAGAAAAAGCAGAAGAAGCTTTGGGGGTGGTTTTGTGTCCTTAAGGGTAGCAGTTGCCAGTACTGACGGCAAGTATGTGAATGACCACTTTGGGAGGGCCAAGCAGTTTCTGGTTTTCAATATTTAGCTGACTAAAAAATAGAGGCTAAGATATTTTACCGGAGACGGTACCATATCTTGGCTTTTTTTATTAGCAAAAGGAGGAACTGCAAATGGCAGAGGCTGTAGTTGAAACAAATTTTCAAATCGCTACCGGATCAACGCCCCAATTTGAAATTGGCCATACCAATACTGAAGTCTTCCCCAAACTGTCGGTCAACGAATTGGTAATAACTTTTGAAAATTTGGCTACCGGTGAATTGACAGCGGCAGTTGATAAAGTATCGATCGATATTGAACCAGGAGAATTTGTAAGCATAGTCGGCTTAAGCGGATGTGGAAAGACTTCATTTTTAAATGCGATCGCCGGGTTAATCAAACCTAACAGTGGTTCGATTAGGGTTAACGGGCAACCGGTAAGCGGACCGGGCCATGACCGGGCCGTGGTTTTCCAGAAAGCCTCGTTGTTACCGTGGCGGTCCGTACTGAACAATATTATTTACGGTCTGGAGTTACGTGGTGTCAGAAAAAATGAAGCGCGAAAGTTAGCTGAAAAGTATATTGAGATGGTCCATCTTAAAGGTTTTGAACATTATTATCCGCACCAACTGTCAGGAGGAATGCAACAACGGGTCAATTTGGCAAGGGCATTGGTCTGTGAACCGGAGATCCTGCTTTTAGATGAACCATTTGCGGCTTTGGATGCGATAACCCGGGAAGAGATGCAAAATGAATTGTTATCTTTGTGGGAACAAACTCGGAAAACGGTATTAATGGTAACCCATCAGATTGATGAGGCAGTATTATTGTCGGATCGGATCATCATTTTTTCTGCCCGTCCTGCCAAAATCGTGGAAGAGGTCAGAGTAAACCTGCCCCGTCCCCGGACACCGCACCTCAAAGATGATGCCGAGTTTGACTATTTAGCCAAAAAGATTTGGGGGCAGATCCATACGGCAGCCGGAAAGAAGGTGAACGTGGAATATGAAATCTGACAAAAATAAAGTTTTCGTTAGGAAATTCAAACAGGAATTTCAAAGTATCACTTTGGGAGGGGGTGTGATCGTTGCTTTACTGGTCCTCTGGGAACTAGCAAGTAACCTTCAATGGATTAATCCGATGTTTTCAAGCTCTCCGTCCCGGATTGTCAGCTCCGGATGGAAGGTGATTGCGGATGGCTCAATTTTTAAACATATTCAATCCAGTGGTCTAATCTTTATCTACGGTTATCTGTTGGCAGCCGTGGTCGGAATACCATTCGGGATCCTGCTGGGATGGTTTAAAAAGGCGAGCCAGGCATTTGGACCGATTATCGCAGCATTTTATACAACTCCCCGGATTGCGATGATGCCATTATTTATTATTTGGTTTGGTCTCGGAATCGGTTCAAAACTGGCGTTGGTCTTTCTGAGCGCTGTCTTTCCGCTGATTGTCAATATGCAAACCGCTGTGTCCAATCTTGATAAGGATTTAACCCGGGTTGCCGAAGCGTATGGCGCAAACCGCCGCCAAATATTTTGGACAATTGCTTTACCGGAGTCGGTACCGTTTTTATTAACCGGGTTGCGTTTGGCTACCGGACGCGCTTTGCTTGGGGTTGTCGGTGCGGAGGTGTTTGGAGGAGCTGAAGGTCTTGGTTACTTAATTCAATATGCTGGGGCGACGTTTCAGACAGATATTGTTTTTGTTTGTGTGGTCATTATCGCCGCCTTTGGGATTGTGATGGACCGGTCGTTACTGGCTTTAAACCGTCGCTTTGATGTCTGGCGCGGTAACGACTGAACAATTGGTTTATCGGATTATCAATTTTCATTACATAACTGTTATTAAATTAATACAAAGGAGAGAGAGCAAATGTCTAATGTTTCAGCTTTTGCAGGAGTGGATGTTGGTTCGTTGGGGACCAAAACAGTCATTTTGGTAGATGGTGAAATTGCCGGATACAGTATCCTTCGTACCGGCATTAACACCGAAGAGAATGGTTTAAACGGTTTAGAGACTGCTTTGGAAAATGCGGGTTTAAAACGCGAAGATCTAAAGTATATCGTTGCCACGGGATACGGACGGATTTCCGCGCCCTATGCCAATAAAACGGTGACGGAGATTACTTGCCATGCTAAGGGTGCTCATTATTTACATCCACAAACCCGGACGATCATTGATATGGGCGGACAGGATTGTAAGGCGATTCGCCTGGATGAAGACGGTAATGTGACGGATTTTGCTATGAATGACAAATGTGCCGCCGGTACCGGCCGGTTTCTGGAAGTTATGGCCAATGTCTTTAAGGTAAGCCTTGATGAATTAGGGCCTTTATCATTACAGGCCACCGAAGTGCTCCCGGTAAGCAGTACCTGCACCGTGTTTGCCGAGTCGGAAACAGTTTCATTATTAGCCCGTGGTGAGAAACCGGAAAATATTATTATCGGGATTCATCATGCGATCGCTAACCGTGTAGGTGGGATGTTCTCCAGAGTTGGAGTTGAAAGCGACGTCTTTTTTTCCGGAGGCGTGGCTAAGAATATCGGAATGCGAAAAGCATTGGAAGATGCATTGAAGGTGAAGATTGTCGAACCGGAAAGGGATCCTCAACTTGTCGGGGCGATCGGCGCGGCAGTCATTGCTCAAAATTCATGGAAAAGGGGGAAATAAAATGGCGATTAAAACATTGGAACTGATCAGAAAACGGCTGGCAGAGAGGCCGGAAGAGATCGCCAAAGCACGCCGGGAAGGCCAAAAGGTTGTCGGATGGCAGGGTTATAACATCCCGGAAGAGATTATTTATGCGCTGGGGTTGATCCCTGTGCGGATCGGTGTTGGTGGCGATGACCGCTTGGTTGAAATCGGTGCCCGCTATATTTCAACCAAAAATTGCGTTTTTGTCCGTGAGACCGTCGGGTTATTTGCCGAAAACAAAGATCCTTACATTCAAAATACTGACTTTTTGGCTTTTGATGCAACATGCCTGCAGACTTACCGGACTGCAGAGATCTTGGAGTATTACTTTAATAAAGAAGTGATTATCCTAGGAGTGCCACGCAATTTTTACTGGCCGGAAGCCAAAGTCTACTTTACCAAGGAAGTGGAGTATTTTACCAAGCGCTTGGAAGAACAGACCGGCACCAAACTTGATAATCAAGTCCTCGCTGATACAATTGCGCTTTATGACCGGATCCGGGAGGCAATTGTAACAATTTATCAATATCAGGCTGCTACTGCGAATTATCTTTCGTGGGAGGAGACCTATGATCTCATTCACGCCGGATACTATCTGGACCGTCGGGAGTATCTCTCCTTGCTGGAACAGGTATTGTCCGAATTACGGGAAAAACAGGGTCAACCGGTAATTGAGGTCACTGAAGACGAAGCCCGGATTTTCATCTCCGGCAGTGTGATCCCTCCCGGTGATAAGAAGCTGATCAGCATCATCAATGAGGTTGGCGGAAGAATTGTCGGCGATGACCTCTGGTCGGGATTAATCCCCTATCTTGAGGTAAAGATCCCCGAAAACTCCTTGCAAGGGCTGGCGGTGGGATACCTCAACCGGACACCCCATGGTGCTTTGCCATATCTGGATCTGGATACGGATCAGCGAATCAAGCGGCTGAAAGAATTGATTAAAACCTTTAAGGCGCAGGGAGTTATCTATCATACGCTTCGTTACTGTGATCCTTATACGTTTAAAGCCAAAGAAACAAAAGACATCTTGCAAAAAGTAGGTATTCCCTTGCTCGAGATCCATACCGAATATGCAGGATCCGATTTTGAAGCGATTCGTACCCGGGTTGAGGCTTTCGTGGAGATGATCAGAAACAAACACTATGAGGAGGTTGCGGTATGACTGTATCAGGCAATGTATTCAGGTATCCGGAGGCGATCAAAGACCGTTTTTTAGAGACGGAAGATATCCAATTCCGGGATGGTTCAAAAGCAAGTCCTGCCGATGTTTGGCACTACTTAACGGAGATTGGACCGAAAAAGTATCCCAACGTCTATGATTATAGCAATTACTTCGGCCGGAAAATATCGGGTGACGTTACCCTGCCATTCTCACTTAAACACAATTACCTGATTATGACAATGAACGAACGAATGACGAAAGCGAAGCAAAATGGTGTTCCGGTGGTTTTTGTCCAAGGCGGGCAAAGCGTTGATCCTTATTATGCCGCAGGAGCGATTGCGTTACGCCCGGCCAGTGTCGGTATCTGGGCCAGCGGTCAGCATGAAGGGTTGAATTTGAACCAGGAAGAGGTAAGAAGGGCCAATCAAAAGGAGAAAGCTTACCGGGCGATCAGTTTTGAGGTCTGCCAGTCTGCCGGTTATGAAAATATTCAGGAAGGAACAGTGCCGGTGGATATGATTGCCCCATTCTCCTGCCTGCGCTGTTCGGATGTCTCCTACGGCTTGGAAGCTCACCGCCACGGCAAACGAAAGGATGTCAAGCTGTTTTTGGCTGATTATCCGCTGGATCATCAGAAAGATAAGGAGTGGGCCATTACCTATTTTGCGGAAAATATCCGGCGTTTGATTGAGAGTATTGATGAACTGACCGGCAACAAAACGACGGCTGAGGACTTACGCAGAGAGATTAAACTTCATAACGAAGGACGGAAGTTGGCGATGGAGATTGCCGATTTATGGTGGTCCGCCGAAGTACCGCCAACGAACGGTAAAGACCGCCGTGACTTATTCCAAATGGGAGGGATGGAACTCCACGGTGATCCGGAAGCAAGTTTGAGCCTGTTGCGGGAAGCCAAAGGTTATATTGCCGAAAGGGTAAAAAACGGCCAGAAAGGTTTTGGGGTGAGTGACGATCCGGCCCGGATCTTTGTCTGTGGTTCCTGTGTTTTCCCCAATGAATACCGGATTGAAGAAGTTGGAGGGATTGTCGTCGGTAATGACAATCATTGGAGCGATATTACCACCATTGTTGAAGAAGATGGTGATCCTTTTTACAACCTGGCGAAGGCGATCTTATCCTATCCCTATGAACAATCGATCAAAGAACGAGCCCAGTGGACGGTTGAGCAGATCAAGCGTTCCCGGGCCGATGGGGTCTTGTTCTTGTATAACTGGGGATGCAATACCCAATCAGCGGTGGCCCGGGCGTTGGTTGATGAGATTAAACGGGAGTCGGGTCTTCCGACCCTGATTATTGAACACGAACAACGGGGAACCCAGACTGAACAGATGCAAAACCGGGTCAATGCTTTTGTGGAAATGTTGAAATAACATTTCCACAAAATATTTAATGAAAGGAAGAGTGTGATGATTAGAAAAGTTATCCGTTCACTGGTTGTTGTCTTATTGCTTGCCGTCACGATGCTATCCGTTGCTGATGGAAAGGCCGGTTCCAAAAATCCTCAAAAACTGGTTACGATCCGTTTGGCCAATCTGGCGGTTGGCATCAGCAGTATGCCCCAACAGATGGCCCTGGAAAAAGGGATCTTTAAGAAACACGGGATTGATCTGAAAGTGATCAACTTTATCAAGGGTGGAGCGGAAGCAACGGCCGGAGTGGCCAGCGGACAGGTTGATATGGGTTCCTATGGAAGCCCGATAATTACCGGGATTGCCAAGGGCTTACCGATCAAAATTGTGGCTTCGCCACCGAATAAACGGATTGAGTTTGTTTTAGTAGCGACAAATGCAATCAAAAAAGTTACCGATTTAAAAGGGAAAACTGTGGCAACAGGCGCTTTGGGTGGCGGTAACCATCAATCTTTTTTGAAGATTCTTGCTGGGCACGGCATGTCAGAGAAGGATGTGAAGATTGTTGCTACTGGCGGTACCGATGCTTATATGATCTTGACTTCGGGAAAGGTAGCTGCCGTGGAAACCAACTTGGAGGTGGCCATTCGGGCTGAATTGGAAGGCACAGGCCATCTGCTGGCGGAATCAGCCAAATATTATCAAAATTATCAACACAGTTTCGTCTTTGCCACGATCAAATTGATTGAGACTAACCCCCAAGCGATTCACAACTTTTTAAAAGCAAGCCGTGAAGCTTATCAATACGCCAAAACCCATCAGGAAGAATTGATCGCGTATACGGTCAAAAAGCTGAATATGGATGAGCGAGTTGTCCGGGAATACTGGAAGAAGACGATTCCTAAATGGGATTTGAGCTTTAAGATCGATGTTCCCGGTACTGAAGGAGCTTTGAAAACGCTTCAGGAGTTGAAGGAGATCGATCCGAATGTGGTCTTTGATCAAAATCGATTTATTGAGGCTCATTGTAAAATCAAATTGAACTAATAAAAATCCATAGTGACCTTTTCTGTTGTAAAATGAATTTACCATAAAACATTAACAGCAGAAAGGTGATCACTATGGACAATACACAGTTTACACCAAATCCGCGAAAGAA
>JAKPCT010000187.1 GCA_029553165.1 Bacillota bacterium
GCGCGTGCTTTATCAACATACATGGGATAATAAAACTGAAGCAGTGGCTGCAATGTGGGGTAGATTTTATAATGGTATAGTTGAAGCCAACAGACTTATTGAAGTTCTTAATCCAGAAAATCTACCGATGAATGAACTCACACCAGCTGGTGCTAAAAACTTAGCCAAACTAAAAATTATGAGGGCTTACTACTACTACCTTCTAATTGATAATTATGGCGACGTTCCCTATGTTACCTCATTTAAAAATGCTGAAAAGCAACCTAGTAAAACTCCTAGGAATTTGATTTTCAATAATATAGTTGCCGATATTGAACAATCTATCCCCTACCTTGATGAAAGCATGTCTAAAACTTCCGTTACAAAGGGAATGGCTTGGTCGCTCCTAGCAAAACTGTACCTGAATTCAGAAGTATACACTGGAGAGGCCAAATGGGATAAAGCTGAAAATGCTTGCGATGAAGTGCTAAAGCTTGGCTACTCACTTGAAAGTGACCCACTAGCCCCATTTGTTACAAACAATCAGAATTCCCCTGAAAATATCTTTACTATTCCTTACGATGAGGATACCTATCAGGGTTTCAATTTACACATGCGAACACTCCACTACAACAGCAACCTAACATTTGATATGAGCGTTGGACCATGGAATGGTTTTGCTGTTACCGAACAACATTATAAAACCTATCCTGCAAACGACAAACGTAAAACTGGTTATTTTTTGGTTGGACAGCAATACACTTCATCGGGTCAACCTATTACTGACGCAGTTGCAGGAAAACCATTAATATTTAACCCATATATTCCCAAACTAGTAATGGATGCATCATTTACTCCTGAAGAAATCAGAATGTCGGGTGCAAGGGTTAAGAAGTTTGAAATAAAATTAGGAGCAAAAGCAAACCTGAGTAACGATTTCCCAATTTTCCGATTAGCAGATATAATGCTAATGAAGGCTGAAGCAATGGTTCGTCAAACTAAAAATGGCGATGATTATATCAATCCAATTCGGAATCGCGCAGGCCTGCCAAATATCACCAACGCAACTCTCGATGATATACTTGCTGAACGTGGCCGTGAACTATTCTGGGAAGCACACCGCAGGCAGGATCTTATTAGGTTTGGTAAATTTAATAATGCTTGGTGGGAAAAAACTGCCTCTGATCCAAGCCGTAAAGTATTTCCTATCCCTCAATGGGCAATTGATGCAAACCCAAATCTAGAATAATATATTTAATGTTTAACCCTAAATTTTAATGCTATGAGAACAACTAAATTCAGATTTATGTGGCTATTAGCCGCTGCTGCACTTGCTTTTACAGCATGTAACAAAGATGATGATGACAACAACAAACCTCTTGTTGAAGATGGTTTTTATGTATCGGGTAAAGCTATTTTTACCGAAGAACTGAATCAAGCTTCTTTAATGGAATATGGTTGGATTGATAAGTTTCCAAACCCCTCTGAAAAAAGAGATGGCTTAATGGTTAAGTTCATATATGTAAATGCTGGTAACGATGGCTTTTTCTTAAAAGAACAAGCTGGTCCTACTTTAAAAACTTACGGACTTGATGGCGCTTGGGTTGCTGATACCGTTGATAAAAAAGACTGGGCCTGGACAGGCACTTTAAAAGAAAACGGCAATGCTTTCACTGTTACTTCAGAGGGTTTATATTTCTTCATCGCTGATATGACTACCAAGAAGACCGCTATCTTGAAAGTAAAAAGCTTTGAGGTTGTTGGTAATATGACAAATTGGGGATACGATGAAAATTATGTATTTACCAAAAAATCGCTTGCTTTGGAAAAAGGCGAATGGGAATTTGTGAATCTTACCTTAAAACCTGGAAAGGAATTTAAAGTTAGATTCAATGGAATTTGGAATTATAAACTGGATGAATCATTTGGCAATGTACAAACAAACATTGGAATGGGAGAGGATTTAACTAAATTCCAATACGGTGGTGGAAATTATACTGTTACTTCAACAGGTGATGCAACTCATATTCCTACTGGCATTTACAAGCTAAATCTAAGCTGGGACTTTTCAAAAGGTGTTACCTTAGCTTGGACCAAAACAGCCGATGTAACTTACACAGACTGGTCAAATACACAAATTGAAGTTGTTGGTGGTGGCATTTCAACCGATAATCCAAATGCAATTACTGATAATATTTGGAACTGGAATGTTTACCTATTTGCAGATAATAATGGAAAACCAACAAAAAGTGGAAACGTTTACACATGGAAATGGACTAACGTAAAAATTCTTGCAGACCAGGAATGGAAAGTAAGATGTCGTGACACCTCAAACGGATTTGATGCAGGAAACAATATTGTTGATTCTAATAATGCTACGAACTGGATTATAGGTGAAGGGAATACCAACATTAAACTTTCTGTTGAGGGACAATACGATTTAACTTTGGTGATTGATGCTGAAAATGGAGATACAAAGAAACTGTCTATTAAACTCCACTAATAGTATATTCTAAATCAAAAGGGCGCATTCATTGCGCCCTTTTTTTAAATTTTCAAACAATGAAAATATTTTCTACATTATTATTAATTTTTGTTATTTCAACTGCTTATGCCCAACCCATTACCGTTACCCCTGCTCTCCCTACCGATGCCGATGCAGTTACAATTGTTTTTGATGCAACAAAGGCAACACGGAGCGATCTGGTAGGATATACAGGCGAGGTATACACCCATACCGGTGTTAAGGTTGAAGGTAACCCTGACTGGCAGTATGTTATTGGAACATGGGGAAATAATACTTCGCAGCCTAAGCTAACCCGTACAGGGACTAACACTTACCAGCTAACCATTTCGCCAAGCATTAGACAGTTTTATGGAGTGCCTGCCGATAAAAAGATAACCCAGATGTGCTTTGTGTTCCGAAGTGCCGACGCCACAAAGCAGACCGAGGATATCTTCTACAATGTTTATGAACAAGGACTTTCGGTTAGCATAACTAACCCCTCGCAAACAAAGCCAATATATGAACTAAACGACAATATCAGCATACAGGTTTCGGCAAATAGTTCAACCTCACTAAAGCTTTACATCGATAATGCTGAGGTTGCCAGTACAAATCAAACAGCAATATCTTTCCCCTACACTGCCGATACATACGGTAAGCATTGGATTAAAGCCGAAGCATCGGATGGGACAACCACCAAATACGATTCGGTTTATATCTTGGTACGAACGCCTGTAGATGTTGCAACCCTACCAAATGGCATGCGCCCAGGAGTAAACATCATGAACGAAAATTCTGTTACCATAGTTCTATATGATCCTCCTGCAAAAAAGAATTATACTTACCTTATAGGTAGTTTTTCCGATTGGTTGCCCGATGAGCAGTACTACATGAAACGCACGCCTGAAGGTAAGTATCACTGGTTAACACTCAACGGACTTGAACCAAATAAGGAGTATGCATTCCAGTTCCTAATTGATGGATACCTACGTATTGCTGACCCGTTCACTAACAAAACTCTTGACCCAAACGACCAGTATATACCCTCCTCAGTGTATCCTAACCTGATGGCATACCCAACCGGAAAAACAACAGGAATTGCATCGGTATTCTCTACCAACCCAACCACCTATAGCTGGCAAACAGCTACTTTCACACCTCCAACAAAGGAAAACCTTGTTATTTACGAGTTACATATTCGCGATTTTGTGGGCGATTCCTATATTCAAACAGTTAGAGATTCGCTCAGCTACCTGAAAAAGTTAGGGGTTAATGCAGTAGAACTTATGCCAATTAATGAGTTTGAGGGCAACGATAGCTGGGGATATAATCCATCCTTTTACTTTGCCACCGATAAGGCCTACGGCAAACCCAATGATTACAAGGAATTTATTGATGAAGCCCACAGCCTGGGGATGGCTGTAATTATTGATATGGTACTAAACCATTCCTTTGGCCAATCACCACTAGTACAAATGTACTCTACTTCCGATGGTTCAACCCTAGGCACTCCAACAGCCGATAATCCCTGGTACAATACTACATGCCCTCACCCGCCCTACTGTTGGGGATACGATTTTAACCACGAAAGTGCCGAAACTCAAAAGTTTGTCGATTCCGTTCTCACATACTGGCTAACCGAGTATAAAGTGGATGGATTCCGTTTTGACTTCACAAAAGGGTTTACCAATACTCCCAATGCAGGATCGGCATACGATGCT
>JAKPCT010000212.1 GCA_029553165.1 Bacillota bacterium
TTATTGCTGTTGAATTCTTTTTTGCTGGCATCAAACCAGTACTTATCGAAATATTTGGGAAATAAAGGCTTACAACCAATTTATTGCCAAGCAACAACTGGAACTCTTAACTCGTACGTGTCTTGAGAAGCAAGTGAACGGTTTGGCGCTTGGCGCAGTGGCGGAATTCGGAGCTCAAAACTGTCAATACAACACAAAAGTTGATTCGAGGTAGAATGTTCAATTAACCACTTCACCCGCCATTGAGCCAAACGCCTGTTATGCACCGTTATTCTTCATTTTCATCAATGTCAGTAGTTGATGTTGTATCAATTTTTTCAGCTACTAACCAGTCACTATCGGGTCTTGTAACAAGTCTTGCGTTGCTGTAAGCCCAGTCAAGAGGTAATATTGTATGCCCCAAGTAAGCTCCAGATTGCGTTTTTTCGGTTACAAGAGCAAGGTCAATTACTTCATCATCAATCAATGAAAGAGGAAGTAACAATGACATTTTGTTGTTTTTGGGGTAATACATAGGAATGGCAGTCTTGAAATTCCATTGCACACGTTTTAATGCAAGTGAAAGACTGTCAGCAAATCTGTTTTTGATTGCTCGAAATTTCTTACTATCATTTTCTATTGCACTTGCTAGTTCTTTGTAATACTTGTCCTTTTCAACTGTATTCATTGACGATGTATCTCTTAATAAAAACCCTGTTGGTTTATGTTCTTCTAAAAACTCAATTGGAAGCCGTGAAACGTTGTCTAAAATAATGTGGTTCCAGTTTAATTGCGGTTCTGGGGCATTAATATCATATATCAATTCTGCGGGGTTATTAAAGTAGTGTGCTCTTTGAGGTAGGGGGTTAAAATTACTGGCTAAAATTTTTCCGGCTTTACCAACTCCAGAAATACAAAATTCTTGGAAATACCACTCTTGTCTTCCTTGCACTCTGTTTTTTTCAAAGAGAGCATAAATTGGCTCATACAAATTATTGACTAAACCTGTATTAAAAGCTGCATATTGGTCAGTTGTTATTATTTTTCCTGTCTCCTTAGAAAGTCTGAAAAAAGTATAGGTCAGATATTTTGATAAAATCGGAAAAGGAAACGCAGGATTTTGAACTCTATAATACCAACGTTCTTTCAATGCCATATTTTTTAAGTCACTTATAACTTGCCTAAAATCGCCCATCCAAGCCCACTGCATTAGATTATTTGGAATTTGTGTTGTCTTTGGTTTATTAGTATTTGTTAGTGTTCTTTGTACTTGTGTGACTGGTTGTGTTGTTCCTTTTTGTCTGGCATACAAAACTGGAACTTTATGTGATGTATCGTCACGCCTAATCTCAATATTATCTGAGTATTCTTCAAGCAACTCTCTAAGCTTCATATACCCTAGTGCCTTGTAATTGACACCAAGGTCTGTAAGCGGTTTGCCAACTAATGCCAAATCTGTCCATCCATCTTGTCCCTTATTGTTGTCAAGGACTTGAATGATTTTTTGAAGGATTTCTGAATTATTCATTGTTTTCAATTTTTACTGTATCATTTTATAATAATGGTGCATAACGTTTGGCGGCTATGCGCCGTTTTAATGGCGTATAGCCGCTGTTAGCGGATCGTTGCAAGGGCAAATTAGTTAAAATATTGGTCTATTTTGCTAATAATTAGTTTCGCTCTTTCTTCAATGAATTCTTTAAACTTGT
>JAKPCT010000197.1 GCA_029553165.1 Bacillota bacterium
TTCTCATTTTGGCTATACTTCATATTGAGTACCTCCTCTGTTAGTCTTATTTTGTTAGGGGTAACTTGCTTACACCCAGTATTCTAACAGGAGGTACTCGTCTTTTCAAAGTTCATTTGATTTCAATACAGGAATGCTCCTAAGTTTTATATTACATTACCATTCAATTTGATTCATTTTGAAAAAATCCAACAATGGACCACAGACATCACATGGACTATGATAAGCACCATTTAACTCAGTCGTGCTATTTGGCCCCCTAACGTAAGCAGTATATATATCTGCCCCAGCTAGTTCGCTTTGTGATCCTTTATCAAAGCCTCTACTTATTGCACTAACCTCACCGTACCCTCTATTAAAATTGTTTACATTTCCTAAATCATCTAAAACTTTAGATACTTCTGTATTTAGATTCTTTGTTTTATTTGTAGAAACAATATACTTACCAGATTTTGTTCTTATAACTGTGGCAGAATTTAGTCGTTGATTTTTTGGTAGATTGCTTAATTTATCTGCCAATCTTTGAGCAGGATTTTTCCCATTTATGATTCCCTTATTACCAACTCCCGCATTATTGAAGTCAGTAACTATAGTCTTTTCCGTTTGCTTTTAACTCCCATGACAATATCATTTCTGCCTGTTCCTGCTTCATTCCTTTATGTATTGTCCTTAATTCCTCTAAAAGCGTTTCCGGCTTTATACCCTTTAAATACTGTGGGTGTTGGTACTTCTCCCAAAATAACAAAGCTGTTTTATTATCCACGTCACAGAAATATTTCTTGTAACTTGGATAGACATTTGTTAAATTGGAATTTAATTGATTCTTAGCAATAACAATACCTTTAACAAGGCTGTTCCTGCGTTTTACAAGTTGGCGAATAGTCTAATGTAAGTCGTTATGTTCTTCATCCGGCAAAGTGTCCACCATATCATGCAAAACCTTGGCAACACAAAACGCATCAAACAAATCATTTTTTTACTCATTGGGGCACTTGACCGCATGGAATCAGTATAAGCAGGGTTTACATGTTTCTCAGTAAATTTATGCCCTAACAGGTAAGAAGTAAAATTCCTTCCAAATCCTCTTGTATCTTCAAGCCCGAAACATGGGGTTAAATCCTTGTAAATCTTTTTTACATCCTGCATGAATTTATCAAATTTTGAAGGTCTATTTTCAAAAGTAATTTCACCTAAAATATTAGTCCAGCAATCTATTACAACAGCAACATGAATAGTGCTTCGATAAATAAAGAAAGAGCCGGAAACATTACTGAATCCGGCTTTTTCTAAGTATTTCAATTCACAGTCAGTATAATCTTATTTAATAAATAAAGTATCAGTGTTATCCTTAAACATAAGCTTCAAATGGTATATTAAATTTGTTCTGTCATAAGCTTCTGGAAGCGATATTTCCAGTTGTTCTTCTGTATTTAGTTTTTTGGCAGTATCTTTATCAATTTGAATTTCAACAATATTGTTTTTAAGTTCAAGTTTGACAATTCCACCATAAGAAGAATACAACTCATCAAAATAAGTTATATGAACTTTATCATGTCCTAATGCTATATCTTGTTCATCAAATTCCAAAGCTTTTTGAAGTAATAGGTGTTCTTTTGTATTGAATTCATCATCAGCAAAACCCACCATAATTACATCATCTTCAATACAAGCAAATACAAAATTTGATATAAGTTTAGTTGCCATTTTTTCACTCTCCTTTTTTCCTGTCTCCACAAAACCTATCGGCAACCGCACTTTATGAGCATTAAGCCTTTCGACCGGCTTCAATAATATTTTTGAATTAGGGTTAAAAATACTAAGTTTTTGACAAAAAACAGGTATTAGTTAGTTCAAAGACGGAGTATAGATTTTACTTTTCACACTGTCTGCCGTCCCCTGTCACAGTCCTATCTGAGAGTCCTTTATGTAACTCATGCCTACACGTTTCCCAATAGGATTTTTGAAACCTACACCCACCTCTTTTCAAGAGCGGTCAGGAGTAAATTTACTTAGTTCCTTTATTTTTCCACTGTTTAATTGCCGTAGCGTGTAGAGGTAAATCACCTCATAGTCCTCTACAAGTGCCATTGTACAAACCACATTTACAATTAACAATAAAAACTGTATCTGTCTTTCGTGTTACTTCAATTTGTTCATTACATCTTTCACAATGGATATTGACAACCCCATGATTTTTCAAATATTCACCTAATGCCTTATCAAGAGTTTTTGGGTTAGGCTTAATTACATTATCCATATCATTTACCTCCCAAATCAGGAATAATATTTCTTAATTTCTGCCCTTCAATTCTTGCACGTTCATAATCCACAATCCTTTAATTCAGATGTTTATTGCATTAAATCTTATGATTTACGTTTAAACGTTAATGGTAATAGTCCCTTTTCCCAAAGCGAATCTAAATATTCATACAATTTACCATTCTTATGTAGCTGTTCAATTTCAGATTTATCCATTTTAGATAAAGGGTCGTTGAAAATATATTTAGTTGATAACGTTGCACCTGTGAAATGAGCATATTTAAAACAATTTTTACACCAATACCAAGAAGAACCTGTTGCGGCATTTACCAGTCCGGTTACATCTGCATGACCGTTATACAAGTAATAATATAATTCATTTTCTACCAGTCTTGCAAGTAGATTTGTCCCGTAAATATTCCTCGCTGTTGCATTTTTTCCGCTTGCGTCTGTTTCCAGTATTACTTTGTCGTATTCATAAAGGTATCTTGTCGTTATGCCGTTTACTGTTTTTGCTTCTCTTAAGCCTTCACCGTTGTAGCTGTTTATGATCGTTGTGCTGCCTGCAACTGTTTTTACAAGCTGGTTGAACCTGTCGTACTTGTTGGTCATCAATACTTCCGGTGTTTGGGCTATGCCGTCCAAAATCTTTAACAGGCTTAAGCATCGAGATTAAAACCTTGGGATCATTATGCCGTTTGGACCAGCGCAGATGTGGCATTTCACTTCCATATTCAACAGTCAAATATTCGGGGGTTGACCTGCTACGAATATAATCAATTATCTCCAAATCAAATTTTTCAATGTTGGTGTGTAAATTATAAACCAACTTTTTGGAAAAAAAAGTTTGAAGTCCCGGAAATATGCAATTCTTTGGTTTTGGTCAGTGGCAGTTTACTTAGAACTTCTACAAAAAAAATTATTAGTTATAGATGAATCATATACTTTTTAAGTATCTGCGATAAAAACAGCTTCGTTCAAGTACCAATTCCAGTACTCTCTTCTCCTTTCAATATCATTATCACTTTCACTCCAATAGATACCTGACAAAGCCACTGAAGCAGCAAAGCTTGCATCCCATAGATCGATATCGTCATCTTCCTCGCAATCATATTCTTCATCACTTTCATCCCCATCACAATCCAAGTCATATAATGCAGTTGCAAGCACACGGGATATGCACTTTCCTGCCGCAAGCGGCCTTAATGGGCCTTCTTCTAATTCTACCATCCGGGCACGAAACTCATTATAGATATCATAGCCTCGTTCCCATGAGCTTAACCCATCTAAATATTCACTTGTAAAATTCAGGACTTTCACTGCATCATATTTATCCGAATATGCTTCAAGCCAGATAGGAAGCACCTTTTCAGCACATAGAGCGGCTAATTTTACCCTTTTGATCAAAGGCTTTTCGATAATAGCTTTTGCTTTATCCATCTTACGAGGTCCATAAACAGACCATATTTTTTTTCTATACTCTAAAGTTAACCGGCCATTAGGCTCGTTTTTCAACGCTTCCTTAGCAAATTCCACTTCTCTGATTAATTGATTATTTAACATATCACACACTCCATCAGTTTTCTGGCTAATCCTTTCCCTCTGTACTCCGGATGTGTCATTACGGTTCCAATTTGCAAAGCCGACACTTCCTGACCTTCAATAAGCATCTGCAACTCACTAACGGAAACATTAGCAATTACTTCATCATGATCAATATACGGTTCCATATACCTTCCGTCTTTCACTAGCATGGCAATGGTCTTTGGGTCTTTACGGTCATTTTTGGTCGGATTATTATCATCCATTTCCTTGCTGCGCTTAACATGCATCGGATTCACCAGCACGATTCGAATGCCGTGTTCTTTTAAATGTTGGGCGAGGGTAAACCAATAATGTCCTGTAGGTTCCATCCCAACTGTTACTTGTTGTTTGTGATGTTTCTGTTTTATTTCCATAATCCAACTTGTAAATGCTTCAAATCCTTCGATATCGTTTGAAAACCTAAAAATCTTACTTAACTCAATTCCCCGGTTGTCAAACGCTCTCGCATGGTGTATTTCACTGGCGACATCAACTCCGATAATTAATGTTTGATCTGTGATTTGCAAAATTTTTTCATTTTGGGTATACTTCATTATGAGTATCTCCTGTAGTTTTGAGATTTGTGTTTTTGGTGATTGCACACTTCAATTCTACTAGGCGGTACTTCTTTTTTCAAAGTTTAGTTTTGTTTATTACAGGAATGCTCCTAAAGGACTCTACAAAATCAGGTACCAATTCTTCCTTATGTATTTTAAAATATTCGTTAACCTGGTCCATTTTTTCTATTCCCTTTTCTTTCAAAGGACCAGATTTAAAATGTTCTAATGCTTGTTTCCTATTCATCAATGGTTCCTCCCTCAATAATTTTTATCTTAATAAATTTTCATAAACCAAACGGACAAATGCTCCTGTAATTTTAATTTGCTAATTTAAAGTTGTTATTACCATTCTGTTAATTTCATTATATCAATACCTATTATTGCTGTCAAGTTAAACAATTGCAATACTTAGTAAGCATCTTATCGCAAATATCACAAACAAATTTCTTTCTTGTTGTAAAAAATGGGGGGCTGCATTTTGCAACACCCCCTTTCATTGGTTTTATGTATTAATACAAATATACCGGTTAACGCTAAAGCCCGCTCGTTCTTCCAATATTTGACGACTTCTGTAGTTCCGTTATTTTCACATCCCGCCACATAAACAATATTTGAATACATTATCCCTCATAAGAAGTTGTCTCAACTATTTTTGCACCTTTTATGCCCATATTTTCAAGCCCTTCTTTTAATTCCTGATCTATTACCCAAATCTCGTTTAATGCATCTTTTATTTTAAATATTTTATTATTTCCCACCTTTTGCTCATCAATCTCAAAAGCACCTTCAATGCCTTTTAGACCGCCTGCTTTCTCTTTATATTCGCTTTTTTCCCATTTGACACAATCAATCGCCCTCACAAACGGAATATAATACTCAAAATAACTATCCTCGCTTTCCACCAGAAGAATGGGTTTATAGCAAACATTGTCCACTCCCTTGTCATCAAACAATTCTTTCATCCTATGGGAAATCAACGGAAGATCGTAATTATAAATATCAGGTAATTCTTCACTCCCTCAATAATCTTTATTTTTCTTTGAATATCTCACTTAATCTTAGATTTTCACATTGTCCAAAACAAGCTAAAAGGGTAAAATGCCTAAATCTTTTTAGCCCCCTAATTTCTTTGGACAAAAGTGTCTTAACTCTGGTAAATTAAAAATAGGGGGCGACATTATTGAAAAGACGAAATTCACAGATGAGTTTAAACAACAGATAATTAGAGAAACCAAAGAAACCCGTAATTGTGCGTTGGTGGCCATAAACTATGATCTTTCACCCAGCCTGGTTGCTAAGTGGGTTCGGGAAGCCGATAATTACATAACATACTATAACATGTTGGAAAATTTATGGAAATACTCTTTTCCACCTTGCCAATCGAATTTCATAAAAGAAAAAACCCATAAAAATAATCTTACGGGATCCTTGATCCTTAATTGGCTGTTCAATTGCTTGGGATAGTTAAAACCAATAGGTTGTCCCCAAATAGATATGATAGGGATTCCCTGAAAAAGTAGCTTCGGAGTAGTCACTGCCGATATTGCTGTTCAGTTTCAGTTCGATCTCATAGTCCTTCAACAAGGGGCGATAATTGAGCCCGCTTGAGATTGATACCGAATTATCAACCAAGTTCATAATAGCATTAACTGACAGGTTTAAATCAGAGACTAAAAACTTCTTAACTGTCGTAAACACACCCACATAGTATTTACTGTTCGAATACGGTTGATAGACTTGTTCAATAAAGGTTGTTTTAGCAGCTGGTGCGAGTGTATCAATAATTTCAAAAATATTGTCCGTGTACCCATTACCATTGTAATAAATTTCACCTGTGAGTCTGAACCGGTCTTTAATATCTCCATGATCAAAGAACTTGGTAAATCCCAGACTGACTCGCGGGATCCAATCAGCTTCTTTTTCCAGCACAAAAGTCTTCTCATTCATTTTATAGAAATTGTCTCCATCAGATAAACTGATCTCGCCACGGACATCAACACTACCGATCCGGCTCGAAAAGTCAAACCCGAATACCGGCTCATAATCCTTCTTATACCAAGCTGAAAAGGCCATCTCTGTCTTTCCAACCAGGAATTCATATTTACTGGCAAAAGATTGCTCATCGGTCCCATCTTCATCATCCATACCGATGAAAAAGTATGTATTTCGGGTTGCGCCTGAAGGAATATGGATCTTCGTACCATAGACTCCTTCCCGACGCTTGTCAAGGTCGAAGAAGTCTTTTTTATCAATATTTATCAGGTCGGTTGGATTCCAAAAATAACAACGTCCCCACTTTAAGACTTGTTTGCCGTTACGAAAATAGACTTTATTTTGCCAGTTATTATCGATAAACAGTTCTTTAATATTAATGTCAAACTCTTCATCTTTTAACTTGTCGGGGATATAAATGAGTTCCAAATCGATAAAACTCTTGACCCCATCTTCCAGACGGATGTCAATCAGGAAATCAGTAATAATTACAGTTTCACTGTTTTTGGATTTGTCGCCGGTCCCCAACCAATCATATTTTTGATCATATTGCCAGCTGCTCATATCGGACTTGATCTCACCTGATAAACCAATTCGTTTCTCTTTCAATTCATCATCGACAGTCTCTTTTACATACGCTGACTCCTCAACTATGCTATCTGTCTCCGAAAACAACTGCGCTTCATCAACAGTTGTATTTGCCATCGCTACGGTTGTAGTATTTACTAATACTAGTGTTAAAAAACCATAGAGCACCCAATAAGACAAACTCCGTCTCTTCATATTCACACCTCCTGTTATTTACTTAAATTTTCAAGATATGCCTTAGTAAAGATATGATCTTCAATCTTGCGGACCGAGATATTTTTGATCTCAACGATTGTTTTGGCTTTTTCAAATTCATCAATGAAGATTGCTTTTACAAACATATATTTACCTTGAATTTGGGTATATTTCAGAAAATAGGCTGTCTGCATCAGCGTGCCGTTCAATGAGAAACTCTGAACCTTCAATGGTAAGTAATTATCTTTTCGAATCCAGTAAATCCGTTTGGGATAAGCAACATTTTCGATCTTTGATTTAACTTCAAATTGATAGACGGGAACATCGCCTAATTTAGTCTCACTTAAAATCTCTTTCCCACTTTTATCAACTGCCGGCTGATACAGGTCAACCAGCTTTTTGTTCTCAAAATCTTCTGCTTTCGCTTCGGTCCCGGCTATACTTTCATCACGGTTGATATGTTGAAAAGTCCTCGTATTTCGCTTATACATCCACATATTATCACCTTGTTTCAGATAGCCATTACCTTTTTCCGACTCCGGAGCAGTAAATACGATTAAAAAAGAATCGTCTTTATCCCGGCGGTAATAGATCGAATCCCATACCTTAACCCCCTCTTTGTCTCGCTGTTGGGTCATCGTAATCTGCGCTGTCCCATCAGTTTTCAATTCAGTAATATTGTCAATCGCTTTTAAGAGGTCATTAACCTTAGGCGATGCAAAAACGGTTGACGCTAAAGCGGTCATCATCAGAATTGATAATAAGAAATACTTTTTCATCAATAAATCCCCCCCAAATATTATTCATAATGTCTTAATGCTTCAACTGCTGTTAATTTAGCAGCGCGTCGCGCCGGAAAATACGCCGTTACCAATGAGATAATCATAATTTGAATGAAACTAATGCAAACTGCCACTGGGTTTAATTTGAAGTTAAGATGTTTATCTTTGAGAATCATGCTCAAAGCGTTATCAATATTGAAAGTTATTAAACCTAAGATGCCCATCACAATTATTCCAAGGATAATTCCAGTAATACAGGAAATGGCTGTTAACAACAACGTCTCCATTAGAAACATATTACGCACATCTGATTTTTGCATGCCAATTGCCCTTACGGTCCCGATTTCCCGGGTCCGTTCTTTGATGGTCATCCTTAATGTGTTAATCACACCTACCAGAATGATCATAAATAAGATCAATATCGCTCCAGCTGTAACCAGATTTAATGCGCTTTCCAGCTGCAAAATCTGACTTGCTCCTTCATACATGGTAACAACATTGAATTTAACTTGTTTCGAGTTTAACTTTCGCTCGGCTCTGTTTATTTTTTGTAGTTCTTCATTATCTTTGCTCCTTGGAAGCAACTTCCACTCGGTCGTGATCAAATTAGCAACTGCAGGTTGGTTATTTAACTCTTCCCAACCAACATTCATTGGCAGATAAGCATTGTAAAAATTATGAACCCGTTCCTCATTTACTAAAACAATATTCTTATTTAACAAACCGGTACTCTCATAAATTCCCTCCAGGGTGAATTTTTCTTCATAATCGCCGCGAAATTTAGTTAGGTAGGTAAAGATAAACTCATCTCCGACTTGAAGTTTTAATTTAGCAGCCAACTCGCGATTGAGCATTACACCTTTCTTTCCTAATACCGTTTCATAGTCACCAGCTACCAAATTAATCTGCTTTTTAATAGCATCTTTAGTCAGATTATCATTCTTAAATGCAACCAGTTGAATTGATTCTCCGTCAATATTACCGGTAAAGGTGAGCAGACGAGGCTGTAACTTCTGATGCAACTGATCGGCATACAGTTTAGCATTCTTTTTTGGATTTTTAAGAGTGATCTGTATCTGCGATGATTCCCATGGTTTATATCCAACCAGTTTTTTAACGCGACCAGCATCCATAAACGCAACTATATCCATGAAAGTATTATTTGCATTAGCAATCGCAACAACTGTCAGTTGGGCAGCCTGGATCTGCCCGGTAACCATCGGCAAACGTACTTTGATCACATCATGGAGCTTGACATTCAATGATTTTGCTTTTTCCGGAGAAATGATTACCGGATATTCATATTCGTTACTGTAAAAGTCATTAAAATCCCCTTCAACCAAAGTAAAAAAGTTATTAAAGACCTGTTTCTTCTTTTGCTCCGTGTTGACCTCGAGACCTACAACTATTATGTTATCAGCCTCACCATTACCAATTGCCCGTCCAAAAATTGCCAGATTTTCATTGATTTCATCCAGTTCTTCCGGAGCAATTGTTTCTTTGATTATTGTTTCCATCTTCTGCCTGTCACGAATAACCGGAAAACTGCTGCCATAATTATTATCAATCACAATATGTCCAAAGGCATTGGCCACCACTTCATTGATCAATACATCTACCATTCCGTGCGAAAAAGAGTTGGCAATAACCAAGATCATCATTCCAAAACTGATCGCCATCCCCAGTAAAAAATTTCTTCTTTTTTGCCTTAATAAATTCCGTAAACTCAGACTAAAAATCAAACCCATATGACTTCACCCCTATATTCCGGCTTATTGATTAACTATTTTCTAATCCCGCGCAATTGCATCAAGTGGCACGATTTTTCCGACAATACGCAGCGGATACAAAACTGCCAACAATGTAACAATCAACAACTCAACCAGGCCAAGCAACAAATCCTTATAAGTAAAGATTGGATTCAATTGTTCACCACCAAATACCAGTTGGAGAATTTCGTCGGCAGTAGTGACATTAGCCGACTGTAACAGATAAATCATGATAATACCGGCAATTATTCCAATCCCGCCGAAGAAAAATGAGAGTACTCCTGTTTCATAGATAAACATTTTTCTTAAAAATCCTTTTCTGGCACCGATTGCCCGCATCATTCCGATCTCTGAAGCCCGCTCCATTGCTGCCATACTTAAGGTGTTAACAATGACAATAATTGCAACTACAAAGATGAACATAATAAATGCATTGAAAGCGATCTTAATTAAGAAAGCCATACTCCCAATAGAACCCATTGCTTTCTTCCAACTAATTGCGCGGACATTGAGATTTTTGCTCTGAAAAGCCTGATTCAATTCAGCAAGTGCTTTTTCCGGTTTGATTCCCTTCTTTAATTTGATAAATGCCAGATTATAAGCTCCGGAATTGATATTAACCGGTCGTCCGCTCCGCTGGGTTGCAGTTTTAATCGTTTCTATGGAAAGATCCGTGTCAGTTACCAGCGAGTTGTCGATCAGACTTTCCGTACTGAAAAATGAATCCAGTCCATCATCTTCAAGTAATTGTCTCTTCTCTTCTGAAATTTCAATATTCTGATCGGCGCCGGTCACGTAATTGTGGGCCTCACGGAATGATTCAATATCAATAATGCAAAAATTACCCCAGATTTTATTGAGTGCTTTAAAATTAACAATCCCGGTCACGTCAACCCGAACATCAGGTGTAGAATTGGTAGTACTTAAACCCATAAACACAATGTCTCTTTTAATCTCCAGACTATCAATATTAGCTTTAGCTTCTTCCGGCAATTTCTCGGGAATAAGTTCGCCATTTACGGGTAATGTCCAGAAATTCATTGCTTCATAACCTTGTTTACGAGCTTCTTCAGTTACCAACAACCCCCGTTCGCCCGTTTTGAAGATCGCTCCTTCAGTCAAAACGATGCTATCCGGAAACACCTTACGATAACGGTCAAAATCGACCCCTAACAGCATAATACTTCCCAAATCGGTACCTGAGTTAAAAACATAGACCATACCTGCAGTTGCTGGTAAATATGTATTGATTGCTGAATGAGTATCAAGAACTTCCTTTACCGCTTCAAAATTTTTGATGGTCTTTAATGGTTTACCACTAAAACTAAACAGAATATCATCTTTCTCCTGCTCATTGGAGATCACGACGATATCTCCGGTAAACAGATTGATAATATTGTTCGATAAACCTGCTTCCATCCCGGAAACCATACCGTTACCGACGGTCATTAAAAAAGCACCGAAAAAGAGGATTACTCCGATTACCAAACTCTTACCTTTATGACGCCACAGATTCCGCCATGACATTTTAAATACAATTGCTAAATCCACAAACCTCACCCCTGTTTCACGATAATGCCATCTTTGATTTTAACGATCTCTTTTGCATAATCTAAAACTTCCGGATCATGAGTTGAAAAGATGAAGGTCGTTTTTTCAACCTCATTCAATTCGCGCATTAACTCTAAGATGGAGTGGCTGGTCTCCGAATCAAGATTGGCAGTAGGTTCGTCGGCTAAAACAATATCCGGATTGGTTACCAATGCTCTGGCAATCGCTACTCTTTGCCGTTGTCCCCCGGAGAGTTCCGCGGGTTTATGATTGATATAATTAATTAAGCCAACCTCACGAATCAGCTTTTCAACCCGAGCATCGACCTCTTCCTTCTTATGTTTCTTCATCAGTAATAATGGGAATTCCACATTTTCCCAGACATTCAGTACCGGAATCAGATTAAAGGTTTGAAAGATAAAACCGATTCGGTTTAACCGTAAGTCAGTGATCTGGCGGTCGTTCAATCTGGTGATTTCTTCTCCATGAATCTTAACGCTTCCAGCTGAAGGAGAGTCAATGCATCCAATAATATTCAATAAAGTGGTTTTTCCGCTGCCTGAAGGCCCAATTATTGATAGAAATGAACCTTCCTCAACTTCAAAGTCCACTCCCCGTAATGCATGGACAGTTGTCTTCCCCAATGGATAGTCTTTTCTTAGTCCGCGAATTTCAATAACATTCATTCACAGTTTCCCCTTTCAAAATATCTAATCGTTTTATTTGGATTGATCTTTGTTTTCAAACAACACATTATATATAGTCAATTATAAAAAGGAGGTATTTATAATGAATTTGCTTTCCAAAATAGATGAGTTAAACAAAATTATTTTGTTCGAAAATAATGACGACGGTGAGATCTTCGAACAGATTATGCTTGAAATAACCACCCCCATTATTCCAATCCGGAAATCAACCAACTGTTTTACTCTTCAAATACTTAAGTCCCGTTTCAATTACTTATATATTATCACAAGCTATTGTGTATTGCAAGGTACTAATTAAAATTTATTTTTTTGTAATAAACAGAAGCTTGTATTAAAACTCCACTAATAACCATATCATCTTAAAATTATTAGAAAATATGAGGTTTACTATTTTTGGGTAATAAAAAGGTTTGTCGGGCTGATGTAGATAAAATAAAAATGGGGTCTTCTCCCAGATGTTCATCCGGAAAAAGACCCCAGAAGGTATAAAAATTTAGAACCTTCTTCAAAGAATGATGATTAACTAATTGCAACCATAAAAATAGAAATCAAAGCAAAAATATTCAATGGACCCATAACCAGTTTCTCTTTTTTACTTGGAGAAGATAAGTTTACGATCGAACCAAAAATAAAAAAGGCTAACACAAACCAGATTCCTACTTTTGCCACCTTAAAAAAAGGTCCAAAAGCAATTCCTGCTTTACTAATCACAATTGTCGCAAAAAGAAGTAAAATCACTATTTGTACCAATGCCGCTATTCTCATTTTAACCGGCAATTTGCCCGGGAAACGCCCTCCCATGGTAAATTCCCCCCATGGTGCCCCTAATGCCAAAAGTAGTTGAAAAATAGTAACACAGACCGTTAATCCAATAAAAATATATGCAAAAATCATCTTCTCTTTTTCTCCTTCATTGCTGTTATTCGCATAGTTTGTGATATACCGATGGATTAACCACGACATTAGGCTAATAAATTGTCTTATATACAAACAATTCTTTCATTAATTTACAATCCCTCTTTTTATTAAAATTTAAAGATAAAAGTTTCTTTAGTAACTGTTGCGACGAACGCGGATCTACATTTCATCATAAGTTCAACCATGATCATTTTGCTTTAACCGGGATCCAGATTTCACTTCTAAAGTTTGGAGCAGTTAGATCTTTCTGCTCATTCCACAAGATTTCGGGTCCTTCTGTCAGCTCATATTGGGAAGCCGGAAACCACTCGGAATAGATTCGCCCCCAAACATTTTGTAATGTATCAGGAAACGGTCCGACCGCTTCAAATACCGCCCAAGTTGAAGCAGGCACTTCTAATTGCACCAGGTTAGCAGGGCACTCCTTGGTAGTTGCTACTCCGATATAATGATCTAATTCCCCCTTCTCCTCCATCCTTCCTTCGGAGAAATTTGCAGAGGCACTAATTATTCCACGCGGCTCGACATTAGAAAGCCCTTTAATTTGTACAATCAATTCTTCATTTAATGACTCCCACATCGCGGCAATCTCTGGATTTACCCCGTGGAATACTATCGGAACTCGTTTCATAATCCCTACGATTCGAAATGCTTCTTTTTCAACAATTCTATAATTCATCGCATTCACTCCTCTGATTGATAATTGAAAGGTCATTCGTGGAAAAGCTCTTAATGATTGCCCCCTTTTTCTCGCTGCTGACGGTGTTATTCCATGTAAAGTTTGAAATGCTCTAGCAAAAGAAACCGGTGAGTTATAGCCATACTTTATTGCTACATCGATTACTTTAACCTTACTGTTAATAAGTTCGAACGCAGCAAGAGTCAAGCGCCTGCGCCGAATATATTCTGCCAGCGTGATTCCTGAAAGAAAAGCAAACATTCGTTGAAAATGGTATTCCGAGCAACAAGCAAACGAAGCTGCTTTTTTATAATCAATTTCGCCAGCTAAATGCGCTTCGATATAGTCTAAGGCATCATTCATACCTTTTAGCAAATCCAACAAGATGACCTCCTTTCACAAATAGCTTATCAACAATTCAATCAAAATTCGCAACTTTTTCTGCACGATTATGTTTATCAATCACAATCATTTAAATACATCCCTATTATCCTCTACTGGCTGCGTTACTTTGAAATCCTCTTAAATAATCCAAATCCAAATAAAAAAAAGAGACCTAGAAATATCTGTTCTCTGACAAACATCAAGATTATATAAAACTAGAATTACTTTATTATCAAAATAGTCCTCGATAACTGTCAAAAACGAATCTTCCTTATTTTTGGGTTTGATGTTTCTTGAAGAATTTTAAATATTTAGCATCCTCATCAATAAAACATCTGCCACTAGACTTTTGATTAGCAACAGCAAAAAATTGATATGCTTTATCTAATTCTCCAGCTTCAAAAGCAATCTTTCCTGATAAGAATTCTCTTTCGCCAGAATCAATTCTATGAAGCGCACAATCAAAAATTTGATCAGCCCACTCTTTTGCCTTTATGATATCATTCATGAAAAGATAAGTCTCACTACTGTATAATGCAATATCATAACTTTCGCTATACCTTCCTTTGGGGTTTGGTATTAAGTCCCAAGCCTTTTGTAACAAATCCACCGATTTTATATAATTTTTTTGATCAAATTCCATGTTGCTTTCTTCAATCAATTTTTCAATTTGCTCTTTTAATGCCTTGTCTAACTCGGCACGGACACTTTTTGTTGCTGTTTTTTCGACGTGTTCCTCTAATAGAGCATCTGGTTCTTTTATACTGTTCTTAGCCTTTACGATATCCAGTATTAGGTTAAGATACTTCTCTTCCTCATCTTCATAAATCTCATCACCCTCAAGCATATAAGCCCTCAGCAAATACTCTTTTGCTTTTTCAAAATTGCCTTGTTCAAATAAACTTTGTCCAAGTCTTAACAATATAAAGGGATTATAATATCCTTCCGGACAATTGAATGCATCGTAAAAATAATCACTTGCTGCTTGATAATCATTTTTAGCAAAATATACATCACCTATGGCAGAGTAAATCCAAGTGCTTGCATCCCATTGCTCCTTTGGCAAAGGCAATAAATCAAGCGCCTTTAAATATTTTTTTAATGCTTTATCATATAAGCTATTAGAAAACAAGCCTTCCCCTTCATTACACAAATCAACAATTTTGTCGTAGATTTTATCGTCCAGTTCCATTAAACATCTTTCCTTCTTTTATTATTTTTTCCAATAAAACATCATCTGCAAAAGAAGTTTAACCTTTAAAATTAACTACCTATTTCACTTTTACCATTTTTTGAGTGCTTTTTAGTGTTCCTATTCTGTTGTTTACCTGATTTTAATGCAGTAATATAAGCAGCTTTCAATTTTGGAGGTAATTCTTTAATACCGATTTGAGTAAGATCTGGGTCTTCTTTGTATAGCAATTTCGCAGTTTTTGCCAAAAATTTCGGATCACGATTTAAGTTATAAGCAACTATCAACCTGCATTTGAAGACTCTTTCTTTATTGTAATATTGATCTGAATCCGGTATTCTAACTGAATCCATTAATTTCGTATCAAGCCCCAGTATTTTGGCATTGAACTGACAAAAGTTAAATGCTTTTGGGTCAGCAGCAGCTAGTTCATTTAGGCAATCAGCAACTTTAGATGGATTATGTTTTGAATTTGATAATTCTTTGATTGAAGGCAGCATCGCCGCCACTCTTCCAGCCAACTCACAGACTTCTAATTGTCCTTTGGTTAAATCCATTTCACTATAACATTCTTTGAATAATGAAGGATTATTTCCTGCTAAAAAAATAATCTCTTTATATCTTTTAGCCGGCGATCTGTCGATACCAATATCTTCCGTTGCCTGGGCAATTGCATCTTTGATGAATTTTGGATCATTTATTGCATCAGAATGGAATATCTTAAGATATTTAGAATAGCGATCAAGACAAATATTTTCAATATATGCATTCGCTTCCTCTGGAAAATTTTCGTATATCGTTCGAATGTTATCAGGATGATTCTTTAGATTCAACCCTTGTCTTACAAAATAATTCTTCATCCTTTACATGAGGATTATTTTTGAAATGATCAATCAGTTTCTCTTTAACTTCATCTTGATTAAAATCCCCACTCTTGTCTTTAAGCCATTTCAGAAGATCATAGTATCCTGGAGATTTCCTTTTGAGAAACTCCTCAACCTCTTCCCTACCAACCACAGTTTCAATTTTTCGCAGGCAATCTCTAAAAGCACCACATATTTGCGGCAAATCTTCATTCAACAACCAATGCTTCGAACGCGTCATTACACTTAATTGATAGATATGTCTCCAATCCACCTCATTAATCCTCTTTCTCAGTTAATATTTTAGGCATTATTAAACAAACAAGCTGATGAAATTCAGCCGTTATTCATAATTGGCACTTCTTTAGCTATGATGTTCAAATAACGCTAAATTTGTCAGTTAAGGCTACATATTAAATTTTTAATTTCACCAACCACCACATTAATACTCTTATTGGTAGTATCAATTTTAATAGTATCCATCTCATAATAAAGTTTATTGCGCTCGATGCTTTCTTTGATGCTATCCAAACTTCTTCCATCCGACAACATCCGTCTCTCCAACGTTTCTTCGGAACAGACCAGACTAAATTTATAAATCTGCAACTGATAATCCTTTAATTGATCAAGCAGCCATTCCATCAGATCATTTCGATGAATAACCCAGCTAAAAAGGACATATTCAAAATTAGAATTCTCTAAAAAACTTCGTAAAAGAAAACTAATATTCTGCTTTACCATTTCTTTGTTCTCTTCGTTAAAATCCCATGGATGCATCATCCAACACCAGTCACCATCTAACCAAACAGATTTCTTAAACTGTTGATATAGTCCCTGGCAAACGGTTGTCTTTCCTACACCCATTGTCCCGTTGATGATAATTAGTTTTTTCATCATAGTTACCCGTTTTGGAAAAGACTTTCTTTATCAGTATAAACCAAATTTGAATATACCCGGATCAGGATTATAACGATACTCGGAAAAATTCGGAATTTCTCTCGGTAAAAAGAAGAGCACTTCCAGAATAAAGGATTCCTCATCTTCTTCAATCTCGTCATCATCATCGTCATCTTCATCGTAATCGTCATAATAATCATCATCCTTAAAAAACCTCCATTTTTTGACTTCCTCTTTTATTAAACCAATCTTCTTATTCACCCGAAGCAGGGCTAAATCCCGGATCAATATCCTGGTAAGGATTAAATCAAACAATGATTTCAGTCGTTCCCTGGCATCCTCATTATCAACTGTTGCCAATGCTTCCTGCACATTGTAAAAATCATTCAATTCAATAATGTAATTAGGTTTTTTTGTAAACAGATCAAAATAACAGGAAATTATTTTCCCATCCCAGTCAAACCGTATACAACTCCTGTATGTAGTGTTCCGAAAGAATTTGTCGACAAAGGTGAGATATTGTTCCAACACTCCCAGCTTTTCCAGATCCATAATAGTTTCAACGATAGAAGCATATTGCCCACCCAGGCTTGCTCTCAAAGCTTCGATTTCACAGCCTATTTTATAGTACTCCTGGACTTCCCTCTCAATTTGAACATCTTGCTGATCATCATCAATAAGGCTTTGAAAGGTTTGCCGAAAATCATCGTACTGATAGACAGGTCCAATTACACCACAGTTTTGGACCTTGGAATTATAGTTAAAGATAAACGACGCTTGTACCTGATCGGCAAATTCAACCTCCGCATCTATAAAAGCCAGTCTCTCTTCAACCCAGACTGTCCCTTGAAAACCGACTCGGGATCTTTCAATCTTGAGACTGCCAAATACCTTAAAATCACCGCCAACTCTGTCAATTTGAGAATTTAAAATCAAAAGATTTCCGTACACAACTAAATTATCGCCAATTCCTTCAATTACAGCGCTATCAATCACGACATTCCCGTAGATTCGAACCTGATCACCAATTTTTTTAATAACCAACTTTTTCGGGGCAATGATGAGATCCTGTTCAATGATGGTCTTATCAGGAAGGCAACCGGTTTCAACCGCTTTATTTAACACGACAGCATTGAGCCCCGAATTTTTGAGAATAAGCCGTTTCCCGATCTCCATATCTGCAGATAATTCTGTCAATTCCTTGTTATTGGCCAGATTCAGATCTCCGGCTACTTTTATTTTTCCGCCAAGTTTCTTTAGTTTACTGTATTCAAAACTGAGACTTCCCCCTACGATAATATCAACTGTTACATTTTCCAACTTATGTAATCCCAGATTCCCCTGCACTGTAATCTCTTTCAAACCAGCCAGACTCAATCCCCATATCTCTGCATTTTGGGCTACCCTGATTTGTTGGGGTAATTGTTCTCCTTCAATTGAGATATCCAGATTTCCACCAACATCAATGACTTCCGGCCACTTCTCAATCTCATTCTTTTTCATGTAAAGATTGCCGGAAACAATTAATTTTTCGGGTAATTTCTTCAATTTGGAATAAAACAGTTTCAAATCACCATGTACAATAAACTCACCATTGATCGATTCAATCCTTGTCTGATAGAATTTTCCATCCTTGCCAATATGAAGAGACCCATTGATATCGGTAATAACGGCATAGTAAAAGTCAAGTTTCCCATTGGTTATTATTACGGAATCCCAGTTAGTGATGGTACTTCTTGTTAACAATAGATCGCCATTGATTAGCAGATTCACCATTAATGACTCAATCTCCAGATCGCGCAGGTCAACATCTCCGTTAATAATCAACCTGGTCCCATCAGTCTCAATCTGCGCCTCAGTCACCAGCCGGTTATCGATTAAAAAATCCCTGATGTCCTGGTTGTTTCTGAAAGCAACTTTTTCAGCAGGCTTGGATATAATTCTCCGCTGTACCTTAAAAACCCCTGACAGATCAGTAAGATCAACATTACTAATCCGGAGATTTCCTTCCACAACTAGATCATCAGGCCATTTCGTAAATTCAGTATTATTAAGTTCAAGATCACCATGAATGACCTGAATGCTTCTGGGAAATCCGGCCAGATTCATATCTGTCAAACTAAGACAGCCGCCAACCTTGAGATCGTCTGGCAACTCATTAAGATGCTCACAATTGGACAAGCTCAGATCACCCTTAATCTCCAGCCCCTCAGGAAAGGCTTTGATACTTGAGTTATAAAAAATAATACTCCTCCCAATGGATATCTCCTCCGGAAAAGACTTCAGGAGATCACATCTAATAATACGAAGGTCCTGTCCAATCTCTACCTTTTTAATTTTTTTCAAATTACAACAACTACTGATAAACAGATCCTTACCTGTTTTTACATCAGTCAGCTCACTAAGATCTTCACAGTTAGAAATCCTCAACTCGCCACCAACATTTAGATGATCAATTCGTTTCAATCTGCCACAAAAGCTTAATTCCAAATTTCCCGCTACCTGAAGGCCCGACAGCAAATTGCCAATATCAGAAGAATGTATCTTCAGATTGTTCCGGACGCGGAAACCATCCGGAAAGACAAACCACTTGGAGAGTTTGTCCATATCTAAAGTTCCCGTTACAATCAAGTCGGCAGGAACCGTCCTTAACCGGCATCTCCTTATGAAAAAATCTCCCCCAACTTTCAGGTTCTTTCCCAGACTGGTTATAGCGGATTCTTCCAGGTTCAAATTTCCGTCTATTTGAATATTATCACCAATCTTTTTCAATCTGGAAGTATTATTTAAATTTACATTTCCTTTGACGATCAGATTTGATGGCAACTCGGAGATCATGGAATACTCCAAGTCCAGATTATCATTGATAATCAAAAAATCACCCTCGGATTGGAATACTGCTGGGCTTACTCCCCGATAAGTTTGACCCGTGATCACCCCTGACGGATTCATGGTGATTTCTGTTATAAACCTTTCATGAGCTAATTGCAAAAAAATCCCCTCCTGTTACTATCCAATCTATAGGGATTTGCCAGATCAATCCCCGGCATGAAATTACCCAAATTTCATTGGCGGAATCAAAACAATTCTCCCACAAATAGGCAGTTAACAGCAGAGCCTTCTTTTTTGGAATGTTCTTGATATCACCCAGTTTCTTGATACTTCCCGGATAAATAGCTTCTAAATCTTTTTTTATTTGATCATGAATCCACATTAAATCCTGCCAAATAAATGATAGATAAGTTCTTATTGTATGGACAAACTTATTGCAAACTATTTTATCTGAATCACCTGTAACTCATCATCTCTAAAAGTAGCTTCTAATTTGTACTGAATCTTTGGATTATAGATATGTTGCCTTATAATATTTAAAGTCGGTCTGGTTTCACAGATCAAATTATCATCTTCATCAAAAATTTTTATATGAAGCATATTATCTAAATTCGAGCTATATACTACTTTGATCTGTGATTTCCTGTTTTGCTTCAAATACCCCTTAATCGGACTTTTATTTCCAATAACAATCTCATATTTGATATCATGATTACTGTTATTTTTCAGTTCAATTGTCATGTTCGGTATTTTGGTATTGCCAAAATATATAAACCAGTTTATGGCATAGACACAATATGATGTAAATAAAAGAATAACAATCCCGGCACAAATAAGTATAATTTGTATTATTTTGATCGGTCTCATATTATACCTCCTCGTATAATAAGTTTTGTAAGCAACAATCCGCCATTGTTTACAAGACTTATTTTTAATTTTTAAATTTGATACCCTGATGCTAAAATATTCTTATTCTAGCAAAGGTACGTCTTATTCTCCTTGCAAAACCATTTTGGTTATTGCTTATCTTCCAAATTTAACGTTTCCCAACCAAAACCGAACCATCCGGGCCAAAACTCAACACATAACCGCTCTTGGGATTGATTAAGATCGGTCCTTCGTCCTCAAATAAAAAATTGATCCAATACTTCAAAAAGATCTCCCAGGTTGTCTCAACGGCAGTCTCATGATTCCAAAAAAAAATAGATCTCATCTTCTGGGGCATAATCCAATCGTTGTTTTAAAACCACCCGTAAACCATCATAATTATTATCGTTCCAATCATTAGTGAAGTTATCAATAACTTCACTTTCCGACATTAACCTTGACCATTCGTCTTCTGCCAGCTGCATCGGATGTCTGTTCTTCTTACTGATATATTGATTCCAAAGTAATCTGCAATATTGTTTTGAAAGTGGAAGTATTTTACATCGATCCTGTTCTGTTACATTGATTGCATCATTTTTTTTATCATGAAAAAACCAACCAAAAGAACATTTTTCTAATGAAGTATATTTTTCGCCATCCTTATTATGGTCTTGAATGCTTTTTGACAACTTCTATTCCATCCTTTTTCAAGTTACTTGCAAATCGATTGCCATTTTAGGCAAATGGTCAATACCCCGAAATTCTCTTACCACTATGGATTTGATCTTGCTTTTAATCTCCGGTCTGACATAGGTGATACACATTTGCCACTTACCACCAATACTTCTGCAATCATCTTCGATCAAGACATCTGGTTTAACAGTTTCCACGATATCTTTGTACGTTTCATTACTATCTCTGCTAATCAAGATTCCCGGTGCAAAATTATAGCTCTCTAAAATAGCTGCAATCGTTGCAACTTGAATCTTATTCTTTCTTGAGGTCAAATAGATAATATCAGCGCCTTGTTTGTACCAATCCAAAGTCTTTTCGTACGCAGCACCGATCGGCACATAAGCTGCATGATTAAAATGCTGCAATAAATTCCTCGGCCCGATAATAGTGCCTTCAGTAAATACCAGAATCTTAATCTTTAAATCATTGTTCCTCCCGATGTTTTTTTCCGCAGCTATTTCAATCACATTCATTACTGCAACTCCATCAATTTTATTTCATCCAAAGTTCTTCATTTGGAAAGGGAAACCGATAAGAAACATACCAATTTTGACCATTCGTTTTGATTATCGAATGGCTCTTTATTAATCTTGTTAATTCACTGTAATGGCTTGAATCTAAATAGACACTATACAATTGTTTCCGTCTTTTCGTATCCGAGCTTTTTACTGTTCTCCAAAACTGCGAACTACACTATTTAATGATTCTTGAAATACCAACCTTTACATTCTTATATTCCTGAAGTTGTTGGTCGGGCTTAAGTACCGTTAATTTTACGATAAGCTCCTTATTAAACCGATACTTTAATGGAATAAAGATTTTTGTCAAAGATAACGCCGAAAAGTGTTCCAGATCCTTTCCTATGTAGTACTTACGTTTTATGGTTTCCAACTCCTCTTTCTGTAGCAGTTGGTTTTTGGAGTAAAGTTCCAGCAAGATTTTGCCTTGGAAGTTGTATTCTTTGGCAAAATAGGGTTGGTCACATTTCATTACCAATTCGAAATAACTCCAAAACAGAGTCCGAAATTTAAATTCTTTCGAGTATCCCGCAGTGGTAAAGTCAAAATCACTGGTTATCGGTCGGTTATTAAAGAAGTCTTCAATCGGCGGGACAAATACCACATACACAAATAACGACAATGGCAGCAATACGAAATATGCGAAAAAAGCGATGACGATCACCCATCCAAGCAAAATCTTGATCTGTGATATTATCTTAATGGCACTTACCTCCAATATTCTTTTTGTTCTATGAATTCCAATTGATCTCCAGATAAAAATCTTACCTGACCATAAAAGACTTTTGTCTCAAGACATCTTGCCATTCTAACTCCTAATTCCGCAATCGTTTCATCAGTAATCTGTCCGTCATTCTTTCTAACCATTACTCTGACCGGCTCTTTATAGTCCCCTTTACCACAGTCATGTTTCCTGGAGATATTGAAATCGAGTTCTTCAGTTTTATTGGTGGCTGTTATCCACTCCCAAGTATCTTCATAATCGTGCTTTAAATCCTCTAGACCAAGACACTCTTGTAATCGTTCCACAATTGCAGTCAGTTCTTTAGCAACCACAAACCAAAAGTTAAGCACCATTGAGTAAGGATTAATCCTTTCGCTGTATTTTTTAATCCGGTTTTTAAGCCTTTCAGTCTTATTACTTCAAGACTTTCAACAGATTCTATAGGGGATTAGAAACAAATCGTTTTTTAACCTGATCCTCTTGGCTGATTTATATTCATCAGTAATGACCATTGCTAACTGCTCTCTGCAAATAATCGCTTCCAGACGATATCCCATATAATTCTCCTTCTCTCACTATGAACATTTTTCCAAGGATATATTTGACAAGAAAACAGCTCAATCCTTCAGATTAAGAAATAAAAAAGAGCCTTGCCGGAAACTTAAGATGAGTTTGCGGACAAATGCTCTGGTCTTTAAAAAATTAAACTTTAACTATTTCATCTCACGGTATACATTTTTCAACCAGGAACGCGTATCAATCGCCGGAGCAATCAGGTCGTTCTTCAAATGCTGGTATTTACTGCCCCGAGAGATCAGAGTCTCATTAACCACATCACCCTTGATGATTGCTTTTAATTTGGCGCCAACCTTATCAGTATCAAAGAAACGACAGGAAAACAGATCAAAGTAAGCGCGATTGGTCTTTTCAAAGTAATGGAGACTGATATGACTTTCGGCGATCATAGTAAGAATCGAAGTGACCTGTTCATCTCCTACCCAGTTTTTAACGATCATCGGTCGAATAATGGGAGTCATCTCAATCTCAAATGGCATCGTATCAAAAAAGCCAAATAACTGATCCATCGTCTTAGGACCATCATAGTTTTTTAGATCCATAAACAGATGCGGGCCGAAATCTAACTCTTTATTGATCTCAATCTTTGCCGGAAAAGACTCCTGACGATCTCTCTGCAAATAATAGGAATCGACCTTTTCAGCAGGAAAAGCATTGTTAATCAACTTCTTTAACTCGGCTTCGTCAAATGATTCCGGTGCCAATAAATCAACAAAATAAGTCTCACGGAATGAAAAGGTATGAATCGTAAAATGTCCACCTGCTAAAAAGACAAAGCCGCTAATACCACAATCTTCAGGCACAACGCCGTTATAATAAGGTAAGATAAATGGCGGCATTACAGCCTTCATTCCTAATTTTTGGGGGATTTCTTCCAAAGCTTCATAAACCAACATAATATCGTCTAGACGAGAACGATAACCATGAAAAGCATCCATCACAAAATGATTCATACCTTAAACGCTCCTTATTGATAAATTGCAAACAATAATAATTATAATCATATTCTGAGAAGCGTCAAGCATTTTATAGGTCAATAAACTTCCGTTCACTCTTATTTATGTAAAAACTCTTTCCATCTTTCTCAACCAAGGCAAATCCTTTTTGGAAATCATATGCTTTATGGTAATATGGTTGAATTATAAATTTACCTTTAGAGTTAATATATCCCCAGCCACTCGCTACTTTCACAGCAGCCAGCCCATTTCGAAAGCGTCTGGTCAATTCATATTGCGGTTGGATCACAATTTTCCCAGTTCGATTAATATATCCCCATTTATTATTTATTTTTACCTCAGCTAACCCCTCACTAAACCCCCAAAGATCATCAAACTGCGCATCAATTACTAATACTCCATTTTTATTTACAAACCCATATTTCCTATCAACAATTACGCGGGCTAATCCTTCCCGAAAGTATAGCTCATTATCGATTTGAGGTTTAATGACTATATTCCCAGCTTCATCAATAAAAGCCCAATTATCGTTTGATTTAACCGCGATATGATCGCTGAAAAATTTCCAGTCCGAGTTGATTTGCGGTTCTACTACCATTGTACCTTGTTTATCAATTATACCCCAAAATGCTCCCCTTCTAACAACTGCATATTCAGATTGAAAACTTCTGACTTCATCAAATAACGGCGCAATTATAAATTCACCATAAGAATTAATAAAACCCCACTTATTATCGACAACCACTTCGGAGATTCCGTGGCTGAAATCCCTGACATAATCAAATTTTGGACTAATAATCATTTTGCCGGTTTTATCAATAAACCCCCACTTATTGTTTATCTGTACTGCAGCCAAGCCTTCGCTGAAATGATTGCAATTATCAAAAGTTGCTTTAATTATAATCTCACCTTTTTGATTCATAAAACCATATTTGGCAGTTATCTTATTACGAAAAATAGCCATATCCTCAATATACTCACCCGTGACTTCCAGAGGACTATTGTAGTTCAACTTTAAAAATACCGCACCAACTATTATCAGGATGATAACAACCACGATTATCAAATTCCTCATTAATGCACTTCTCCTCTTAACCAACAATTATTGTCAACTTAATGCATTATTGTTAATTTCATAATATTATATTCATTTGTTTTAGTCAATAATTATTTTAATATACCATAAAAGAATACTAAATATAACCAAAAAGTCAATATCCCGAAACCAGGTTTAATTCGGATTTAATCTTACGATGGGATTAATCAAATTCAATGAACTTCAAACAAAAAAGCTGTTAGCAAAATCAATTTGCAACAGCTCAAATCGTTATTGGATTTTAACAACTTATCTAAGCGACCGCATCAGTACTATCTTCCGTCTTCGAATCTATTCTGCGCATCAATGCCAAAATAACAATGAGACCTGTCAAACCAATAACCCCAAGCACTATTATTATGTTCAGATAATTAACCTGCCTTGCAGATACTTGAATGTTGTTATTTTGTCCGGCTATTATGAGCCATTCTAAAGTTTTACCATCCTCCGATACCTTATTGGCATTATGAAAATTGGGGCGTACCGGGAGATTTAGTTTAAAATTCATCACCATATTAGCCATCAAGCGATTAATCTGTCTGGTTTTATTGGTTGTTTGATTACCTTGAAGATCGATTTGACAATTAATTTTATAATCAGTGAAGAGGAATCCTTTGGATACTTTAAATTCTGATTCTCCATCCCCATTACTTCTTTTAAACAATTTATGATTTGAAGAAAACTGCTGATCAAAAACTTGATTGGCATCAGCAAAGTGTTTAGTTGCTTTAAGCCCAACTTTACCGTCTTCATCCAAATATTGGACTTGATAACCCTGTTCTTTAAAATCCTTCTCAAACTGTTCCAATCCACCAACCATTTTAATCAAGTTCTGTTCCAAAAGCATCATTTGAGTAAGATCAGCACTGCCATTGCGATTAATAGTCAAAGTAGTATTGATATCAGCGCAACCAACCAAAAATAATAACAATATCAACAACATTCCTACGAAATAAACTCGTCGCAACTGTTTAACCTCCAACCAGCTAGCAAAGACTTTTAGTTAAAGTAAGTTCGACATCATAAAGGCCAGATCCTTTTCAATTAATGCCAATCCAAACGAGTTTTTACAAAAAAAACAATATAAATCATCTTAAATAAATATAATATTTATAATATAATACATAATATAAAAGAGAAAAGAGAGAGCTGTTACAAACTTCTATAACAGCTCTCTCTTCCACCTGATTCTATCTGCAATTTTTAAGTTGATTTAACAAACTGTTTAAACCTTGGAAGCAATTGTTTGAAGAAAGATTCTGAAACAGACCAGCGCAGTTAGCA
>JAKPCT010000233.1 GCA_029553165.1 Bacillota bacterium
TTTATTGGCTCTTTTAACTCTGCATTCTCCGCTTGTGTTTTTACTGTTGGTTTAGGTTGTTCAACTGCAGTATATTCCAGGGCCTTTTTTTTCTTTGGTTTCTTATCTGCCATAGACGGCTTCCCCTTTATTAATTACTTATTAGTATTTTTATCTGGACTGTTCTCCGATTTGCTCATATTCGAGATTGCACCCCGCATTTGAGTATCAGCAATCAGATTTTGCAGATTATAATAGTCCATAACACCCAGTTTTCCATCTTTTAAAGCCGTTGCCATCGCTTTTGGAACTTCTGCTTCCGCTTCCACAACTTTGGCCCGCATCTCCTGAACAGCCGCTTTCATCTCTTGTTCCCTGGCAACTGCCATGGCCCGCCGTTCTTCTGCTTTGGCCTGAGCAATTCGTTTATCGGCCTCAGCCTGATCCATCTGCAGTTGGGCTCCGATATTCCGCCCGACATCAACATCAGCAATATCAATTGATAAGATTTCAAATGCCGTTCCGGCATCTAAACCTTTTTCCAATACTGTCTTGGAGATTAAGTCCGGATTCTCCAGGACCGCTTTATGAGTATCACTCGATCCTACTGTAGTAACAATTCCCTCACCTACTCTGGCGATGATTGTTTCCTCTCCGGCACCACCTACTAAACGGTCGATATTGGCCCGGACCGTCACTCTTGCTTTAACTTTAAGTTCAATACCATCTTTTGCAATTGCAGCTACAATAGGTGTTTCAATAACTTTAGGATTAACACTCATTTGGACAGCGTGTAATACATCCCGGCCAGCCAAATCAATTGCGGCAGCACGTTCAAACCCCAACGGGATATTAGCCCGTTGCGCAGCAATCAATGCATTAACAACCCGGTCAACATTACCGCCTGCTAAATAATGGGCTTCCAGTTTATTACTCGAAACATCTAATCCGGCTTTAACTGCTTTAATCATGGGATTGACAATTCTTGATGGAATAACTCTACGCAATCGCATTCCAATTAAATTGATTATTCCGATCTTAACACCTGCAGCTTTAGCCGAAATCCATAGTCCCACCGGGAAGAAGCTTAGAAAGATTGACATAAAGACAATAAATAAAACTCCAATAAAAAAGACCCCAACAATATTTGTTTCCGTTGGCATTAGTGATCACCCCTGTATTTATTTTATATTTTTTTTATTACTACCTTTCTTCCTTCAACTTTTACAACTTGCACCATCTCATCTCTGGCGATAAATTCCCCCTCTGAAACAACATCAAGCTTAGCATCATCAAACAATGCTATTCCGGCAGGACGCAATATCGTCAAGGTCTTACCGGTCTTTCCGACAAAAGATTCCAGGTTATCGACACTACTGTAATCCGCCTCTTGTTCATCCAGAATCAGCGTTTTTGACAATCTCCCCTTGGCCACCGATCTTAAAACAATCAGCAATGCAGCGCCCAAAAATAAAGTAATTGCAATTAAGAGAGTTAAGGCTTGTTCTTGACTTTTAGCAGTATAAATTATTGCAAGGGTTGTTAAAATCAATCCGGTAATACCGAAAACCCCAAATCCGGGATAAAAAAACTCAATTATAATTAAGATAATACCAAAAATCAAAAACAAAGATGATAATGTAGTAAAATTAAACACAAAGCCAAAATCCATCGTAATTCACCTCTTGTATAAAAACGTCCTTAATGGTTAAAAGTTCCTCATTAAATTAGAATTATTTATCGTTTATAATAATTATCGATAAATCTGCAAAATATGCTATAAATTTATCTAATTCTAAAATTTAATACTTAATTTTAAATCCCAATCATTGTTCTCAACATCATACGTAATTGTGGTTTTAAAACAACATGAATCTCTGACAATCATATATTTTTGACTGTACCATCCATCATCAATGTTATACGTCCCTTCGAGTCCAAACTGATACTCCTGATTGATTGGTAGTTTGATATCATATAAAATATTGGTCCCCAATCCAAAATCACTCATTAAATCATGATACTCTTTATTGGTAAATGAATGGATCCCCAGATAACTTATTGTTACATATGGGTGAGGGTTGTAATCAAGACGAATCCCTGAATAAATACCACCATATCGAAGCTTATTCTCGTCATCAGACCACGTTTGACGCGCCAGAAAACCAAGCTGCCATCTTCCCAAGCTACTGTTCCAATATTTTCTGGTGATGGAGAAACCAGTTTCATTATGTTGCTTAGGAGAAAAATCTTTTACGCCATCTACTACGAGAAAATATCGCTCTGTATTATAATAAAAATAATCCGCGATCTCCCAATAATCATCAAAATCATATGCTACTTTTAATAAATTGGAAATATTATTAGTATCAATTTTTAATCCAAGACCAACCTTTGAACTGGTCTTGGTCTTCAAATTACCACTCCACACCAATTTACTATTTGAAAGCAAATTTGTTTCAAACTGATAATCAAATGTTAAACCGTCTTCTTTACTATAGCCCGGTTTAAGAGCAGGCGAATTTAAAGCAACAGAATCATTACCATTTTTTTTGGGTAACGTAATCTGTGGATAGTAAAATACCGGAATTCCTTTAACCCGTAACACTGTCTTATTTAAGATTATTGTTTCGGCAGTAATCGTAATCTTCTTGGCTGAAAACTCATAATGAGGCTTAATCTCAGGGCAGCTTGTCAATCGCGCCTGATCAACCGCTTGCGAATCTTCCTCAACAATCAGACGTTCACCTCTAATTTTTAGATCGCGTGGTTGTTCCTTAATTGTCGCTGTAAATGCAGCAGTTGAACCAATCTGTTCATTAATGTTATATTCCAGTTCTTCAGAGTAATAAAGATTGCCATTAAAAGTGATTTTCACGCCACCGTTCGCTACCACCCACCCGCTATCAACATTATATTTCAATGTTGCAGCTTCAATTCTTACATTATCACTTATTAATATGACTTCATCGTTAGCAATAACAGTATTATTAATGATATCGTATTCCACATCTCCGCTGGATTCAATATTAACCTCTGAAACATCAGCTCTAACCGGATTACAATTTAACAGCAACAATAACATACTAATAATCAATAAATAGAGTTGTTTGTTATCTTTAATAATCTTCTTCTACCCCCGATTATTCCGTTAACGAATAAATTCTGACCGGTTCCTTCACTTGAATATAAAACTCCGTACCCGCTGGAATAGTCTTTTCCTTGCCTTTAATAATCAAGCCAAACAAAATACCCTCGGGTCCTAAAAACATCATTCCGGCAACACTCGCACCAAAAGCTAATTTTCCTGAACGGTTAAGATCCTTTGATTTTAAACCATAAGATAATGCAACATTAGTCCCATCCAACGCCCTAATCTGTTTGAAATCAAGGATTAACCGGGCATCAATACCAAGATTATTAGGTCTTTTAACCCGTTGTAAAACACCAGTACCGGAAACCCCTTTTGGAAAGATGACCTGGCCTTCTTTTTTAATCGTTTCTACAACTACAAAATCAAATAAATCACCGCTATGATTATTAGTTGAACTGATCTCATTGATTGTTTTTACTTTGACAATTAAATCTTTCGGAACCGTTATCCACCGTCCCTTGATAATACCATTAGGAAACACTTGATCAATCAGTTTTTCAAGTCGCACATTTAATGAACCATCATAAGTTACATCAAAAAGTAATTTCTCAATTCTTTCCAGTCGTTCAATCAAAGCTCCCTGAAAACATTGTTTGTATAATACCCATTCCAAAGCTTGAATCTTATAAAGAACCGAAATCGCATGAGGCTGGTTTTGATACAATACCTGATCTAAATAAGATAATCGCTGCGAAATACTATCATCTCTGATCCGGCCAATGATCAATAATTCTAAATTATTGATTCGGTCCAATAATCCTTGTTCCAAATTATACCCCATTGTCTCTTTCTCCATTGTTCTGACCCAATCGATCGGATTTCGGACTGAATCATTAGCAGTGGTAATACTGATCAATAACAATACTGATACTAATAAGGACCAACACCAAGATCTGCGTTTCAAATCGATTTCCCCCATTAAAACCGGATTTTAACTACACTGGTTAAAATCGGGTCGTTAAAGTCTAACATTTGGTACGCCAACCACAAAGTTACCCAGTTATTATATTCAACTCCAATTGAGGTCGTGCTCAAAATACCATTTTGAAACTGTGAATTTACAAAGGACTGATAGGTTAAGACCGTCCAATAATCATCCATCTGATAATTCAAACCGGCGCTTGCCTTAAACTCCGACGGCCAAAAGCTTTCGAATAAGGATCTGTCTTCAGAACTCCGATATAATAAATCAATTCCTCCATAAACCGAAGTTTGTGGATTTAAATTAATACTTCCCTGAAAGTTAATCAGCATCGAATCTATACCATGTTTAGTAACTCTATCCAAATCAACTACTCTGGAATAGTCCGACTGAACATCGTATTCCGGCAGTCCAAATTTACTGGAATCAAAGCGCTCTCTACTCTGATCTTCAGCATAGACAATCAAACTTCCAATCTTCAGCCCTTGATTCAAGTTTCCCATTAACATTTTAGATTGAAATTCAGTCTCTTTCTTACTATAACTTGAAAAAGAAAGACTCCCTTCAAACCGCCATAAATTTTCAATCTGCCTGATCTGATTAACCTCATCCAACAACGCAATCACCGAACTGTTTAATTCAGATCCAACCAGACCATTATTTTGATATCCGTTATCAAGTGGAAACAGATAATAACCCCGCACAGTTTGACTTTCTACAACCGGTAAATCACCTTTAATTACTAAAAATAACTGCTCCTGACCTAACTGTGACTGATAAAGAATATTGACGCCGCTAATGCTTCCATCCAGTAATTCCAAATCATCAGAACTAACATATTTTGATGGGATAAACAAAAAAGTCCGTCGCTGCAAAGATTTATAATATTGCCCATAATAATAGTACGGTGATGAACTGACAACTGCTCCACTTTCATTTTGATTAAGAATCTGGTCTAAATCTTTATAACCATCATCATTCTCGATTACCAATTCGGGAGTAATCCTATTGATATCCTTGGTTTCAATTCCTAAATCCCCTAATTCTTTTTGGAATTCAGTGATCAAACGCTGCAATATTTCAATGATTTTCGGTGGTAATTCAATTGAGCTTTGATTAACATTTACTTTATCAGTGAGTATTTGCTTTATGTAATAGGCGATTTCGAACCGCGATAACTTATTTCCGGATTTAACCCAATCGATCGGATAATTTTTTAAATACCCTTGTTGATAGAGCAACTCCAGATCTTTATAGAACCATTCTGCTTGAACTTCCTGACTATCGTCTGCATAAACCATACTAGTTAAAATGAGAAGGATTACCAAACCAAGGATCCATTTAATTTGAGAATTAAACTTAGGAACCAAAGTATTCACCCTCCCCTTTTTAAATTAATTAAACTTATCCTACATCCTGTTTGCTAAACTTAATAATCATAGTCTTTAAAATAACGTTCAGCTAGGATTACCGCTACATAATCATCATAGGGCTTATCAGGCACCCGTAACCCAATTGGTAATAATTTCTGCCACCATTTGGAGTTTTCCTCCAAATAACGTCTTTTCCCTTCAACACTTGAAAAATCTTCATTAACAACTACAAGAGGGATGCTAAACGGCACCAACAGTTCTTTAATTGCTTTTGATTTGGTACGATCACCGATTATTATTTTTTGGATTTCATATTTTGCTAATATTTGTTCTATTTTAACAGTCAATTCACTGGTAGCAACAATCTGTTTTTGCAGCACCTTGCTGGTTCTTCCGACAACTGCCACTCCACACTTTTGGTTGCCGGGATCAATTGCCAAAATTAGATAATCGATCAACTTCATCTCCGTTTCACTACCTGAAATTAGATCTTTCGCAGTTCAAAATGGACTTTAAGCTGGTTAATCCGATAAATATCTTCATCAGCAATCAAACAAATTTTAAACTTGGAATCTTTATCCGCTTTGATCTCGTTAATCATTCGCGCAACTTCCTGAATCGGGACCATCTCCAAGTTATGTCCGTCACGGACAATACCCTCGGTAATCGCTTTATTATAAGCTAATAAAAGCATTATTAACATTCGGTTCCGTAAATCTGATTCTAAAGTATCTCCAGTTACTTCAGCTTCGGTTATTACTTCCCCTTTTTTAAAAATTAATTGATTGGGTAATAATTCCAGTGTCACAATAACCGGCTCACCGATGACCGAATTCTTCTCAACCAGTACCCGCAGTACCGCTTTGGTCTTCAACTCAGTGATTTGAACACAAATTTCTGCAATTTTCCGTTCAGAGACCCGCAAAGCATAATTTGACTTACCGGGAATTCTTCCTCCCCGCTTCATTGCTATTTCATTTGCTTCCTGCAGGATTGGTTGGATAATGTTATTAAAAGCCGTTTCAGTATTTACAGTTGAACTCACCACTTTGTCAACGAGGATTTCTCCAACAATAAACTGGATCGGTTTGGAACTGATGTCGACAATCTCATTTTCCATCCGAATTTTCTCACTCTGCAGATGCTTGATCTCCTGAAGATAACGCTCCTCCTGACTCTTCAAACTAGTAACTTGACTTTCCAACTCATCCCGCAGGCTTGTTAAGGTAAGCACCCGATTTTGTTTTATTTCCAGCTCATTTTTGGTAACCGTTAAAGCTGCTTCGGCCTGCTTAAATTGTCTTTTAGCCTCAACCAATTGTTTACTGGTAACTTCTAAATCCTTCTCTACCTTTTGCCGTTCTGCTTGAAGTTTATTATATTCGATCTCTTTATTTAAGATTTCTTCGATCTTCTGTTCAATCTGGATGTCTTTCTCTTTGATTTCGGCCTCTTTTTCATTAATTTGCTTCGTTAAAGTGTCGACTCGTTTTACCGCATTCTGCAATTCATCTTGGATAATCGTTAATCTGAATACCGCGGTCCTAACATATTCTGACATTAACATCAATACCATCAATGTCAATCCGGCAATAAAAAATCCGGTCAACACAGTGATAATCATGGAGGTATACTTAGGACGAAGTCCAAAGATGGACAGGCGCTTCTTCCCAACCTTCATACCAACACGGTCTCCTAGAAAAGCTAGCAGACCGCCAAAAAATATTGTGACAATAATCACCAAAAAACTATACATGCATTATCTCCATCTTACCATTTTAACATTTTACCTTCATATAAACATTGATCCCATAACCTGCTAATACGATATTAGGCAACCAGGCTCCAATCAGTGGCGGCAAAATATCATGATTTAGCGATAAATAATTTCCTACGGCCATTAAAACATACCATAGTAGAATAAAGATAATACACAAACCAAATCCGGCAGCATTTGAACGCCGTTGCGGCCTAAGCGCCAAAGGGGTTCCCAGTACGGCAAAGATCAAACTGGCAAACGGCACTGAAAACTTCATATGCAGTTCCACCAGTAATTGCCGTCGCTCCTTCGACGGAGTTGGATGAAACTTCTTAATATAATTATACAACTCTGAGATGCTTTGGCGATCAGGTTCATCATTTAAACTTTTGATCTCTTTCGGGGTCACATCCAAATCGTATTTCATATATCCTTCTTCAACTTTAATTGGAACAAAATTATCGGAATTAAGCTGAAAGATATTTCCATTCCTGAAGTACCATCCGGAACCATCCCAATACATTGTTGAAGTTAAAATAATTCGGTTTAAAACACCTTCCTCAAACTCTTCAATCGTAACCTGGTGCATCTCCTGAAGATGTGGTATAAATTTAACTGCATAAATCCGTTTTTTCATTTTATTATTATGATCTTTAAAATCATAACTAAAATTATAGATTTCACTTGATTTTTGATTACGAAACACTTCACCCTTCATCTTGGTATAAGTCCGTAATGCTTGAGGTACCACATATTCATTCATTAATGTCCCGGAGATGCTGATCACCAGCCCCAACACAATTACCGGCAATGCAAGTTGGTAATAACTCATTCCTCCAGCACGCATTGCAATCGTCTCGCTATGGCCTGTTAAATTCCCTAACCCTAATAAAACTGCTAATAATACCGCTATCGGAGATGCTTGCATAACGTATTCCGGAAAACGCAGTGCTACCAAGTATAAGATATTTATCATCGAAAAACTTAACTGCTCCGTCTGCCGCATTAAATCAATTAAGATAAAGCCCATAAACATGCTTGTAAAGGCAAACAATCCAAAAAAGAACGGGCCAATAATTTCTCGAAATGTGTATTTGTTTAATATTTTCATCTATTACTCCCAGTCACATGCTAAAACGTTCACCAAGATAAAAACGGCGTGCATTTTCATCATTAGCGATTTCATCTGCCGTTCCTGAGACTAATACCTCCCCGGAATACATAATATAAGCACGATCGGTGATTGCTAAAGTTTCCCGGACACTATGATCCGTGATCAGAATTCCCATACCCTTAGAGCGCAAATGATTTATTATATCCTGAATATCCGCAATTGCAATTGGATCAACACCGGTAAACGGTTCATCCAATAAAATAAAGTCAGGAGCTACTGCCAAGGCCCTGGCAATCTCCACCCGCCTGCGTTCTCCACCTGACAACATGTATCCCATACTTTTTCGTAAATGGGTCAACCGAAACTCTTCTAATAACTGATCGACCCGTTGTTTCTGTTCCGCGCGTGACAGCGAAGTCAATTCAACAATCGATCTGATATTGTCTTCAACTGAAAGTTTTCGAAACACTGAAGGTTCCTGCGCTAAATAGCTGACGCCGTATTTAGCCCGGTGATGCATCGGAAGTAAAGTTACATCTTTACCGTTAATAAAAATCGAACCGGCATTGCATCTTTCCAAACCCACAATCATATAAAATGTCGTCGTTTTACCGGCACCGTTTGGTCCCAGTAAACCAACTACCTCTCCGGGATTGACAGCCAAATTAATTCCCTTAACTACCTGCCGTTTGTTATACTCTTTAACTAATCCCTGCGCTATTATTGACATTGATCAATGCTCCTAAGTACAGTAATCTATTACATCTATTACATCATACTTTTATTCCTTGATTATTTTCGTTTTGACAACTCCCTGTGCCGTAACTTTCTCAGTTTTTAAGTTATAAATAATTTCCGTAGCCGTTAATTGATTATCACCTTTAATCAAAATTGGTTCTTCTTTCAAAATCAAATGTTCAAGTTCCCGATTGAAGATTACTTTCCCAGCTTTAATCTTTATCTCGTCATTAGTCGCAACTACCGGACCAAATACTGTGAACAGTCCTTTATCAGGATTCCCAATAATTGAATCTCCTGTAATTCGCCATTGCTGATAAAGAATCACTGGTTTGAGATTAAACTTTACCTCGTCCTTCTTCCGATCCCATTCCATTGAGCCACTCTGAATTGTTGTATCGTCACGCAATGCTAAAATTACATCTTGACTTGCAGTAAAAAATTCTCGACGAAGATCAATCATAGCCTCCAAACTTTTTAAAGTTCGTTTTTCCGGTTGGTTTTGGACTAGATTAACACCATTTTTCCCTTTGATAATTTCTTGTTCACGATAATACTCCAAATAGGAAGTTTGAAGCACCATCTCATTCCATCTTGCTTCTACCGGTTTAGAATCCGTTCCATAATATTTGACGATGTTTTTTTGCAGATCCATTTCGCCGCCACCAGGAGCTACTAACTCCAAACCGTTAGCGGTCCAAGCAAGACTCCAACAGAGCAGAATACTTAAAATTGGTAATAAGTTTCGTCTCATCTATTTTTTACCTCGAACTTTAACATTGGTCATCCCTGCAAAAACTAGTTTTTTTAAATCCAAATCAGCACTTACTTTTTCAGTGTTAATAATTGAAGAACCATCATCATAACTAACCTTACCCTGCGCATTAAGATTATTGTTGTCAGAATCCCACTGCAATGTTTCCATTGTTATTTTTTTACCGTCAATCGTATTCAGAACTACGTTACCACTTAAGGTAATAATGTTTTGCTTCCACAAAACCGTTCCTGAATCTGCTTTTACAAAATATTGTGGTACTTGATCAATAATATATTTACCTTCAATCTTAGTTAAGCATCCTTGTTCATAATTCAAGTCAGTCATTTTGGCCACTTTTAATTCCCAAAACTGATTAGGCTCTTTTCCAGGTATTTTAACTTCAATTCCAATAAATTCTTCCTGATTTTTAGGAACAACAACCGTTCTATCCTCCAAATGCCCGGGCTTCAAAACACTAAAACCTATCATTATCAGAACAATAATAATTATGATTGAACCCAAAATCATAAACCATTGTTTTTTCTGCATCTTTTTTCCTTCAAACAAATGTATGTTTTACATAAATTCTTCAAATTGATCTTCAAATCCTTCTATTTATCATTTCCAAATAATAAAATGTATTGCTATTCAAGATCATTCATCAAAATTAACCGCAACAATTTTAATCTTGTTCTGAGTTGCCAGTTTCAACAACTCATCTTTTTGAGTCACTAAAGTTTTCTCCGCTTCAATTGCTAATACCGAAGCTTTAACCTGAATCATCGACTCCAAAGTGGTTTTTCCAACTGTAGGGACATCAAAACGCTCGTCTTGATGTGGTTTACTGACTTTAACAACCACCGAATTAGCTCCGCCTAATAAACCACCCCTAATTATAGCCTGGTCAGTGCCTTCAATCGCTTCAACCGCCAACACTACTCCGTTCTTCACCACGACACTCTGCCCAATATCTAAACCTCCACTTGCTTTTGCCATCTTAAAACCCAGCTTAACATCTGCCAGCTCCGCTTCGGATAATTCACCCGCCAAACTTCCGGATTTGACCAGTAAACTTTTTAAATAATCAGTCTGTTTGGCAACCTTAATATTGGATTGCTCAAAAGCATCGACAATCGCACCTAAAATTGCATCGTCATTTTTTTGAGACAATCTGTTAAGTAACTGACTGAGTGTCTCGTCAAAACCTCCTTTAAAGATCCCTTCTTTACTTACTTTGCCGGCAAACACCAATTCATTAACTTGATTCTCCAAAAGAAACGCGATCATTTTCTCGAGGTTTCCTACCGGTATTTCAGCATATAATGACATTAATTTTGAGAGTTCTGGCTCCACCTCACCACTAAGACCTACAACTACCGGTTCAAACCCTCTTTGTTTTATCTCCTTAACAACTTCAAATGGCAAATTTCCTCTACCGGCAATCAAACCCACTTTCTTCTTTGGCATCATTGATTACACCTCAAAATTGTTATAATATCTCAAGCCAGTCACTGATAAAAAAGACTAGACAGCTTCGTCTAGTCCTATTCATTAATTGCTTAAATCATCTTGACATATAATTTTTATCTCAAGATGCCCCGTTCAGCATTCCGCAAAAATCTGATAAAATGATCGATCTCTTCACAACCCTGTAACTCTTGTTCCATCTGTTCAATAGCCCGGTTTACAGTAAGACTAGAACGGTATAAAATCCGATAAGCCTTTTTAATCTCATCCCGAATTTGAGGATCAATTCCATTGCGTCGCAGACCAACCACATTAATCCCCGATACTTTGGCAGGATTACCATCAACCAACACAAAAGGCGGTACATCTTTAACAATTTTTGAACAAGCTCCTACCATAACCATCTTACCAATCTTAGTAAACTGATGAATTCCGCTCATTCCGCCAATAACAGCACGGTCTTCAACGGTAACGTGTCCCGCTAAAGCAGTGCAGTTAGCGATGACGATGTGGCTACCCAATTGACAATCGTGAGCAACGTGGGAATAAGCCATAAATAAATTATTATTACCTATTCTCGTCTCACCACCGCCACCTTCAGTACCGCGGCTAACTGTTACATTTTCTCTAAACGTATTATTATCTCCGATAAAGAGGTAACTCTTTTCACCTCTAAATTTCAAATCTTGAGGTTCACACCCAATTGAACATCCATGAAAGAAACGGTTCCCTTGACCAATAGTTGTCCAGCCCTCAATAACTACATGCGGACCAATTACACAATTATCGCCAATTTCTACGTTTTCACCGATAATAGCATAGGGGCCGACTACAACATTTCGTCCAAGCTTGGCATTAGGGTGTACAATTGCTGTTTCATGAACTTCTCTTAAATTAATTACTTTTGACTCAACTAGTTTCATCAACTAGGCCCCCTGTCTTTTTTTAAAAATGAAAGATAAATATAGGATATGTAATTATAATAACATTATTATTATCGGTAGTCTTCCTTGTAAACGGACATCTATTTTAAGCCGATTTAGGGGATATTTCGTCAATATCTCTCATTTAACTAATATAACCATTAAAATCTACTATTTTCTATATTTTTTTAATTTTTTATTCTCCCATTATAAACATCAAGTCCGCTTCAGCAGCAATCTGATTATCAACTTTAGCAACAGCCTTTACTTTACCAACATTCCCTTTAAAACGAACCACTTCAATCTCCAAGATCAACTGGTCACCAGGGACAACCGCCTTACGGAATCTGGCATTATCAATACCTGTAAAATAAGGGATTTTACCTTTACAATTCTCCTCGTTTAACATTACCAAACCGGCTGCCTGTGCCATACTCTCAATGATTAATACTCCCGGCATTACCGGCTTTACAGGATAATGGCCATTAAAGAAATCCTCATTAACACTAACGTTTTTTAAAGCAACGATCTTTTGATTTGGTACTAATTCCAAAACCCGATCGACCAATAAAAACGGATAACGATGGGGAAGCAAAGCCTTAATTTGATTGATATCTAACATTTTCATCACTCCTACAATAAAATGGTGGCATTTTGGGAAATAATTTTTTTAGCTAACTCATAATCAAGCGCATGTCCGGAACGAATCGCAATTATATGTCCGGTTAAAGGACCTAATAAATAAAGATCACCCAGAATATCCAGTATTTTATGGCGCACAATCTCCTCGGGAAAACGAAGCTTATTTTCATAGCCTTGGTCTCCTACGACTACTACGGTGTTCAAATCGCCACCCAAAGCCAGCCCCTTACTTTGAAGATATTCTATTTCACGCCGAAAAGCGATCGTACGGGCCGGTGCGATTTCTTGAAGAAAAGTATCGCTAGCCAGCTTATAATGGTAATACTGCGTCCCGGTTACATGATGATCTGAAGTAAAAGTAAAACTGATCTCCAGGTCGTCACCAGGTAAAATTACCAATGTGGCTTTGGTCGGCTCATTCTGCCTGTATACTATTCCTTCAACCCAAACCGGTTCCTGAATTCGCAGATATTTACGCGGAGCCTTTTGGGGAACAATCCCCGCCTTGAGAAGCTGTTCGGCAAAATAAAGGCCACTACCGTCTCCTCGGGGGACTTCTTCCCCATCGATCTCAATTAGAGCATTATCAATCCCTAACCCATGAAATGTAGCCATTAAATGTTCAATCGTCGCAACCTTCCAACCATCTTTACCAACAGTCATACTCTTGGTGGTATCAATCACGGAATTTACTTCAGCTTTAATTGATGGTTGTCCCGGTAGGTCAACCCGTTTAAAATAAATCCCTGTATCTTCCGGCTGCGGTTTAATTGACATTTTAACTGTGGCGCCACTTTGCAAAGCGGTGCCAGCGATATCTATTGTTGCAGCAATGGTCTGCTGAAATTTCATTCTAACCCCCACTATCAAGGATAAAAATATAATTCAATGCATTTATTTCCAATTTGTTTATAGTAGTGTAAAACTGTAAATAATTCACTTTTGTCACTTTAACTAATACACTACAAAATTATATGCCAGCATTACTTTTATGTCAATAACTAGTGTCTTAATAATCTGCGGTACTTTTGACCAATTTCGGAGACCGGCCGTTCAAATACTTCTTCGGGAACTCCTGATTCGACAATTACTCCTTTATCCATAAAGACAATCCGGTCAGCCGCCCGTCTGGCAAAAAATAATTCATGGGTAACAATCACCATTGTCGTCTTACCTTCCCTAACCAACTCTTCCATTACTTCAATAACTTCTCCCACTAAAATCGGGTCTAATGAGGCTGTAGGCTCATCCCAGAGCATGATCTCCGGTTCCAAAGCTAATGCTCTGGCAATACCGACCCGCTGTTGTTCTCCGCCACTCAATTCTTCCGGTTTGTCATTTAATTTGTTACCTAGTCCTACTTTTCCAAGGGCAATCTTTGAACGTTGCTCCGCTTCCAAAACAGGGATTCCATGCAGGCGCAATGCCATTGCAACATTATCCAACGCTGATAACCGTTTGATTAAATTGAAATGCTGAAACACAAATCCAATTTTCCGCCGTACTTCCAACAGTTCGGTTAATGACAATTCAGTTATTCTTTTATTACCTAAACTGATCATCCCCGAATCAGGCTCAGTAAGCCGGTTAATACATCTGATCAAAGTTGATTTCCCACAACCGCTTGGGCCCATTATAACCACAGTTTCACCTTGATCAACTTCAAGACTAATCCCATTTAAGGCTTTTTTATGCCCATAACATTTATATAAGTCTGTGATTTGAAGCATCAAGCTCCCTCCACTACCATTTATTACTTTACTTCATTGTCATCTTCCAACGGTTCAAAAATTGCAATAAGCCTGGTCTTCCTGCCGGAATCACAATTTCTTGCATAATTGTTTTGAAAGATAATCCGAGTGAAAGCCCGGCCATAACCTCTTCTTTATTGATTGGATTAATCTTCTCGGCAATCACGGCCATTCCAATCCCCAAAATTCCTCCTAAGATCCCAATCTGCCAATAGTCAAGGAATGGGATACTGGCCCCGGCCAAATAATAGGTTACTGCCAGCCATAATCCGCCAACTAAGGCAGCATAAATATTCGACCAACTTAAAACCCGGGCCGCAGTGTTATAAACCCTCTGAAGCCATTCACTTTGAAGAACGGTTGCTTTCGGCAATAATGAAAACTCCATCTTCTTGAGCATTGAAATGATCAACGAATGGTCGAGAATAAAGCCTAATAACCATAAAACAGTAACCACTAACGCCGCAATCGTCGACCTTACTTCTGCGAGAATTTTAAATAATTCACCCCTGATATTCGGTTGAATCGTCCCTACCGGCAGTGAAAAGAGCGCTACATCATCAACGCCAACCACTCTTTTAACGGTAGCTTCGACAACTTTTGGCTCAACCACTGCTTGCGTAAAGATCTGAATCCGATCCCGTGATACGCTTTCGCCATCCACATATTTATTGATTAGATTCACCGCATTACCAATCTCTTCATCCAGTAATTGGGGCAGGGAGTTTTTTACCCGTTCCAGCTCTGCAATCAGGACTGAAAGATCAATATTATCAGATCCAAACAACCGTTTTGAAACAACATCCAATCCAATCTTAGCATTCTCAAGATCAAATCCGGTAATACCGGAGATCACTTGGTCGGTTGCTTCGATCATCTCTACTAACTTTTGATGATTTTCGCTTCCGGGCGTAAAAACTGCTCCAAAACTATTCGCCTGTTCAGCTAAGTCCCTGGCTTTATTACGCCATGACAACAGTACTGCTACCAAAGGATTAAACCGGTTGATGAAGTCATCCAAACTTTGAACCCGCTCGCGTAGTGAACTTTCGACCGTCGTTAACTGCTGATTGAGGAGTTGAATCTTTTCAAAAATTCCACCTTTGCCATCAATTGCTTCTTGCAGTAAAGGGCTTCCCATTATTAATCTTGCAGTATCTAACCCTTCCAGTGTTTGATTGAACCGGCTTTCCAAAATCTGGACCCGCCCAAACGTTTTGGCTAAATAGTCAAGGTCATCACCAATTCCATTAATTAAATTAGCCATATTGACCAGGCTGGTACGGTTAATCCTGCCGCTTAAACTGTCAACACCGGTTTCAACCGTATTTAAGGCTTGTTTAACTTCAAGCAATTGTTGGTAAACATTTTCAAGGTTATTAACGGTTAATCCGGGCCCTCCGGTTGCCTGGTTATAGTCGGCAATTGCTTGATTTAATGAAGTTAATAATTTAACCCCTTGATTCATTGCGTAGACCAATTGTACCTTACGGCTTGACACCTCAATTCGCCCTATTCTTTGACCAATTTTATCCCCTGGAAGTAATTGATAAGCAGAATGATCATCCAAATATTCGGCATCACCCTGGATGATTAAACCATGGACCCCGCTGGCATCAACCGTCATCGTTTTTACCACAACATGGAGCGGTTCCAGGGTATCACCCGGTTTTAGCTTGTTAACATTCTGCCCATTTAAAACCAAAAGATCACCGATTTCGATATTCGAACTTGCTTCGGGAATAATCTTTACCTCAGCAGCATAAGCCAGTAAAAATTTTTTGATCTCCGATAACGTATTCACCATATATTGATACTCGTCAGCCCCGCCTGATAAAGTAATATCACGGGCGTAATTAATCCCAAATTTCCCAATCAATGATTGGGAAACTTTTCTTCCCAAAGCGATCATCTCTTCAGATGAAAACCCGGAATTCATTCTAAGCTCCAGAACCTGATACTTATTCAAAATCTGCTTAATCCGGGCATCAACCCGATCACTAAAGCGAATATCTTTTAAAACCACTCCGATACTATTACCATCTTTAAAAGTAAATTTCACTCCGGAAATGCCCTCGATTTCATTAGACAACAAATCAAATGCACCTTTTGGCACACTTGAAACACTGATCATCGGTTCTGTCATAATTGAAAAACCCGCATTACCAGGCAGATTACTGAAATAATGTCCCAAATTATTAAAGATCGCTTTAGTCTTATACTTATCCGGTAAGGTTAGAAACACCGTTGTCTGTCCAGCCAAACTGATCCCCGACTTAATCGTAGCCCCCGGAAAATACTCCGCGACAACCTCTCTAATCTGGCGGATTAAAGCTCCTTTTAGTTCCTGACGCCCTTGGAAGAGCAGATCGTACTCGCCAAAATCGCCCATAATTCCAACTACGGCTTTTGCAAAATATTTATCAGTAGTCAAGGCAAAACCAGCCGCAAATAATGCTGCTATAATAATACCAACCAAGAGCAATACAATAATGTCTTTTACAAATGTATCTTTCTTAATCAACAGCATCTTACTCCTCCTGCTGCATCGATTATATCACATTAAACGTCATCAATCTAAGGTTAATTGCCTGTTTAGCTGGCTAAATGTTTGGAAGGTTAGGAAAATATTAAAAGGAGGCTCTTAACCTCCCTTTTGTTCTGTTATTTGGTAACTGCCATCAACCCGTTTCCTTTAGCTCTTACTGTATTACGCTCACCAAAAACACTTGGTCTTTTAGGTAAAGTATCAGTAAATACAAGTAGATTTGCCGGCAGATCAAGTACAGTTACAACAACATCAATTACCACAATCTCCCGTAATTCTGTTGGGGTTAATAGGTTAAAATCTATAAAAACAATTGCTGGACTTAACTGACAAGTCATTCCAGCCGCTACGCCAGGTGTATCAACAAATCCGCTAAAGGGGATGTCGACTCCAATATGCCGCACAAAGCCATCCTCATCGACGAAGAAAATCTGTTTATGCAAAATTCCTTGGAAGATCACTTTATTGTCAATTACAAAACATTCCATATCACGGACACTAGCGACAATTTCATCAATTTTCTCTGCCGGAAGCGGTAGGGTTATGGTATCATCGACTAGGACTTGAGCGGTAGTTTCCACAAGTACTGCCATCATAATCCCTTCTTCCTTCATTTTTATATATAATATGGGATTGTCGGGATATAAGAGTTATGATGGAAGCACTTTTTCCGAAATGACACATATCTCCTCCAAGCTT
>JAKPCT010000244.1 GCA_029553165.1 Bacillota bacterium
GTATGGTTGCGACCGGCATACACATGCACTTCCTAATAATTGAATGTCTGTTTATATTACCCATAAGGACTCATTTCTAATAAATGAAATATTGTGAATAAGTGAGATTTTAAGAGAAAAATGAAGATCATAGAGGGAGGAGAGGGAATGAACTCATTACTGTTAGCCATTATCACTTTTTTAGGCTTTATCGTAGCTTATAACACCTATGGAAAGTTTTTAAGCCGAAAGATCTTTGAAATTACAACCGGGAGGAAAACCCCTGCGGTTGAAAAAAATGATGGTGTTGACTATGTACCAACCAAAAAGGGAATATTATTTGGCCATCATTTTACCTCGGTTGCTGGGACCGGACCAATTGTTGGACCGGCAATCGGTGTTATCTGGGGTTGGCTTCCGGCGGTCATTTGGGTGGTATTTGGTTCAATCTTTATGGGGGCTGTCCATGATTTTGGTTCCTTGGTGGTTTCAGCACGTAAAGAAGGAAAATCAATTGGAGAACTTACCGAAGAGATCGTTAGTCCAACCTCAAGGACGTTGTTTTTATTGATAATCTTCTTCTGTGTACTGATTGTTATTGCAGTTTTTGCAATGATTATGGGTTTACTGTTCAACATGTTTCCCACCTCGGTTTTTCCCATCTGGTTGGAAATACCTATTGCGATAACTTTAGGCTGGCTGGTCTATAAGAAGAATGTTAATGTCACTCTGGTATCAATTGCAGCAGTTGTCTTAATGTATATCAGTATTTGGGTTGGAACATTTATCCCATTTAATATGCCTGGATTGATTGGTGGTTCACCGTTATTGACTTGGGTGGTTATATTACTGATTTATGGTTATATTGCTTCGGTACTTCCGGTCCATACATTGTTACAACCCCGTGACTATATTAATTCGCATGAATTATATGTGGCAATGTTTTTACTGTTCATAGGTATGATTGTTAAACATCCTCCAATAGCAGCTCCTGCAATTCAGTTGAGTCCGGAGGGTGCTCCACCAATATTTCCGTTTTTATTCATCACGATTGCCTGCGGAGCAATCTCTGGTTTCCACAGTCTAGTTTCATCAGGAACCTCTTCCAAACAGCTGAAAGAGGAGAAAGACGCTTTATTGGTAGGATATGGCAGTATGTTGCTTGAAGGGGTTTTAGCAATTTTAGTAATTATTGCTTGCACCGCCGGGCTTGGTCCTGCTGAAGCCTGGACAAGTCATTACGCAAATTGGGCTGCGGCTGATGGTTTGGGAGCGAAACTTGGGGCATTTATTAATGGCGCTACTTACTTTTTGACTCCGTTAGGAATTTCCCCGATTTTAGCTAAGACGATCCTTGCGGTATTTGTTGTTAGTTTTGCCGGGACAACAATTGATACTGCTACCCGGATTCAACGCTATGTAGTTCATGAACTGGGAGATTGTCTTAAGATTAAGGCATTATCGGACAAGCATGTTGCTACATCGATTGTTGTATTGACTGCATTTTTATTAGCGATGGCCTCTCCAGAAGGTAAAGGGGCAATGATCTTATGGCCACTCTTCGGAGCAGCCAATCAATTATTAGCCGGTTTAGCCTTCCTAGTAATCACGGTGTATCTGGCTAAAAACGGCAAACCACTTGTTTATACATTAATCCCAATGGTGTTTATGATCGGGATGACCGGTTGGGGAATGATCTTAAATATGATCGAATTCTATCAGAATCAAAACTGGCTACTGTTAATTCTTGATATAATCATCTTAGGGTTGGAATTGTGGATGATTGTTGAAAGCGTGAACGTCCTTAACAGACATCGGTCCAGAAAACTGGAAGCGACAGCAGAAGCTTAATCTTGAAGTAACGCATTTGAAAAAACCAGGTAAAGAAATTTCACCTGGTTTTTTCTGTATAATTTCATATTGCATAATGTTAATCGGGAGCGTAAAATATTTTTTAGAAACGTAAAAACACGGTCCGGTTGGTAGTCCGGGCGTCTTAATCAGCTTGATTAAGATCAGTAACCTTCCCCCCTCGGGATGTCCGTCGTTTCGGTAATTGTAATTAGAGGGGGTTGTTTGATGAAGCTGACTGTATATCATGATGGTCAGTACTGGATTGGTGTCTTTGAGGAGACCGTCGGTTCTAAACTGAAGGCTTGCCGCTACGTTTTTGGGGCTGAACCGGCTGATCAGGAGATTCTGGACTTGATTAATTTGAAGATGCTCAAGCTTTTAGAAACTGTTTCGTCAAGTATCCAGGTTAAGTCAGAAATAAAGCGTCCGATCAGTCCGAAGCGTTTGGCAAGACAGGCAGCTGCGGAGGTGCGGCAGCGGGGGATTTCGACGTACGCACAGCAGGCAATTGCTTTAGAACGGGAGAGTCGCAAACAATCCAGTAAAATTCAGACAAAAGCCGAGCGGGAAGAGATAGCTTGACACAAACGGGCTCTTGCTATGGCGAAGGCTAAGGCGAGACACCGTGGTAGGTAAGCGTTAAGCCCTAAATCTTCATTACATGATGATTTGGGGCTTAATCGTATAAATGTTAATTAAATTAGACAAAAAAGGAATTTTATACAAATAGCGAGAATTACGTTATGAGGGATTATTTTAAGCTTAAACAGATTTAATCTTATACAGATTAAGATGAGCTACGGGGATAATAATGTAGCAAGTCATGGTGAAAAATCATAGAAACAGGTGATCGGATGAGAAAGCAATTATTACTTTTTTTATTGATGGCTCTATTGTTAACTTTTGGAACGGTTGAAGCTCAAGAACATCAATTAGTTGATCTGGCACAAGTAAATCCCCGAATCATCATTGAACTAAAATATGCAACAACGGATAATTTTTTAAAGCAAAAGATCTACACTGATAATACCTGTTATGTACTTGGAATATTAGCAAACAAGTTAGATCAGGCCCAAAAATTGCTGGAGCAAGATGGATTAGGTTTGAAAGTATATGATGGCTATCGCTCGGTAGAAGCCCAAAAGAAGATGTGGGCAATATGCCCGGATCCGCGCTATGTTGCCAATCCTTATAAAGGCGGCTCCAATCACTGTCGCGGTGCGGCAGTTGATCTCACCATAATTGATAAGGACGGTAACGAGATGGAGATGCCAACGCCTTTTGACACTTTTGCGGAACGGGCGCACCAATACAGCTTGGCGCCTACCTCGCAACAACGACTAAACCGAATGTTACTTCGAACGGTGATGAAACAAGTTGGGCTTCAATCCATTCGCACCGAGTGGTGGCACTATCAGTTACCTAATGCCAATAAATACCCGATTATTAATAAGGGAGGGTTTTAGTAAATAGATTGATTAAACGTGATTTATTGACATCCGGAATGAATTTAAATATACTAAATGATGGAGTTATTGATCGTTATAAACTTTTTAGCAATGTGACTGGCGGAAGTGGAGTTAACCACAGGGAGCATTGCGGACAGATTAGCCGACCGCCTGGGCAAACGATGTTTGTTCAGGTTATTCTTTTTTAGGTAGAGATAATAACTTTATTAGAGTTTAACGATTATGAAGGGAGTTTGTATTGCAATGGGACAGAAAGAGATTGTTCTGAAGTATGGTTGTAATCCGCATCAAAAACCGGCCCGAATTTATGCCAAAAATGGTAATTTACCAATTGAAGTTTTAAATGGCAATCCTGGTTATATCAATCTACTGGATGCTTTTAATGCCTGGCAGTTAGTGAAAGAATTGAAACAAGCCTTGGGATTGCCAGCGGCAGCTTCATTTAAACATGTCAGTCCTGCAGGAGCGGCGATCGGACTACCGTTGTCAGCGGAACTGAAAAAAGCATATTTCGTTGAGGATATCGAACTGACTCCGGTAGCCAGTGCTTATGCACGAGCCCGAGGGGCGGATCGGATGTCGTCTTTTGGTGATTGGGCAGCGATCAGTGATACTGTTGATGAAGCAACAGCCAAGATTTTAAGTAAGGAAGTATCGGACGGGATTATTGCGCCTGATTATACTCCGGAAGCATTAGCGATCCTTAGTAAGAAACGTAAGGGCGGTTATAATGTTTTAAAAGTTGCTCCTACCTATGAACCGGAAGAGATGGAGCTCAAAGAGGTCTTTGGAATTGTTTTTGAACAAAGACGGAATAATTTAAGTTTAGGACCGGAGTTGTTAACCAATATTGTAACCAAGAACAAGGACATTCCTGAAGCTGCAAAACAAGATTTGATCATTGCAATGATTACTCTTAAATATACCCAGTCCAATTCGGTCTGTTTTGCTTTAGGCGGACAAGTCATTGGTTGTGGCGCAGGCCAACAATCACGGATTCATTGTACCCGGTTGGCTGCTTCGAAAGCTGATATTTGGTACTTGCGGCAACATCCTGCGGTATTAAATCTTAAGTTTAAAGAGGGTATTGGTCGCCCGGATCGTGATAATGCCATTGACCAGTTCCTGCGGGATGATTTAACAGCACCCGAGCTTAAAGCGTTAAAAGAACTCTTTGATGTAGAACCGGAATTTTTGACACCGGCGGCAAAACGGGAGTGGTTACAAGGATTAACTGGTGTTTCCTTGGGTTCGGACGCCTTTTTCCCATTCCGTGATAATATTGACCGGGCGAAACAAAGTGGCGTTAGTTATATTGTCCAACCCGGCGGATCGGTCCGTGATGATATTGTTATTGAAGCCTGTGATGAATACGGAATGGTAATGGCCTTTTCAGGAGTGAGATTGTTCCATCATTAAAATTGAAACCAAGCCTGAAAGTGTTGGTTCGGGGATGCCCGGATTTGATCAATTTCAAAAGAGAGGAATGTTATTATGAGCGATTTGCATCAGATTGCTGAGTCTAATATGAATAAATTAAAGGAGAATGTTTATCCGGGACGGGGAATTGTTATTGGGCAAACTCCCGATGGAAATAACATGGTCCAGGTTTATTGGATCATGGGACGCAGTGATAACAGTCGCAACCGGATCTTTGTCGAAGCGGACGGTTTTGTTAAAACCCAGGCTTTTGATGAGTCAAAGGTTGTCGATCCTTCACTGATTATCTATTATCCCTTAAAATTTGTTGGTGACTGTCATATAATTTCCAATGGTGACCAGACTGATACGATTTATAACAGCATTAAGAGTGGCGGAACCTTTGAAGCAGCTTTAAACACTCGTGAGTTTGAGCCTGATGCTCCAAACTTCACGCCGCGAATTTCGGGTGTTATTGATTTCAGTGATCCGGTAGCCATTTATAAACTGGCGATCAACAAGACTGCCTTCAACCAACCGGAGTTTGGACAACGGCAGTACTTTAACTACCAAAAAGCCTTAGCAGGATTTGGTCATTGTATTCATACCTATCAAGGGGATGGTAATCCGTTGCCTTCTTTTACAGGTGAACCCTACTTAGTGAGATTGTTAAACAATATTGATGAGACGGCTAACCTCTATTGGAGTTTACTGAACAATGAGAATAAAATATCACTGTTAGTAAAGTTTATTGATATCAAAACAAAAGCAACCAAGCTCAAGATCTTGAATAAGCATCTCGGGGATTAATTAGTTAAAATTACGTTAAAATTAAAACCTGTATTTGGCAGGTTTTAGTTTTTTTTTGGAGAAATAATATAAAATTAAAAATATAATCAATAATTCAATATTGAAAGTGGTGGAAGGTATGCAATATTGGGTGGAACGTAAGACTAAACTTACTGGGGAAGTAGTTAATTACATTTGTGAATTGATTGCATCAGAACCACGAAGGTTGATCCTGAAATACGAGATTAACCAAAACTATCAGGTTGGTAATTTGGCATTGCGACCGGGAATGATTACCTATGGATTTTACTGGCCGGAACGGAATTACACTTTGTATAAGTGGTTTGATCAAGATGGGACCTTGCTCGGGAATTACTTCAATATTGCTGATTCAGTCCAGTTCGGCGACGAGGAAGTTTCCTGGCGTGATTTAGCAGTTGATATCCTGGTTTATCCGGACCAAACGGTTGAAGTTTTGGATGAATATGAAATCCCTGAAAGTGTTGATACATGGGTTAGAATCTATATTGAGGCAACCAAACAAAATTTATTGCGACAGGTCCCGGCTATTATTGAAGAGACCGATCGGGCGTTACAAAAAGTAAATGAAGCAATTTAAATTGGTAACGGGATGGTTCAATGGTTATTTCAATAATAATATTAGTTGTAATCTTGGCGGTACTCTGGTTTGTCGTAACCTATAATCAGTTGATCAAGTGGAAAAACCTGATGAATGAAGGCTGGAGTGGAATTGATGTTCAATTAAAACGGCGTCATGATTTAATCCCCAACTTAGTTGAAACGGTTAAGGGATATAGCCGTCATGAAAAACAACTCTTTGAAGAGGTTGCAAGATTACGAAATCAATGTAGTAAAGCTGCGACTGTCAAGGAATATAGTAATGCTGAGAGTGCTTTGACACATGGTATCCAGAGTCTCTTTGCGGTTGCGGAAGCTTATCCCGATCTCAAGGCTAATCAGAACTTCTTGGTATTACACAAGAATCTGGTAGAGATTGAGGATGAGATCCAGATGGCACGGCGTTATTATAATGGAACGGTTCGGAATTTTAATATCTTGGCGGAGTCTTTTCCCAGTCTGCTGGTAGCAAAAGCAATGGGTTTTACAAAGGCGGATTTTTTCGAGATTGAAACAGTTGCTGAACGCGAGGCGCCTGGAGTAAATCTGGATTGACCTTTGATTTGGTGAAAGTGGTGATTACGACGAAAAAGTATTTCATAGTTGCATTGATCTGTTTGTTAACGTTTTTTTGCTCAATTAAGTCTTTAGCCTCTGATGAAGAGGCTATTCTCTCGTTTGACAGTGAGGTTACTGTTTTTGAAGATGCTTCGATGCAGGTGACAGAGACTATTAAAGTCCGGAGCATAGGCGATCAAATTAAACGAGGAATCTATCGTGATTTTCCAACCCGTTATAAAGATAATCATGGGAATCGTTATATTGTCGGTTTTGATGTTGTTTCAGTAAAACGCGATGGGATTGCCGAGCATTATTTTGTGAGAAACCTCAGTAATGGTAAACGAGTTTATATCGGTTCCGAAGCTGTTTATTTACCTCCGGGTGTCTATACCTACACGATTGTTTATAAAACCAATCGGCAGTTAGGATTCTTTAAAGAACATGATGAACTGTATTGGAATGTTACCGGAAATGGCTGGTCATTTCCGATTAATCAGGCTACAGCGACGATTAATTTACCAAAGACAATCCCATTAGATAAGCTATCATTCACAGGCTATACCGGTAAGTTTGGATCGGTTGAACAAAATTGTGTGTTGGAGCTGGATGCTTCCTATCGTCCGGTATTTAAAACAACCAAAAGGCTGGAAGTAAATGAAGGGCTAACTATTGTGGTAACATGGCCAAAAGGATATATTCAAAAACTGGGCGTCTTCAAGCAGCTCTCCTATTTTATCCGGGATAATTTTGGTATAACCTTGATGATTGGCGGTTTCTTTATTTTACTCCTGTTTTACCTGATTGTTTGGTCAAAAGTTGGCCGGGATCCGCAAAAGGGTACAATTATACCGCTTTATCGACCACCGTTAGATTTAAGTCCGGCAGCAATGCGGTTTATCTTGAATATGGGTTATGATAACAAAGTCTTTGCTGCTGCGATTATTAATATGGCTGTCAAAGGTGTACTCACGATCGAGCAGGGTTTTGATACGGTGATTATTAAACGAAGCAGTGACATATCAAGGTTGAGTAATGAGGAGAAACAGATCTTCAGCAACTTGCTTGAGAATAACGCAAAGTTTACTTTTAATGATACTTATTACCAAAAGGTTGCAGCAGCTATCAATACTGTTAATCAGACGTTAACAGCAGCGTATGAAAATAAATATTTTGTCACTAATACCGCATACTTTGTTGGTGGCTTGTTCTTTTCGTCTGTTGTTACAATACCCGTGTTTATGGAGATGGTCAAAAATGAGAGATTCAACTTTGTTTGTCTGATTTTTATCATTTTCCATATTGTAACGCAAATTATCTTCTTCCGGTTATTAAAAGCCCCAACTATTGAGGGACGAAAAGTTTTGGACCAGGTTGAAGGGTTCAAGATGTATTTGTCGATTGCTGAAAAGGAACGGTTAAACCTATTAAATCCTCCCAATGAGACTCCGGAACTATTTGAAAGGTATCTGCCGTATGCCCTGGCTTTGGGAGTGGAACAACTTTGGGCGGAACGGTTTGCCAAAGTCTTCGACAGACTTAAAGAACAAGGGCAACCCTATATTCCTGTTTGGTATCATGGGGCGGACTTTAGTTCCGGTAATATTGGGATGTTTGCAAACAGTCTGGGAAATTCATTGACGAGTTCAATTTCGTCGTCATCGGTAGCTCCAGGTTCGAGTTCCGGTAGTAGTGGAGGAGGTTCTTCCGGTGGTGGCGGTGGCGGAGGTGGCGGAGGTGGCTGGTGATTACGCTGTCCGCTCAAGTTTGGAAATTTGGTAAGAACATTTTTATTTTTTAGTCCATTCCTTGACATACTGCTGTCACAACAGCAGTTTACAATTAAATTAGTTAAATTAAATTGTTGAAAGGATGGGTTAATAATGAACCACAATTTCTGTCAGAGTTGCGGGATGCCGCTGAATGCTACCAGTTTGTATGGTAGCGAGCAAAATGGAGTTAAAAATGAAGAATACTGTATCTATTGTTATTGTTATGAGAACGGACAGTTTAAACAGCCGTTCTTTTTATTATTATTTTTTTAGTTAATTGTTTTGGATGCTTGTCCTGTTGGCCCACTGTTCCGGCGGCGGGTTAAAGAACTGCCTAAGCAGTTCTTTTTAGAAGAATTGTAATGAACAGATTAGGTTATTTGTAGGTCAATGTTCATTACAATTCTTTACTTCTGAAAGTGAAGCTAATTGGCGATGTCAATGAAACATCCTGTTTCAATTCTACGCGACGCCAACCTCCTTGGTTGGCTAAACCTGTGACCAACGGTTTTTTGAATTTTCAAGCCTTAATGGACAGTAAAAACATTCAAATATAGTTATTGGTGGTTATAGCCTTTCATCATCCACTTGGTCCAGCCATGCTTCCAAAGGAGCAATAATCTTCTTGAGTGTCCCGTCGTTAAAAGGATTTTGTAGCTTAGCCAGCTCAATCAGTTCAATAAACGACATACTGCCGCCGGCTTGGCAGAGCCTCAGGTAATCTTGCCAGGCTGCGGCAGGGTCTTTTTGGGACTTGATCCAAAATTGGAAGGCACAGACTTGGGCTAAAGTGTAATCGATATAGTAAAAGGGATCGCTAAAAATATGTCCCTGGCGGAACCAATAACCGCCTCGGTTTAAGAAGTCATTATCAGCATAATCACGGTGGACTAAGTATTTTTGTTCCAGCTTTCTCCAGGTGGCTTTCCGCTCAGCCGGAGTTGCGTCAGGATTTTCATAAACCCAATGTTGGAACTCATCAACCGTTACCCCATAAGGAATAAATAGAATCGCACCGCTTAAGTGGGCAAACTTGTATTTAAGTTCATCTGTTTGAAAGAAGAGCTTCATCCATGGCCAGGCAAGGAACTCCATACTCATCGAGTGGATTTCACATGCTTCTAAAGTGGGCCAGTTATATTCAGGAATTTGAAAATGACGGCTGGTATAAACCTGGAAAGCATGGCCGGCTTCGTGGGTTAGAACATCGACATCCCCGGAGGTACCATTGAAGTTGGAGAAGATAAACGGGGATTGGTACTTGCTGATGTATGTGCAATAACCGCCACCGGCCTTGCCGCTCTTGGCTACCAAGTCCAAGAGATCGTTGTTGATCATATAATTGAAGAATTCGCCAGTTTCGGGTGAGAGCTCTTGATACATTTGTTTACCGTTATTGATAATCCACTGGGGGTCACCTTTGGGGGTTGCATTACCGGTCAAAAACTCCAATGGTTCGTCGTAATATTTTAAAGTATCGATTTTCAACCGTTTCGCCTGCCGCTGCCTTAGTTTGGTTGCTAACGGGACGATGCTTTCTAAAACTTGACGGCGATAACCGGCTACCATCTTAGCATTATAATCTGACCTTGACAGCCGGGCATACCCTAATTCAATAAAGTTTTTAAAACCTAATTTCTGCGCAATTCCGGTCCGGAGTTTAACTAAATCATCATAAATTTGATCAAATTGGGCTTCATTTTCGACAAAGAAGTTGGTGAATGATTGCTGGGCTTTGATTCGTATTGTCCGGTCCTGTGACTCAAGAAACGGGATCATCTGTTCTAAGTTTCGTTCTGCGCCTTCAAAAAGAATTTTGGCAGAAGCACGCAGTTTAACGTATTGGCTAATTAATTTGTTTTCTTTTTGTAAGTCGGTAATGACTTCAGGGGCAAAAGTTTGTAGTTTTAATTCCGCAATCCGGAACAGTTGTTGCCCTAAAGACGCTTCTAATTCCTTACGATAGTCGGAAGTGACTAAAGCTTGATAATACTGGTTAACCAGGCCTTCATAAATTGGCTTTATCTCGTCAAAGAAGTTGTTTTCAGCTTCGTAATAGGGATCGTTGGTATCAATGGTGTGGCGAATATAGACCAAAGCTTCCATACTGTCAAATTCATTGCGTAGGTTATTGATCGCTTCGATAACTTGTTTTTGGGTTGCTGCCGTTGCAGCATTATTAAATTGCGATAATAACTGATTGAATTTCAGCTTTAAGCCTTCAATATCAGGTCGAACGTATTGATAATCTTTAAACCCGGACATTTGAGAAGCCTCCCAATAATTTATTAAAAAACTAAATGGTATAATAATTATATCTTAGATAATCCGTTTTAACATCAAAAACAAATAAGGAATAAATAATTAATTAGAAAAATCCATCCAAAATTACTAAAATTGCCACTCCCACTTTCAATCACCGGATGGGTGATCTTATTGGGATTAATAGTTTAGGTAACTTGGATGGACATTGGAAAATTAGTTGTTTTTGCTATAAAAAATTATTTTACATCTTGTTTACATCTTGTTGCAACCGTTTGGTAATCTGCCAACGGTTGTTTCGTCTTTCTAAACTAATAATTTCGGTACTTTGATTGGGTTGCCAGCTGCCATCAACCCAACGCCACCAGGTAACTTTTGCCTCAATCAGAGCAAAGTGGTCGGTTTCTGATAAAACCGATAATTTTTGAACTTCGATTATGGGACGGCTTAACAACTCTGCTATTAGTCGTGTTCGATGCACACGGGCTTCATAAATATCACGGGCAATTCCGTTTTGGGCAAAGCTTTCAATCTGTAGTGGATTGGAACAGGTTTCATAAAAACGGGCGGCAATCTGTTTGGGAGTGACCGGATTTTGGACCCAATTTCGCATTAGAAGAGTACCGAAGCCAAATCCGATTAGAGCTAGTAATAATAAATAAGAGAAAGGATTGAATAATGATTTCTTCAACCAAATTTTCTGATTACGTCTGCGGTATTTCCGTAAATTAACCACTTTTTGGGTTGGTGAAGCAAGGCAGTCATTACAGTTGATCGATTCTTCCCAGACGTTTTTTACATGATCAATCGATGGCCGTTCGTGCTTTTTAGCTACTAACATTTGGGTAATTAAATTTGATAATTCGGGACTGATCTCTTGGCAGTGGTAGGTCAATGGAATAATATCACCCTTCAATAAAGCTCTGGTCGGCCAGCTGTTTTCTAATTCATAAGGTAGTTTACCGCTGATAATTACATACAGTGATAACCCTAAATAGAAGATATCGCTTTCTAATGTCGGTTGCGCTCCATAGTATGATTCAGGAGGACGGCAAGATGACAGGCCTGCTGGGAGCTCAATTTGTGGGGTTGCCAGAAAAAGACGTGCAAAAGGATCCGGCATATAAAAACCGGAATCATTGTGACGAATGCGCCGCCAGTCCGGTTTTCCAACCACCAGTTTATGAAGGTGGAACTCTTGGTAAGCAGCAATCAGTGGCAAGAGGTCTTTGATCAGTTGTTCGGTAGCCGGGCGGGTATAGTTGGGGCCAAATGGCGAGGTGCCTTTCCGTTCTTCCCAACCAAGCCAGATTCGTTCCTGATATGAAAGGGGTTTTTGTAAGGGTAAAATTGCTGAACCGGTACAATGATTAGTGCTCTTATGGCGGGCCGTGATCTCCTGCCGAAAGAGGGCGGCGTCATAACCGCGGAGTTTGGTAGCAACCGGTTCCCAATGCATGATTGAACCATCATCGATACTTTTACTTAAAATAACCTGAACTCCGTCTTCGAGTTGTTCATTTGTAAATACCCAATTTTTCAAATTTGGTTACTCCTTTAAAAAGTGTTTTCGTTACTTCCACTTTCTAATAGGATATCCAAAAAAAATAAAAAACTGATTGTTTCAAGACAACCAGTATTTTACATTAGGTTTCAATTTCAAACATTTTTAAAATTTTGGGTTCTGGAGTGATGATTGCCGTTTTAAAATGCTCATAGATTACAAACCCCGGTTTTGCTCCTGGCGGTTTTTTAACGTTCTTGCGTTGGGTATAGTCAACCGGGACTTTGGTAGAGTTACGGGCTTTACTGAAATAAACTGCCAATTGACTGGCAAAATTTAGAGTTGCGTCATCAACCTCCGTTCCAGGCAGTGGTTTTAAAATTACATGCGAACCCGGAATCTTTTGAGTATGAAACCAAAGATCAGTTGGAGCCGCTATTTTAAAGGTTAAGCGATCATTTTGGAGATTGTTGCGTCCGACCAGAATGGTATGTCCTGCCGGTGTAGTAAATTGACGCGGTTTAGTAAGGTTTTCTTTCTCCTTCTCTTTTTTGCTGTTATTGCTCTGCTTTGATTTATTGGCTTGATGATTCTGTTTACCGTATGTTGCTTGAAATTCGTCGTTAATCATCTCCAGGTCAATAGTTGTCAATGCATTTTCGGTCAATGCTTCCAAGCTTTCCAAGTAAGTGATTGATTCTTTGGTTTTTTGGATTTGCAGCGCAATTGCCTCTAAACCCTTCTTGGCTTTCTGGTATTTTTTAAAATATACTTGTGCATTTTCGTGTGGGGTTAAACTTGGATCGAGCTTGATCTCCATTACTTCTCCGTCTGGGTCGTAGTGATTGACCAATTTGGCACAAGGACTTCCTTTAGTAATTTGATAGCCATAGGTGATTAAAAGCTCACCCATAATTCGATATAGATCGCCTTGTTCTGCTTGGTTGACTTCTTTTTGTTGCTTTTCCAATTTAGTAAGATCTTTATCAAGATTTTGTTTTATTTTCCGTGCTAAGTTGGCTTTTTGTTCTCTAAACCTCTCTTTTTCCTGATTCGTATTTAATAACTCACTGACCAGTTGATTTAAAGAATCAGCAGGTTTTACTTTATGTTCGGATTGCTGACAACTGATCGATATGGCAGCACAATCAATTAAGATTCCCTGTTGGTTGTAAATTCCGCATGGTTCAAATTGTCCTGTTTCAATCTGGGTTGACCAATTTATGAAAGTTTGATAGAGCGGTTTAATTTCGGTTAAAGTCAGTTCACAGCATAGTTTGGCTGGATTCAGCTTAGCACGGGTAATCAGTTCGTTACATGTTAAACTTGAAAGACCATACCAGTTTTTCAGCAGTAACTGCTCAAGACTAACAGTGTGAGGAAGGTTTTCGATCAAGGCAATAAATTCAGTTTCAGATAAAGTTACCGGTTTCCAGCGGCCACCGGTAGGAGGTAATTCATATTTTGAACCATTACTTAAGTCCCGTTCTCTATCTTGTCCGTTGGCGAGCCGTTTCCAGGAATCGATGATGCGATTGTCGCGATCAACAACAAACATATTGGCCGCTTTACCGGTGAACTCAATCCAGAGATGTTTTTGACTAAGCCCTTCTAATTGGTCATAAACATCAAAACTTAGTTTAATAATTCGCTCAAAAGGGACCACCATTACCGAAACCAATTTGGAGCCGCTAAAATGTTTTCGTAACAGCATACAAAATGAAGATGGCTGGCAAGGATTTTGCTTGTTTTCATAAAAGGTATGAATTCTAGCGAACTTGGAATTGAGTGAAATTAACAACTTAAACGACTCGCCGTTTCCAAAGCAGGAAAAGAGAAATTCGTCAGGATACGGTTGGTGTATTTTATCAATTTTAACCGGTAACAGTTTCTGTAATTCTTGGATTAGGCAAGCAACTACCGGAGCATCAAACGGCATTATTAGAAACCTCCAAAATTTTTTACAATCTCTCTCATTATAGCTCTAGTCCGGATTTCAATCAATGGGTCTGCCGGGTGAAGTGCGGGCATAGATTTTATAGTGACTGAATTTTCAGGTGAACTATGCGGGGGTAGACGTTGATGAATTGGTTTAATCGGGCAATAACTGAAGTGGCCCAAGAATTAAAGACAGATCTTTGCAAGGGATTGGATTGGCAAGAGGCGAAGCAGCGGTTAACTAAATATGGGAAAAACCAGTTGCAGGCAGCAGCAAAAATTTCTCCATGGCAGATCTTTCTGTCACAGTTTTTAGATTTTATGGTTTTGGTATTAATTGGTGCGGCCATTGTATCAGGATTGTTAGGTGAGAAGGCTGATGCACTTACGATTGTGGCAATTGTTGTCTTAAATGCATTTTTAGGGTTTATTCAGGAATACCGCGCTGAAAAATCCTTAGAAGCCTTAAAAGAATTAACCGCACCCCAGGCAAATGTAATCCGTAATTCCAAAATTCAAAAGATTGCCGCCGCAGAGATCGTTCCAGGGGATCTTGTTGTTTTAGAGAGCGGTGATCGCGTTCCGGCGGATGGACGAATTATTGAAGCAATTAATTTGGAGGTAAATGAAGCAACTCTGACTGGCGAATCAATACCGGTTCAAAAAGAAGTTGCGCCAATTTCAGCTGCCAATCTAGTATTGGGTGACCAGAAAAACATGATTTTTGCAGGAACAAGTATTGCTCAAGGACGTGGTAAGGCAATTATCACCGGTACCGGGATGCGGACAGAGATTGGAAAGATTGCGGGTATGATTAGTACTACAACTGATGAAGAGACTCCGCTGCAGCGAAGATTAACTGAGTTAGGCAGGTGGCTGGTACTCTTATGTTTAACAATCTGCGCGGCAGTCGGGACTTTAGGAATCTTAAGAGGTGAACACCCCCGTCAGATGTTTTTATCAGCAGTAAGTTTGGCGGTTGCGGCAATTCCGGAAGGGTTACCGGCTATTGTGACCATTGCGTTAGCCATTGGAGTCCAAAAAATGATTCGCCGCAATGCAATCATTCGAAAACTTCCGGCTGTTGAAACATTGGGCTGTGCCACAGTGATCTGTTCCGATAAGACCGGAACTTTGACGCAGAATAAACTTTCAGTGACCAAAATGTGGACGCTTAAGGAGCGCGAATATAGTGATCAGGATTTTGGGAAAACCAATAATCTTCCGAATGGTATGAAAGAACTGTTACAAGCAGGAATTCTCTGTAATAATGCTGTTTTAGAGGATGAAGCCAGCACTAAAGGCTCAATGATCTGTGGTGATCCGACCGAAGGGGCGTTGTTGGTAGCTGCTGTGAAGCTGGGAATCAGTCCAAAAAAGTTACAGGACACCTTCAAACGTTTAGGAGAAATACCATTTTCATCGGAACGGAAACGGATGAGTGTTTGGGTTAACGATGGGCAAAATAAGCTAAAATTAGTGGTTAAAGGAGCAGCGGATGTTATTTTGGAACGTTGTTCCGCAGCGCTCTCTCCTGATGGAATAATTCCGTTAACCCCGCAATTAAGACGCGAGATCAGGCAGAAAGTTGATGAGTGGGGCGCTGATGCGCTTAGAGTATTGGCATTTGCATTGCGTGAAGCGAAATCCGGCGAAATTAACAGTTCTTCACAGAAAGATCCTGAACAGGGATTAGTCTTTTTAGGATTGATGGGAATGACTGATCCGCCGCGGCCCGAATCGCAAAGAGCGGTCGAAAAATCACGGCGGGCGGGGATCCAAGTGAAGATGATCACTGGGGATTATCCGAAAACTGCAGCAGCGATTGCCAAACAGATTGGCTTACTCCGTCCGAATGGAAAGATCATAACCGGTGCTGAACTTGATAATTTATCCGATCAACAATTGGCTAAGATTGTAAAAGATGTTGATATCTTTGCCCGGGTTTCACCAAATCATAAATTACGGGTTGTAAAAGCCTTAAAACAGAAAGGTGAAATTGTAGCAATGACCGGGGATGGTGTTAACGATGCTCCGGCAATTAAAGAAGCTGATATTGGGGTGGCGATGGGACTAAGTGGTACTGATGTAACTAAAGAAGCTTCGGCGATGGTGATTGCTGATGATAATTTTGCGACAATTGTGGCAGCTATTGAAGAAGGGCGGATCATCTATGATAATATCCGGAAGTTTATCCGTTACTTACTGAGTTGTAATATGGGTGAGATTTTAACGATGTTTGGCGGAATCCTGCTTGGTATGCCATTTCCGATGTTGCCAATCCAAATCTTATGGGTGAATCTGGTGACTGACGGATTACCAGCAATTGCTCTGGGGCTTGATCCGGCGGAAAAAGGGATCATGGCGCGGTTACCCCGTTCACCCCAAGAGGGAATCTTCAGTCGCGGTTTGGGACTGAAGATCATTTTACAGGGCTTGTTGATCGGTGGAGCTACTTTGGCAGTGTATATGATTAAACTGGGTGACAATAATTTAGCTATGGCCCGGACTGCGGCTTTTACAACATTAGTCTTTTCACAGCTGATGTTTGTCTTCAGATGTCGTTCGGAGTACCGTACAATTTTCCAGATTAATATTTTTGAAAACCACTATTTAAACGGTGCGGTTTTGGTGTCGACTGTAATGCAATTATTGGTGCTGTATTTACCATGGCTCAATCGGATTTTTTATACAACACCGTTAAGTGTCAAAGATTGGGCGCAGATCTTGGGGATAATTGTTGCAACCACTTATTTAAACGATTTGATCTTTCAGTTCCGAAGCGTAATCCGGAAACATCTTAGTTTCTTTAAAGTAGTTGAAAATAAAGTCTGATTTCAGCGAATAGGGAGACGGATCAGAGGAAAAATAACCTCAGATTGGTATTTCTGAGGTGGGTTTCCTGTTTATCTTACTTTTCTTAAGTACATTTATAATATTATTTTTCTTACCGGTCCAGTTTCGGATTAGTTACCGGAAGATCAAACGGGATGATAATTTAGTTATCGAGATGAACTTCCTTAACGGTTTGGTTAAGCGTAAACGTGAGGTTAGTTTACTGCTGCCAACTTCTGATGGGCTTAAACAAAAAGAAGAGCAATCCGGGCGTTGGTTTTGGCTGAAAAGTAAAGAAAAAAAGTCAAGTGTTGCTGATTCCCGCAGTTTGCGGGATTTTTTACATCGATACCGGCATTTTGGGTTAGGGATGACCTTACTTACCTATATGGTACCCGCCAAATACCACCGCTGGTTGTTAGTCGCCGATAATTTGGAAAATCGGGGGTATTTCCAAAGGTTTTCGTGGGTGACGCGGCTCGGTACCGGTAATGTAGGCACTAATGCTATATTGTATGGATTAGCATGGGGGCTTAAAAGCGGTATAGTTGGATATTTAAGTAGTAAATATCAGTTTCGCCAGCCGCCGGAGATTGAGGTAATCCCTGATTATTATGACATTAGTTTCGATACTGTTTTTGACTGTATATTCCGGGTGAAACTCGGCTATATTATTATTGCAGCTTTTACAGATCGTTTTCGTCATCGAATACTGAAAGGAGGTGTCAGTATTGACTGAACATCCAATAGAAGGTTTGATGAAAACATCGATGCAAAATATCAAAGAGATGGTGGATGTTAATACCATTCTTGGCGACCCGGTTGAAACTCCGGATGGCAGTGTGATCGTCCCGATCTCCAGAGTGACCTTCGGATTTGCAGCCGGTGGAAGTCAATTTGAGAGTATCAAGGTGAAGTCCAAAGAGAAAGATCGGGATCGCAACCAAGATTCCGGTGAAACCGGTCAACTTCCTTTTGGAGGTGGGAGTGGAGCCGGAATAACCATTAATCCGGTAGCTTTTTTGGTAGTAGGTAAAGATCAGACTAAACTGTTACCAGTCGAAAGTAATGTTCTGGTTGATCGTCTGTTAGATTCAGCTCCGAAGTTACTGGAAAAAATTCAGGAGATGATCGACGCTAACAGAAGAAATAATGTGCATTGAAGTAGCATCCGGTTTTATAAAAGCCCAATTAAGGGCTTTTGTTTTCGTAATCAAACAGTGTTTAGTTTCATTTCAAAGCAACAATTACCATTTTTAACAGAAAGGTATTTAAAAGATTCTTGCGAAGATGATGAATTATTAAGATTTAGTATGGAGTGCGTAAAGAAAGAAATGAAGTTTATAATATTTGTCCTTGCATTAAGTTCATTTTTACTTTTAAGTGTCAAACCGGTTATGGCAGATGATTTGGATTTAGTTGCCGAATCAGCTATATTACTCGATTTTACTACAGGAAAGGTCTTATTGGAGAAAAACGCTCATATTCCCAGGCCTCCGGCGAGTACTACCAAGATTATGACTGCTTTAATTGCCTTGGAACGCGGTGATCTTAACCAAAAGATTGTGACTTCAGCCAATGCGAGTCGAGTTGGTGGTTCATCAATCTATCTTAAACCCGGTGATCAGTATAAACTTGAAGAGATGCTTTACGGTCTGATGCTAAGCTCAGGGAATGACGCTGCGGTTGCGGTGGCTGAAAATTTAGCCGGCTCTGAAGAACAATATGCGGCATGGATGACCGAAAAAGCCAAACTGCTTGGGGCTAAAGCAACAACCTTCTTAAACAGCAGCGGAATGCCTAAACCAGGACATTTGACAACTGCTTATGACCTGGCGATAATCACCAGATATGCATTGAACAATCCCTTGTTTGACAAGATTGTAAAGACCAAACAACATTCATTACTCTCTTCTCTGCCTGATGATGAGCGGATCCTTAATAACCACAATAAACTGCTCTGGCGCTATCAGTATGCTGATGGAGTTAAAACAGGCTATACCAGAGAAGCAGGCCGCTGCCTGGTGGCTTCAGCGACCCGTAATGGGCATCGTTTGATTGCGGTCGTGCTTAACAGTAAAAAGACGTATGAAGATGTTCAAAAAATGTTTGAATATGGTTTTCAAAAATATCAATTGCTGAATGTGGTTTCAACTTTGGAAAAATTAGGTGAAATCCCAGTTGTCATGGGAGCTAAAGGTCGAGTGCCGGTATTACCGAATCGGAATTTGACACTTTTACTGCCTAAAGGTAAGGAGAATGACCTGAAAGTGAAGCTCGAATTGAAAAAATTCATTCAAGCTCCGGTTGCAAGATTTCAGCGGGTTGGGGAAGTACAAGTCAAACTTGGTGAAGAGATTATTGATCAAATACCTGTAATAGCAGCAATGGATGTGCCTAGGAGAAACTTCTCGTTGTTTGAAAGGTTGTTGGGCTGGATGCGGTCAGTCATCAATTAATCCTGGATTTGACTCTTGACGAATATCAATGCCAGTGCTATAATCTTCATGCATGCGAGAGTGGCGGAATGGCAGACGCGCTAGACTTAGGATCTAGTGGGCAACCGTGCGGGTTCAAGTCCCGCCTCTCGCACCAAATTAAATGTTTACTTAATTTTAAATAATCGGCAGTTAATCTTTAAAAAATGGTTAAACTATTGACATTATTCAGTTCTAACGTTATAGTTTGTATAAATAACCCTTGATAATGCTCGAGGGTTTTTTATATATATTACTTCACTTTTTCAGTGGACATTAATGCCGGTGCTCTCAGGGTATATTGGTAGTTTTTTGAGAAAAAGGATTTTATCCGTTAATGTCGAAATGCAAAAAGTGAAATGCAAGATTTGTTCAGATGGACATATATTAATAGTACAGATTCAGGAGGATCATAAATGCAGTTAAATTTGGAAAAGCTAGACAAGAACTTTGTTTCGGTGGGGGTTACTGTAGATGTCCCGGAGATTGAGGAGGCATTAGCCGAGGCATATAAGCAGGTTGTCAAAAAAGTAAGCATCCCGGGATTTCGAAAAGGGCATGTTCCCAGACCTATCTTAGAAAAACAATATGGTAAAGAAATATTGTTTGAAGATGCGCTTGACATCATGATTACCAAAGGATATATGAAGGCAATTGAAGAGCATGATTTACATCCGATTGCCCAACCAAAACTGGATATCAAAGAATCATTAAATGTTGAGCAACCATTTACATATACATTAACGATCGAGGTTTTACCGGAGGTTAAACTTGGTTCCTACAAAGAATTGGAAGTTGAGAAAAAATCGGTAAAAATTACTGACGAACAGGTTGATGAACGTTTACAGGCAATTCGTGAGCGCCAAGCCGAATTGGTGATCAGCGATAAGCAAACATTAGAAAAAGGCGATTTTGCTGTTATTGATTTTGAAGGATATCTTGACGGGCAACCATTCCCAGGCGGCGCTGCTCAGGCGCATACTTTGGAGATCGGTTCCGGAAGCTTTATCCCTGGTTTTGAAGACCAACTGATTGGCATGACAGTAGGAACAGAACGTGAAATCAACGTTACTTTCCCGGAAGATTATCACAGCCCGGACTTGGCTGGCAAAGCTACCGTCTTTAAAGTGGCTTTAAAAGAAATCAAAGTAAAAGAATTTCCGGAATTGGATGATGAGTTTGCTAAGAGTGTCGGTAACTTTGAGACTTTGGAAGCTCTTAAAGAGGACCTTAAAACTAAAATGACGGCAATGGCTGAACGGGAGATTGAGTCAGAGTATGCTCAGGCAGCAATTGATAAAGCGGTTGACAATGCTGATGTTGAAGTTCCTGAAACATTAATCAATCAAGAGATGGAAGATTTATTACACCGCTTTGAGCACAATTTAGCATATCAAGGTATTAATTTGGAACAATATTTAGCCTATGTTAATAAAAATAAGGAAGAAATTTTGGAAGAATTTCGTCCTCAAGCAGAGAAGCGGGTGAAGACAGATTTAGTTTTAGCTGAGATTGCCAAAGCTGAAAACCTTGAAGTAGCTGAAGAGGAATTGGATAATAAGATTGCCGAGTTGGCAGCGATGTATCAACAGACCAATGTCAAAAAGTTCAAAAAGGATTTGGAAGCCAAAGGCAGTTTACACGATATAAAACATGCTATAATTTTAGAAAAATGTGCCGATTTAATTAAGAGTACTGCTATTCCCAAACTAGTTGAAGCGTAATAACTTAGTGGCACTCCTCATTATTAAAATTTTACGATTTGCTTATAAACCAAATATTATTTGGTAAGCATAATGATAGTATTTGATCGGGTATTTGAAGCAGATATTATCGATTGAATTCTAAATCAAAACGCGGGGGTTGATTGAATGAACTTGGTTCCAATGGTTGTTGAACAAACTAATCGAGGAGAACGGGCTTTTGATATTTTCTCAAGGCTTTTAAAAGAGCGGATTGTATTTATAGGTGGCCCAATTGATGATAATATGGCCAACTTGGTTATTGCCCAATTGTTGTTTTTACAATCTGAGGATCCTGAAAAAGATATTTACGTTTATATAAACAGTCCGGGTGGAGTCGTTTATTCCGGTTTGGCAATTTACGATACAATGCAACATATTAAACCCCATGTTTCTACAATTTGCATTGGAATTGCCGCCAGTATGGCTGCGTTGTTGTTGTCTGCAGGTACAAAAGGTAAGCGTTTTGCATTACCGCATTCCAGGGTGATGATCCATCAACCACATGGTGGTGCAGAAGGTCAAGCCGTCGATATTGAGATTAGAGCCAGAGAAATTTTAAAACTCCGAGAGATTGGTAATCAGATCTTAGTAAAACATACCGGGCAGCCTTTGGAAAGAATTGAACGTGATGTTGATCGTGATTTCTGGATGTCTGCTGAGGAAGCAAAAAGTTATGGTATCATTGACGATATCTTCCGGAATCAGAAGTAATAGTTTGACCCCCTAAAAACCCAAATGAGGAGGCAAAATGTTTAAGTTCGGTGATGATAAAGGTCAGTTGAAGTGTTCATTCTGTGGCAAGGCTCAAGAACAAGTCAAAAAGCTTATTGCTGGGCCTGGTGTTTATATCTGTGATGAATGTATTGAGTTATGCAATGAGATCATTGATGAAGAATTAAGTGATGAAATTAATCTGGATTTGACCAGTAATCCAAAGCCAAAAGAGATTAAAGAGATTTTGGATCAATATGTGATTGGTCAAGAAGATGCCAAGAAAACACTAGCAGTTGCAGTTTATAATCATTATAAACGGATTAATGCCGGTGACCGGTTTGACGATGTTGAGTTACAAAAAAGCAATATCTTACTGCTCGGTCCAACCGGTTGCGGTAAAACACTGCTGGCACAGACTTTAGCTAAAATATTAAACGTTCCTTTTGCGATCGCTGATGCCACATCATTAACTGAAGCCGGTTATGTAGGAGAGGATGTTGAAAACATTCTGCTAAAACTGATTCAGGCTGCTGATTATGATGTTGAACGGGCAGAAAAAGGAATTATCTATATTGATGAAGTTGATAAAATTGCGCGAAAATCAGAGAACCCTTCAATTACCAGAGATGTCTCCGGAGAAGGAGTTCAACAAGCTTTATTAAAAATTCTTGAAGGGACAATTGCTTCGGTTCCGCCACAGGGTGGCCGTAAGCATCCTCATCAGGAATTTATTCAACTTGATACCACTAACATATTGTTTATCTGTGGTGGTGCATTTGATGGTTTAGAGAAGATCATCGAAAATCGCATTGGTAAAAAGACAATGGGATTTGGCGCCGAGATTAAATCCAAGAAGGAAAAACCATTGGGTGAAATTTTCCGCCAGATTCTTCCTGAAGACCTGTTGCGTTATGGGTTGATTCCGGAGTTTGTAGGAAGACTGCCAATTGTAGTAGCTCTTGATGCTCTGGATGAAAACGCCTTAATCCGAATCTTAACCGAGCCTAAAAATGCTTTAATCAAACAGTTCCAGAAACTGTTTGAACTTGATAATGTTGAGTTATTGTTTGAAGATGATGCAATTGAATCAATTGCTAAACAAGCAACTGCCAGAAATACCGGAGCCCGAGGCCTCCGTTCAATTATTGAAAAACTGATGATGGACTTGATGTATGAAGTGCCTTCACGGGCAGATCTTAAAAAGGTAGTTGTGACCAAAAGTATGGTTGATGGTTCGGAAAGTGCTTTGCAAGTGCTGGTTGAGCCTCGAAAGAAGAAGAAAGAAGAATCAGCATAAATTAATAATTACAAAACCGGGGAAACCCGGTTTTTTGTTTTTATAATAAAATTTAAGTTTAAATCTGGGGATTTTTGTAGATACTATTGGTGACTTTCAAAAAGAAAGGAGTTGACCTGATGGATATTCTTACTAATATCCTTGGATTAGTAAACTTATTTTTCGCAATTGTAATTGGTTTGTATTTTTGGAATTTGTTGCGCAGTCAACAAGGGAATAAAGTGGCTGTGGATCGAGAAGCCCGCAAAGAGATGGAGAAATTGCAGCGCCTTCGCAGGATTTCTTTGACGGAACCGCTTTCGGAGAAAACCCGACCTGTTAATTTTAATGAAATTATTGGCCAAGACGCCGGTTTAAAATCGTTACGCGCTGCATTATGTGGTCCTAATCCCCAACATGTAATTATCTATGGCCCACCGGGAGTAGGGAAAACAGCAGCTGCCCGGGTTGTCCTAGAAGAAGCCAAAAAGCAATTCTTGTCACCATTCAAAGAAAATGCCAAATTTGTCGAGATTGATGCCACAACGGCGCGGTTTGATGATCGGGGAATAGCTGATCCCTTGATTGGTTCGGTTCACGATCCAATTTACCAGGGAGCAGGGCCACTAGGAATTGCCGGTATACCCCAGCCCAAACCCGGGGCTGTAACCAAAGCTCATGGGGGTATTTTGTTCATCGATGAGATTGGCGAGTTGCATCAGGTCCAGATGAATAAATTGCTAAAAGTGTTAGAGGACCGGAAAGTTTTTCTGGAGAGTGCTTATTATAGTTCCGAAGATACTAATATTCCTTCACATATTCATGATATTTTTCAAAATGGTCTCCCGGCAGACTTTCGTTTGGTTGGGGCAACAACCAGGATGCCCCATGAGATTCCGGCAGCGATTCGTTCGCGTTGTGTCGAGATCTTTTTTCAGCCGTTGGCCCCTAAAGAAATATCTTTAATTGCCAGTAACGCAGCACGTAAAATCAACTTTGAGCTGGAACCCGGGGTCTTAAATGTAATTACCAAATATGCTACTAACGGTAGGGATGCAGTGAATTTGATTCAGATAACCGCTGGTCTGGCAGTCACTGAAGGACGAAATAAAATTTTGGTTAAGGATGTTGAGTGGGTGGTCCATAGTAGCCAGTATTCACCGCGGCCGCATGTAACTATTCCGCCAAAACCGCAAGTCGGCTATGTAAATGGATTGGCAGTCTATGGCCCCAATACAGGGTCGGTGATTCAAGTTGAAGTATCGGCAGTTCCTGCTGAACCGGGCCGTGGAGTAATTACAACTACCGGAGTGGTTGATGAGGAAGAGATGGGTCAGCCGGGAAGAACAATTCGTCGCAAAAGCATGGCTAAAGGATCAGTAGAAAATGTTTTAACGGCAATTCGTAAATTCTTAGATGTTAATCCGGCGGATTATGATATTCATATTAATTTTCCGGGAGGAGTTCCGATTGATGGCCCATCGGCAGGGATTACGTTAGCAACCGCAATTTATTCGGCAATAACCGGTTTGGCAGTTGATAATGAAATTGCAATGACCGGTGAGATGTCGATCCGGGGTGGTGTTATGCCAATAGGAGGAGTTGTCCCTAAAATAGCGGCAGCCAAAGAAGCAGGGGTTAAACGGGTCTTAATCCCTAAAGAAAATTGGCAAGAGATGTTTGACTCCGAAACTGATATTGAAATCATTCCGGTCGAGCGGATTGAAGAAGTGATTGCCAAAGCGATCATCAAACCGAAGATCGAAGTCCAACCGGTTATGGTGATGAATTCGGAGCAGATTATTACTGCCTAAAGAGTTTCAATGGGTTAGTTTATGAAGGGCTGGTGCAAAATTTCACTTCGCACCAGCCCTAGTTTTAAGATTTTCGTAAGATGAATAAATCGTAAAAATTGAAGGGCATTATTGGATTTTGTTGAATAATTATGTTATGTAAATGTTCCAGGAGGAGTAGCGAATGTCGAGTCAGAACCCATATCCAAAGATTATATTGGTTTTAGGCGGAGGCGGAGCAAGAGGTTTTGCCCATATTGGAGTATTACAGGTTTTGATGGAAACAGGGATCAAGATCAGCGGGATAGTCGGGACCAGTATGGGTGCGTTGATCGGCAGTACATTTGCTTCCGGGACGGACCTTTATTATTTGGAAAAAGTGATCGATGCAATGTCGTGGGAGAATTTGGTTGATCTCCGTCTGCCGTCGTTTGGATTGATTGATGGAAATAAAATAAAGTGTTTGATTGATCTACTGACCAAAGGTAAGAACTTTAACGAGCTCGATACCAAGTTATGGGTGGTGGCTACCAATCTATTAACCGGTGAAGAAGTGATCTTTAAAGAAGGCCCCTTAGCTCCAGCGGTCCGTGCCAGTATTTCAATACCAGGAATATTTAATCCGGTGGAGCATCAAGGTCAAATCCTGGTTGACGGGGCAGTTGTTGCCGGAGTTCCTGTTGAAGTCGCCAAGATGATGAATGGCGATATCACGATTGCGGTCAATGTCAGTTTTGATCATACTCACCACCGTATCAATAATGTTTTTGATGTTCTAGCAAAAGTAATGGATATAATGGGTAACCGACTGGATGCTTTGCAGATGTCGGTAGCTGATGTTACAATTGTGCCGGAGCTCGGCGGAACTGGTGTTTTACACTTTCATAAAGCCAAAGAATGTATTGCGATTGGAAGAGAGGCTGCTAAAAAAGCACTTCCAAAAATAATGGAGCTAATTGATGACTATAGTGCCAAACCGAAAACGGTCGGCCAATTGGTGGAAAAATGAGACAAGAAAAATAATTTCGAGGTTTGGATTTCATGGATGCAGATGTGATAATTGTAGGAGCAGGAGCAGCAGGCTTAATGGCGGCAATGATTGCCGCCCGCGAAGGGGCCGAAGTCTTGTTGCTTGAACGTAATAAGAATATTGGCCGAAAGTTGTTGATTACCGGGGCTGGGCGTTGTAATCTGACAAACAATACTGAAGTAAACGAATTAGTTAATAATATTCCCGGTAATGGGCGATTTCTTTACAGTGTGTTTCAAAAGTTTGGTCCACAGGAATTAATGAATTTAGTTGAATCAGAGTTTAATGTGCCTTTAAAAGTGGAACGGGGGAGAAGAGTTTTTCCCGAATCAGATAAAGCAGTTGACATTGTTGCCGGTTTTGAAAAAACCCTCAAAAAATTGGGAGTTAGAATTCTTAATAATGTCCGTGTCAATCAGATAATGAAAGATGAGAGTAACTCGGTTGTGGGTGTTAAAGCTGTAAACGGGGATAAGTATTTGGCTAACAAAGTTATTGTTGCTACGGGCGGAGCTTCATATCCGGGCACGGGTAGTACCGGTGACGGTTATCAATTAGCGCGCAGTGTCGGGCATTCGGTTATTGATATTTATCCCTCGTTAGTTCCACTCGAGACGTTTGAAGAATGGCCACAGGATGTTGAGGGACTAACCCTGAATAATGTTGAAGTCAGTTGTTATCACAAAGATCGAAAAATTGGGTCGGAATTTGGTGATTTACTTTTTACCAGTTACGGTGTTTCAGGTCCGACTGTATTAAGTCTAAGCCGTTCCGTGGTACCATTGGTATTAAAAGAACCAAAATCGGTAAAGCTAGAGATCGATCTTAAGCCGGCTCTGACTGTTGAAGAATTAGACCGGCGCTTACAACGTGATTTCGAAAAGTACAGTCGCAAGTTGTATAAAAATGCTTTGGACGATTTATTACCAAAGAGTTTAATACCGGTGATGATTGAGTTGTCAAAGATTGACGGATTAAAACCGGTCCATCAGGTCACCAGAGCAGAACGGCAGCAGTTAGTTGGTCTATTCAAAGGACTTGCTTTATTGGTCGAAAAACCGCGTCCCTTCAGTGAAGCAATTGTGACTGCCGGTGGTGTCAATGTTAAAGAAATTAACCCCAAAACAATGGAGTCAAAACTAGTTTCCGGTCTTTATTTTATAGGTGAAGTTGTCGATGTTGATGGATATACCGGTGGTTATAACCTTCAAATTGCTTTTTCGATGGGATATATTGCGGGAAAACATGCTGCAAATCTTGATGAGTAATGGAGTGGGCCCTGATGCGGATAAAGCATTATTGGTATGAAAAGTTGTTTTTTATGTTACAATTGAATGAAAGAAGACTTTTTTTAGCAGTTTTTCTTATGCTGTTTTTGATTTTAATAACTCAATTTATGCTTACCTATCCGGCTGTCAGAAGCCAATTAGTGATTGTTGAGCAATATGAAGGTACTTTGTTGGAGAGTAGATGAACAAAAACTTTAACAAATATCATTTTGAACTATTGTATCATTTTCTGAATTATGTTAAATTTATAACAAATAAATCAGCGGTGACCATTAGATCAGTGCACTCAAGATGGCGGGTGCTTTTTTGATATTAACTTTAATGAGCTTTGATTGACTTGACAGGTCCATTTGGTCGGAAGTTTTACTGCATCAATACATCGTTTGAGGAGGGTTTTATGCTCGAGACCGGGAGTAGAGAAGTTGCAAAGTGCGCGCTCACAATGGCAATGAGTTCATCACGTGAAGAAGAAAAAAGCCTAAAGGAACAGTTTAAAGCTAAAGAGATTAGGGCTGCAGCAGTTGATTATGGCGGTGAAGCGATTACCAGCATGAAAACCATTGTTGAACGGGCGGTAGTTGCAGCCAAAAGAGAACTGATTATTAAAGACTGTCACGCCGAAGAAGGGGCAATCGCCGGTGCTACCAGAGAAGCAATGGCTCAAATTATAACTAAGGCAATCGGTCTGAATGTTGGCGGTAAATTAGGAATTGCCCGTAAAGGTGACCATGTAAGTGTGGCTGTATTTTTCAGTATCGGATTGATTCATTTAGATGAAGTGGCAGTCGGATTAAGTCATCGGGCTATCGGTTAATTAGTTTGGAGGGTAAATATCATTATGGAGAAGTTATGGGCTGTTCGTGGTGGAATAACAATTGATGAGGATACCCCTGAAGCAATCTTAGCTGCTACGAAAGAGTTATTAGAAGCAATAATTAAAGAAAATAATATTGATTTAGATTCAATCGTCAGTATTATTTTTACGACGACACCGGATATTAAAAGTGAATTTCCGGCAGTTGCAGCCAGGCAGTTAGGCTTAATTGCAACACCTTTGATCTGTGCCCAGGAGATTGCTAAGCCGGGGGCACTGCCAAAATGTATCCGTGTCTTAATTCATTTTTATACGGACTTAAAGAAAGAAGGGATCAGACCGGTATATTTAAGAGAAGCTGTTAGGTTACGTCCGGACCTGTTTGAAGACGACATGTAATGAAGGAGTTTAAATAATGAAATTTGATAAATTAGTACGAGAATGTATCAATCAGATACCCCCTTATGTCCCGGGAAAACCGATAGAAGAAGTGCAACGTGAATTAGGATTGAGTACGGCAATTAAAATGGCTTCCAATGAAAATCCTTTAGGATTTTCAAATGAAGTTCGTCAAGCGATAACGGCAGCAATGGGTCAATTACCGCTTTATCCCGATGCTAATCAGTATTATTTAAAAGAAGCCCTTGCCAAGGAGCTTGGCGTTACTCCGGAACATTTGTTGATTGGTAATGGTTCTGATGAAGTTAATAAAATCTTAGGTGAAACAATCCTTAACCCCCAAGACGAAGTGATTATTCCGCAGCCAACATTTAGCCAATATGAATATATCACTGTTTTGATGGGTGCCAAACCGGTATTTGTCTCCGGTACAACTTTGGGGAATGATTTGCAGGCAATGCGGAGTGCGGTTACTTCAAAAACCAAAATGATCTTTATTTGTAATCCTAACAATCCTACGGGAACGATTGTTACCAGAGATGAGCTGGTAGCGTTTTTACGATCAATTCCCGAAGATATAGTCGTAGTAGTTGATGAAGCGTACAGTGATTTTGCAACAGATCCCGATTATCCTGACGGAATTCAGTTACTGCAGGAAGGATTTAAAAATGTAGTGGTCTATCGTACTTTTTCGAAGATCCATGGGTTAGCAGGGATTCGGTTGGGATATGCGGTAGCGGATCCGGGATTGATTAAGCAGATGCTCAAAGTTAAGGAACCTTTTAATGTGAACCTCCTTGCCCAAGTGGCAGGGATTGCGGCGCTAAATAGTAAAGAACATATTATGTTGAGCAAAGAATTAGTGAAACAAAGCCGTGCAGAATTTTATCGGGAACTTGATCGGTTAAAACTAAGTTATCTACCGACAGAAGCTAACTTTATTTTAATTGATTGTGGTCGTGATAGTGCCGAAATCTATCATTACTTACTGCAAAACGGAATAATTGTAAGAGCAACACATTCATTTGGTTTACCGACCTGTATCAGAGTGACATTTGGAACGGTTGAACAAAATCAGCAATTTTTTAAAGTGTTTAAAGAAGCGCTCGAAAAGCTGGCAGGATAAATATTGCGAATTGGAAGATAATAATTTGGTAGTTGTAATTTAGTCCCAATAATATAAATAGTTAAGTAGGAAAATATGAGGAGGGATCGTCCTTGGCTAGTAATCTTAAAACTAAAGATTTACCGAAACGAAGTGAAATCCCAGCTAAATATCGCTGGAAGCTCACTGATATTTATAGCTCCGATCAAGCTTGGGAAGACGATTTTCTAAATCTGAAAAAGTTAATTGCTGATATTAAAGCGATTGACGAAAGTTTTACTGATTCTGCCGCAAAGGTGCTTAATGTATTGCAATTGAAGGATAACTTGGGTAGATTGCTGGATAAACTGTATGTCTATGCTAGGATGCACAAGGATGAAGATAATACAGTTGCGTTATATCAAGCAATGAGTGATCGAATCCAAAGTCTGGCTTCGGAAGCCAGTGGTGCTTTAGCCTTTATCATCCCTGCTTTAGTAAATTTACCTGCTGGCCGTCTGGAAGAGTATATGAACCAACTGCCTGAACTGCAACTATACCAACATTTATTTGATGAGATCACCAGGCAAAAAGAGCATATTTTATCAGCAGCTGAAGAAAGATTATTAGCCGAAGTTGGTGAGGTAGCCGATGCTGCCGGTACGATATTTAGTATGTTTGACAATGCTGATTTACGATTTCCAACAATTGTTGATGAGAATGGCGAAGAAGTTGAATTAACCAAAGGAAGGTATTCTCGCTTTTTAGAGAGTAAAGACCAAAGGGTGCGGCGTGATGCTTTTCAAGCTTTATACCACACTTATGATCAGTACCGCAATACTTTAGCTTCTACCTTAAGTTCTTCAGTTAAAGCCGATGTTTTTTATGCCAAGGCCCGGAAATTTGATTCGGCACTGGCAGCTTCATTGGATAGTGATAATATTGCAGTTTCTGTCTATGACCGGTTAATTGAAGTTGTCCATAATTTCTTACCTTCTTTACAGCGTTACCTGAAGTTGCGCAAACGAATGCTCAATCTACCTGAGATTCATATGTACGACCTTTACACGCCATTGATCCCGGAATATCAGCGGAACATACCTTATGAAGAAGCAAAAGAGCTTGTGCTTGACAGTTTGGCCCCTTTAGGGGATGATTATCAATTATTGGCCCAAACCGGTTTAGACAATGGCTGGGTCGATGTCTATGAAACTGAAGGGAAAACAAGTGGAGCTTATGCTTGGGGGGCTTACAATACCCATCCGTATATTTTGCTGAATTATCAGGAGAAAATTAATGATGTATTTACTTTGGCGCATGAGATGGGACACGCATTACATAGTTATTATTCAAACAAACATCAGCCCTATGTATATGCCAGTTATAAAATTTTCTTAGCCGAAGTTGCTTCTACCGTCAATGAAGCATTATTGATGGAGTATCTAACCGCAAAATCGACTGAGAAAAATGAAAAATTGTATTTAATCAATCAACGTTTAGAACAATTTCGAACGACGGTTTTTCGGCAGACGATGTTTGCCGAATTTGAGAAGCTGATTCACAGTGAGGTTGAAAATGGCGGCGCGTTAACTGCTGATTGGTTATGTGAAAAATATTTTGAGCTAAATAAATTATATTATGGATCCGAAACAATAATCGATGGAGAGATTGCCATGGAATGGAGTAGGATTCCGCATTTCTATACTCCGTTTTATGTGTATAAGTATGCTACGGGTTATTCGGCAGCTACCGCGATTTCGCAAATGTTGTTAAATGAAGGATTGCAAGCGCGGGTTCGCTATCTTGAATTTTTAAAGAGTGGAGATTCGGATTATCCGTTGAATATACTCAATAAAGCCGGGGTCGATATGCAGTCACCCAAACCGGTGGAAGATGCTTTAACAGTCTTTGATAAATTGATCGATCAAATGCTTGAATTGACTGGTATTGAGCTCTGAAACAATTAACAATTCAAGAGTTTCTTCTATGGAATGGAAACCCTTATAGTAATTATAGAAGCGGTGATTGTTTTGTTCAAAAACTTTCAAAAACACTTTTTAACCGGCTTACTGATATTATTACCAATAACAGTTTCACTGAAATTAATCTTTTGGGGTTTTCGCCAGACTGATGCTATCTTAGGAAATTTTATTAATAAATATTTTGCCGGATATTTCTATCGTCTTTTGCAACTGTTTGGTATTGAATGGCAGGGGCGAGTACCGGGATTAGGCTTAATAGTATTAGTGATCTTAATAACTTTAACTGGTCTTTTTGCCCGTCATTATTTAGGGAGAAAGCTAATTGCCTATGGAGAGAAGCTCTTAAATAAAATTCCGATCTTAAACACAATTTACAATTTATTAAAACAAATCACTGAAGGAGTTGCCTTTACCCGTAGTGATCAAGGTGCCTTTAGAAAGGTGGTAATGGTTGAATATCCGAGACCGGGAATCCAAAGCATTGGTTTTCTGACTGGTGAGGCTATAAAAGAATCCTCAGACAAAATTGGCAAGAAGTTAATGGGAGTATTTATACCAACAGCACCAAACCCAACAACTGGATTTTTAATCTATCTACCTGAAGAAGATATTGTAATGCTTGATCTTAGTGTTGAAGATGGATTAAAGTTAATCCTTTCAGTAGGAGTTATCAAACCTGAAAGTAACTGATTGATGAATTTTTATTCTAATAAATAAAGGACTTTGAGGGTGAATGTTGAATATAATCCTAACTTTTTTATAAGTTTATAAGGCTTTGTAAAACAGTCGTTTGATTGGAGTGAGAATATGGCGTTAGAGGTTTGGGAAGAATTGCAACGTACTGAAGCCGAAGCTGCTCAAATAGTTGAAAAAGCAAAAGAAGACGCAGCTAACCTCATCAAGAGTAAACGTGAAGAGGCGAATCAACTGATAAAAAGTAGTGAAGAAGATGTTATCAATGCTGGAGAAGCATTATTAGAACAAACGAGACGTCAATTGGAAGTTTGGCAAGCAGAACAACGCACCGGGATCGAGGCGGAACTGAAGGAACTTGTTGTCAGAACCGAAGCTAAGATAGCCAAAGCAGTCAGCATCTTAATAGAAAAGGTAGTGAGCTAAATGGGCATCGCCCAAATCAAAAAAGTTCATATCTATGCTCTTCGTGATCAGGCAGAGCGAATGGTTAAAGTGTTACAAGACTTGTCGATTATTGAAATTGCCCCTTTTGTTTTAGAGAATGATTCTGAAAAACTGGTGCTTGAAAGTATTGATCAGGACGTTACACAACAGAACAGCGAGATTGACCGTCAACTGGCTGAAATATCCCGGGCAATTAATTTTTTGGAATTGATCGAGCCGGTTAAACCCAATATTATAGAGCAGTTTGCGGGTGTTAAGACTTATTTAACCCCGAGTGAACTGGAAGCGTTATTAGCTTCCGAAGGCCGTTTGCCTGCAATCTTAACTGAAATCCAGCAGGTTGAGGTGAATTTTAATCAGTTACAAGCACGACGCAATCAAGTGTTGTCGTTGTACGATACTCTCAAGGATTGGAGTAGGTTGGATTTATCGTATCAGGATCTTAAAGGTACTAAAAACCTCCAAATCACCTTATATGCTGCGGATCTTTCTGAATCAAAGATTGTAAGCTTGCTTTCCGAAGTGGATCATCCTTTTTATCTTGAAATAGTCAATCAAACCGGTCAACAAACTTTATTTTTGTTAGTGACCGAACGAACTGAATATGCAGCTTTTCAAGGAGTATTAAACAAAAACAATATTAATACGGTGATTCTACCTGTCTTTGAAACGACAATTGCTGCCAAGTTAGCCAAATTAGACGCGGAGTTGCAAACGATTTCCCAAGAAGAGAATACTATCAGAGCAAAGATTAAAACCCTTAATCAAGAGAAGAGATTGTTACATGCCGTTTACGATTCGTTGTTAAGTGATAAAGAACGTAACGAAGCAACCCGTCGATTTGTGGTCAGTAAACGAAGTTTCGGAATTACCGGGTGGGTGTTACAAAAGGAAATTGCTAAATTGCAGCAAGAATTAGACCAACAGCAGTTTCAGTATCTGATGGTTACCAGCGATCCCGAAGCCGGCGAGGAAGTTCCGGTTGTTTTAAAGAATAATTCACTGGTTGAACCATTTGAGTATTTAATCCACAGTTTTAGTTATCCACAGTCGAGTGAAGTCGATCCGACTCCGACGATCGTCCCGTTTTTCTTCATCTTCTTTGGAATTGCAGTGGGAGATGCCGGGTATGGCCTCTTATTAGCAGCAATTTGTGCGATTCTTTTACTGAAGTTAAAGATGGGACCAATCGGTCGGCGTCTCTCCAAGATGTTCTTATTTAGCAGCTTTGGAGCAATCCTAATTGGGATCTTAACCGGAAGTTTCTTCTCGCTTGGGTTCTTTTCCAAGTTTGGGATCTTTGATCCGGTAGAGCAGGCAATTCCATTTTTAATAATTGCTTTTGGATTAGGGGTTGTGCAACTGTTTTTCGGAATCATCGTCAGTTCCTGGAGATCGATTAAAGAAGGACGTTGGGCAGATGCATTCTGGAATCAGGGTTTATGGTTACTCTTTTTAATCAGTGTGATGTTAGTCCTTGGTAAGGATGCAGTCGGCTTATCAGCGTATTCGAATCTCTTTAATTACTTGTTGCTCTTTTCAGCACTGGGTGTATTAATCAGCAATACCCGTGGAAAGAAGGGGATTGTTGCAAAGCTATTGGCGATTCCAGGCGGGTTAGGGACGCTTTATGGTAGTATCGGATTCTTCAGTGATGTACTTTCTTATGCCCGATTGATGGCGTTAGGACTATCTGGGGCTGTTATGGGAGGCATTATGACGCAATTAGCCGGACAAGCTTTTAACAGTATGCCGGTTATTGGCTGGATCTTTGGAGCAGCAATCTTTGTTGTCGGGCATTTACTCAATTTTGCTTTAAGTGTGTTAGGAGCTTATGTGCATGCCAGCCGCTTGCAGTATTTGGAGTTTTTTGGCAAGTTTTATGAAGGTGGTGGGAAACCATTTACACCTTTAAGAAATAAACCAAAATATACATTTTTAATCAACGAAGGGGAGGCTTAAATATGAGTGGTACTTTTTTAGCATTCTTAGGAGTAGTAGTTGCAGTTCTATTTTCAGGGTATGGTTCAGCCTATGGAGTTGGATTGGCAGGTCAAGCCGCATCAGGAGTTATCACCGAGGACCCGTCGAAATTTGGTAAATCCTTGATTTTAGCGGCATTACCAAGTACGCAAGGTATTTATGGCTTTGTTATCGGACTATTGATGATCTTTAAAATTTTGGCAACCTCGGGGCTTTCGATTGAGACTGGTCTCCATTATCTAATTGCGGGAATGCCGGTTGGAATCGTTGGTTTGTTGTCGGGAATCTGGCAAGCCCGGGTTGTAGTTGCCGGTATGGGTATTTTAGCGAAACGTCCTGATGAATCAACCAAAGGGATTATCTATGCTGGTATGGTTGAAACTTATGCAATTTTAGCATTCGTTATCTCCTTCTTAATTGTTCAAAACATCAAATAAAAGGAGTTAAATTCGATGAGTGATTTGCAGGCTTTGACCGACAGTATTCTAAGTAAAGCACAGAATGAGGCTGAAGAGATTATTGCATCTGCTCAAAAGGAAGCTGACCGGATCATCAGTGAAGCTAAGGCGAAAGCCGAGATTCGTCGGGGTAAAATAATTGACGAATATAAGAAAAAGGCCGAAGAACTTGAACGCAGGGTTAAGACTGAAGTTGAAATTGAAAGTAAAAAAAGAAGACTGGAGACTAAATACCAACTGATTGAGATGGTATTTACTCAAGTATTAGCAGGTTTAAAGAAACTTCCAGCAGAAAAGCGCATTAAATTTTTAGCAAACAAATTAGCTCAAGCTGGAATGAATGGCGGGGGCGAAGTTAAAGGCGCGGGTTCACCCACTGAATGGAATACCATTGTTAAGACAGCCAATGAGCTTATTGCCAAGGCTGGAAGCAAGTCAAAGTTAACGCTCTCTCAAGAACAACCTGATTTTGAGGGTGGTTTCCTGTTGACCGGACCAGGTTATGTGATCAATGGTTCGTTTGAAGCTTTGATTGCTGAAATTAAAGAAGTATCAATACCGCAGATAGCTGAGATCCTGTTTGCTGAAGAGAAGGGGTGAAGCCGTGCGGGAACGTAATTTTGCATATGCAGTAGGCCGTATCAGGTCGTTGGAAAATAAGTTGTTGGACAATTCACAGCTGGAGAGGTTAATCAATACTACCACTGTTGAGGAGTTATTTACCCAATTGGGTGAGACCGAATATGCGACTGCATTGGGAAATATTGCTAATCCACAACAATTTGAGTCCGCGCTTAATGCTGAATTAGAACGTATCATTAGGTTGGTCTTAGAATTAGGTGAAAATGCGCCTGAGTTGAGATGGTTAGCAAATCGGTATGATATTCAAAATTTAAAATTAATTTTAAAATCAGAAGATGTACAACCGGAACAACTATCAAAATTAGGGGTATGGCAACCGGAGTGGTTGTTAGCGGTGCTTCAAAGTGAAGATCTGGCGGATCTTCCTGAACAGTTCCGTGAAGCGATCAGCGAGGCCCGCTCAAGTTACGAAGTGACTAAAGATATTCAAGAGATTGACCGGATCTTGGATAATGCCTGGTTTCAGTTTGGGTACACGATTTTAAAAGAAGAATTTTCACCTTTGTTGTTGCAATGGTGGACAGCTTTAGTTGATTTAACCAACCTGCGGAGTTTTATTCGCTTAAGAATTATTGGTTTACCATATTCAGAGTTTGAGCGCTTTTTTATTGCTAATGGCAATTTAAAATTGGATGACTTTAAGGGCTTATGGGAACAACCGAATGAGAAAGTGGCGGTCTGGATTGATAATACGAAATATAGCCGCATCTTAACTGAGACTCCTTCGCCTTTGAATTCACTAACCAGTTTAGAAAAGGCAATTGACAATTATTTGTTAGAACTGATCATGCCGGCTAAGTCAATTCCTTTAGGGATTGAGGCATTGGCAGGATATTTGCTGGCTAAAGAAAATGAAGTTAAGTTACTGCGAATTATTGTGATTGGTAAAATCAACCAGGTTTCTAATCTGGAAATAAAGGAGCGTTTGCGTCGTGCCTACGCATAAAATTGCTGCGATTGGAGAAGAAGATCTGATTCTGGGGTTTAAGGCGTTGGGGATTGAGATTTATCCAGTAAATACGCCAGAAGCCTTGGCAAGTACTCTGGAACGGCTGGTTGCGAGTGATGAATATGGAATTATCTTCGTATCAGAGTCAATGGCCGATAAAGCAGAGAAATTAATTATGGAATATAGTGCTTTACCGCTTCCCAGTGTGGTATTTATCCCTGGAAGCGAAGGCAGTAAAGGTTTTGCGATGCAAAGAATCCGGCGGATTGTTGAAAAAGCGGTTGGCGCAGACATCTTGGCAGGAAAAGAGGTTGAATAATGGCTGAAGGTAGAATAATCAAAGTTTCCGGACCATTGGTTGTTGCTGAAGGAATGTCCCAAGCAAAGATGTATGAGGTGGTCCGGGTTAGTGACAAACGACTGATTGGAGAAATCATTGAGTTACGTGGTGATAAAGCGTCGATTCAGGTTTATGAGGAGACTACCGGGTTAGGACCGGGTGAACCGGTGTACCTGACCGGAGCGCCTTTGAGTGTTGAACTCGGACCGGGGTTGATTGAGGCGATTTATGACGGGATCCAACGCCCGCTTGATGTACTGGTTGCCAAAGTAGGTGACCGGATTACCCGTGGTGTTGAAGCATTTTCATTGGACCGCGAAAAGAAATGGTCATTTGTACCGGTAGTTGAACGGGGAGCGCTGGTCCAAGAAGGTGATATTATTGGTACCGTTCAGGAGACCGTTGTTGTCAATCATAAGATTATGATTCCTCCGGGGATCAATGGTAAATTAGTTGAGATTAAAGCTGGCGACTTTACAGTAACTGATGTTGTCGCCAAAGTTGAGACTGCCACTGGCGTTAAAGAAATAACCATGATGCAAAAATGGCCGGTCCGTAAAGGACGTCCTTATAAAGAAAAACTGTCACCAACACAATTGATGTCGACCGGTCAACGGGTAATTGACACCTTTTTCCCGGTATCCAAAGGCGGAACTGCCTGTATTCCTGGCCCGTTTGGCAGTGGTAAAACGGTAGTTCAACACCAATTAGCGAAGTGGGCTGATGCCGATATTATTGTCTATGTAGGTTGTGGCGAACGTGGTAATGAGATGACTGATGTTTTGATGGAGTTTCCGGAATTACACGATCCGCGTACCGGTGAAACCCTGATGAAGCGAACCGTTTTAGTAGCTAATACTTCGGATATGCCGGTTGCTGCCCGGGAAGCGTCGATCTATACCGGAATAACCATTGCCGAATATTTCCGGGATATGGGTTATTCAGTGGCAATTATGGCGGATTCTTCATCACGTTGGGCTGAAGCATTACGCGAAATCTCCGGACGTCTGGAAGAGATGCCAGGTGAGGAAGGTTATCCAGCATATTTAGGGACCCGTTTGGCTGACTTTTACGAACGTGCCGGCCGGGTGATCGCATTAGGCAGTGATAACCGTGAAGGGGCCTTGACTGCTGTCGGGGCTGTTTCCCCTCCGGGTGGAGACCTTTCGGAACCGGTTACTCAGGCGACTTTACGGATTGTTAAAGTTTTCTGGGGCTTAGATGCTTCTTTGGCTTATCGGCGTCATTTTCCGGCGATTAACTGGCTGACAAGTTATTCGTTATATACCGAACGGCTTAGCGAATACTTTGCCGAAGCTGTGACCCCAGAGTTTAATAAATTACGGATTGAATGCATGCGTTTCTTGCAAGAAGAAGCAGAATTAGAAGAGATCGTCCGTTTGGTTGGTGTTGATGCACTGTCACCCAAAGACCAACTGACTATGGAGACTGCACGCTCGATCCGTGAAGACTACTTGCATCAAAATGCATTTCATGAGGTTGATACCTATACTTCATTGCAGAAACAGTATTTAATGATGAAAGCAATCATCAAGTTTGATGAAGTTGCCCGTTTACAGATGGAACAAGGAATCTCAATCAAGAAGATCCTGGCTGATCCACTCCGGGAGCAGATTGCGAGGATTAAATATTTAGCGGAAACCGACCTTGCCAAGATTGAAGCATTGCTTAAGGAGATTGCCGCAAGGGTCCCAGACGGAGTGGAGGTGTAATAATGATTAAAGAGTATCAAACAGTAAAAGAAGTTGTTGGACCATTAATGCTGGTTGACCAGGTTACTGATGTTAAATACGGAGAATTAGTGGAGATCTCAATCGGTGAAGGCGAGACCAGACGTGGTCAGGTATTGGAAGCTAACGGGAATCAAGCTTTAGTTCAGCTCTTTGAAGGCTCTACCGGAATCAATCTTAAAGAGAGTAAAGTACGATTTTTAGGTAAAAGTATTGAGCTTGGTGTTTCACCTGATATTCTTGGTCGCGTCTTTGACGGGTTGGGACGCCCCCGTGATAAAGGAGCGCCAATAATTCCCGAAAAAAGTCTGGATATTAACGGAGCGCCATTAAATCCATTTGCGCGGGATTATCCATCAGAGTTTATTCAGACGGGAATTTCAGCAATTGACGGACTGAACACATTGGTCCGGGGTCAAAAACTTCCGATCTTCTCTGCTTCAGGTTTACCACACTCACAATTGGCAGCGCAGATTGCCCGTCAGGCAAAAGTATTGGGCGCCAATGAAAAGTTTGCAGTTGTTTTCGGAGCAATGGGAATCACCTTTGAAGAAGCTGATTACTTTATTAATGACTTCAAGAAGACCGGAGCAATCGAGCGTACCGTGCTCTTTATGAATCTAGCAAATGATCCGGCAATTGAACGGATCTCAACGCCGCGGATGGCATTGACTGCGGCTGAATATCTGGCGTATGACTTGGGGATGCATGTTTTAGTTATCTTAACTGATATGACTAACTATGCTGAGGCCTTACGGGAAATCTCCGCCGCACGGAAAGAGGTTCCTGGCCGTCGGGGTTATCCGGGTTATCTCTATACTGACTTAGCCACCATTTATGAACGGGCTGGAAGAGTTAAAGGAAAACCAGGTTCGATTACGCAGATTCCAATTTTATCAATGCCTGAAGATGATAAAACCCATCCCATTCCTGACTTAACGGGATATATCACCGAAGGTCAGATTATTTTAAGCCGGGAACTTTATCGTAAGGGAGTGTTCCCACCGATTGATGTCTTACCATCATTATCACGTTTAAAGGATAAGGGTATTGGTAAAGGTAAGACCAGGGAAGACCATGCTGATACCATGAACCAGCTTTTTGCTGCTTATGCCCGCGGTAAAGAGGCAAAGGATCTTGCTGTTATCCTTGGTGAGGCAGCACTCTCTGATTTAGATAAGAAGTTTGCTAAGTTCGCCGATCAATTTGAAAAACGTTATGTCAGTCAAGGTGAAAATGAGGATCGTTCGATTACCGAAACGCTTCAAATTGGATGGGAACTGTTGTCAATTATTCCGCGCGGGGAATTAAAGCGGATTAGGGATGAATATTTAGATAAATATTTACCAAAACAAACAGAAACAAATAATTAAAATTCAAAACTTAGCAGGGGAGATGCCGGATGGAAATACGGGTTAACCCAACCAGAATGGAACTGTTGCGGTTGAAGAAACGCCTTCGGGTAGCCATTCGCGGTCATAAACTTCTCAAAGATAAATTTGATGAATTGATGAAGAGCTTTATGAAACTGGTGGAAGAAAACCGGCGCTTAAGGCAGGAAGTAGAATCGCATTTATCAGGATCAATGCAGGGATTTATGATGGCTCGTGCAATAATGTCGAAGGATGCTTTGGAGAATGCGATCTTTTTTCCAAAAGTTAAAGCTGAGATTACAGCGAAAGTTAAACACACGATGAGTATTGAAGTACCGGTCTTTAACCTTCAAGAGCAGGATGTTACCGGAGCGATTTATCCTTACGGTTTTGCGCAAACTTCCGGTGAACTTGATCAGGCGATCCGCAGTTTATCAGATAGTCTCAAAAGTTTAATTGAGCTGGCACAGGTTGAAAAGACAGTGGAGTTGCTGGCGGCTGAGATTGAAAAGACCAGACGCCGGGTTAATGCTTTAGAGTATGTAATGATACCTCAGCTGAAGGCAACGATTAAGTATATTTCAATGAAATTAGATGAAAATGAACGCAGCAACCTAGCCCGACTGATGAAGATCAAGGATATTGTCCGTTCGGCGGAATGGTCAGGGTGACATTTGGACATAAATTCTTAAAAGTTAGGTTAATCTATGTTAAAATACTAAATAGATAAGAAATAAAGAAAGAGGTAATCAAATGAAAGAAAAAGTATCAGAGCTCATTGAGCAGGTAAGGCCATCATTACAGGCTGATGGCGGTGATGTTGAATTAGTGGATGTTGTTGATGGAGTAGTTAAAGTGAAACTGAAAGGAGCCTGTTCCGGTTGTCCGATGTCAACGATGACCGTCAAAAACGGGATTGAACGTTTCATTAAACAACATGTTCCGGAAATTAAAAGTGTTGAACAGGTTTAATAAACCAAAAAGGGCTGTTGCAAAGTAAAAGCAACGCCTTTTTTTATCTGTTGATTTTAATTCTTTGAGCGAATAAAAAAGCTGTTGCCAAGATTTTGCAACAGCTTGTATCATAGATATGAGCTAAGAAGTTAAATAATAAACCTTATAAAGAGTTTCCTCCGCGACGATCATCTGGTTTTTCCTTTTCTTCGTTCTTTTGCTTGTTTATATTTTTTGCTTTAATCAAGGCCTCTAGCACTTTTTTATTAAGCTCCGGATCAGCCATAAGTTCAGTAATAATTTTTTTTAAGGAATCGTTTTGATTCGCTAATTTTGTATTTACTTCCTTTACCTGATGCAATTCTTTAATAGCATCTGTAAGGCTGACAGAATTACTGTGGTCACTAGGATAAGAAGGATAAATAGATGTAGCAGCAATTTCAAACTTAGGGGTGATTGGCTTTGCAAAATTTGGTTCAAATTCTTCGAGTAAATGATTAAATTCTTTATTATAAAATTCAATTGCTTTATTTAATTCGCCTGCTTGAGCTTGGATTGGAGTTAATTCAGAACTGATTAATTTGTTTTCTCCTACTAGATAATGCTCATTATAATCTCCAACAGATCTTTCAATATAAATTGGGAGAAAATATTGATTACCGGATTGATCTTTGAAAAAGGTATTTTTGTGATAAAAAACTTCTTTTGAATCTAATGTCTCCGAAGGCCTCCCATAAGGACAGAATTTTCCTTCTTTTCCATTAGAAATAATCGCATAGGTACAATAAGCTATATTTTGTTTATTACTGTGATAATGATGATCATAATAATAATAACAATAATTTTCTTTATTGAGATTTAAGGTATAACTGTCCAGATAATTACTGAAATAAAGGTTTTTTTCAAGATACTGGGAGTCGGGAATTTGAGAACTTTTAAAGACAATACCTGCAATTCTTTGATTAACGGAATCATTTATTAAAAGCGCATATTTATCATTATCAAGCGATACTGATTTAAAATCGAGTATATAATTTTCGTTTTCTATTTTATATATACCAACAATTTTTCCCTGGTTGAGAGCTTGATTAACTTCAGCTTGGATTGTCTCTGCTAATCGAAGTTCTTGTTCGTAAATTTCATTCAAATTTAAAAATTCTTGGGTTGTTTTTAAGATATCATTTTGTTTCTCTATATTAGGATCTGTAAGGCTGTAATTACCGAGAACGCTAGGATAACAGGGATAGATAGTTGGAATAGGGGCTTCTGTTTTAATCTCCCGGGGAATTGGTTTATCGAAATCATTAATATTAAGGTTTTTAAATAATTTCTCAAATTCTTTTTCATAAGATTTAACTAGTTTGTTTAAATCATCCTCTTGAGATAATGGTTAATCCATCATCTATGAAGTTTTCTGTGTTTGATCCAATTACCTCACTTCTATCAACTATTTCCCAATAACCATTCCGAAGAAATTTATTACCGGATTGATCCGTAACAAGAATGTTGGCAGCATATATTAGTTTTATATCATTATCAACAGTTGATGTTTCAAAAGGCCTACCAAAAGGAGAGAAAAATTCTGGTTGTCCGTTGTTATTAATTCGATAATTCCAACTATAAATTTCTTCTTCATAAAATTTATGATAAGAACAGTAGCAACTAATATCACTATTGATAAAGTTGAGTGTACTTGTTTGGATAATGTTATTTTTAAGAAAGGATTCGTCTGGAATTTGAGTACTTGAAAAGATATAAACTTCAATATGTGTATTATCTGGATCGTCTACCTGAAGTGCATATGTATCATTACCAAGTAATACTGATTGATACATCAAGCCATCTTCTTCTTTTGTAGCAATAGTTTTTCCATCTTTGATAGCTTGATTAACCATTTTTTCAATTCTTTTTGCTAAATTCATTTCCTGTCTATAGATTTCATTTGAATTGTTCAGAGTTGTTATTAACATCCTAATTAATCTCCTCTTATTCGATATATTGCTAGTTATTTTAACACAACCAATTTTTAATGGCAATATCTTCAAATGAGAAACAGTAAGAGTGATGTTGGAACATTTTAAGCGATACTTACGTCTAACCTTTGAGGTGGATTCGATGAAGAAGAATTATTCAGTCAGGATCATTTTAGCCCTGCTCGTGGTTTTATTAGCATCAATACCGGTTTTTTCAAGCGACAGTAATGCGGTGATTGATTCATTTTGGCTAGCTTTGCGCAATGATAGTGTTGATCAATTACGACAAATCATCGCACCCAACGGGCTTCTTTTAGTTCGGAGTCATAATAATAACCGCGATCAAGATTTGCTTTTTCGAGCAACTTCAATTCCTGTAGATCTTCAAATTCCTGCTCCCAATGGACTGGCCTTTGATTTGAAGTATTTGTTTGGAGGGTTTGTTAGGGGTCGATCCTTGAACTATTTGAAGGAACGAATCTCTGGCCTTCATTTAAACGAGAGTTCAATTCAGAGTATCCGTTCCTTTGCACAAAAGGTCATGGAGTTTACCAGTAACCGGGTTCGCAGTTATACACCGACGGTAGTTGATATGGATGGACAGTATATGATCCTGACTGAAGCGGAAGCGAACGGTGAAATGATGACCGGTTCAATGGCGGTATTTGTAAACCATAGTGGAAATTATTATCTCCGCTTGATTATTGATTTGAGATAAAGTTTCAATTATTTTCCAGGTTTTCATCCGGAACAGGATCAAATAATACATCGTCGCTGTCTGTTGTAGTTTCAGAAAGCTTCTTGATTAATTGAATCGCAAAATCTGCTTGATCTTTTTTGACCATTATTCGAGCTGGAATGGCGCCGTACAGTTGGCTCAAGTTTTCATCTTGAATATAATAAGTGAGTGCTTCATTATCAAATATGGACTTAATTAGAGCTATTTCTGCTTGATTATAGGTTGAGAAGATATTGATAAATGGTTCTGCTTTATTTGACTCTGATGAATTCTTTGAGAAGTGTAATTTTTGGGTGTTCAACTTAAGATTTTTCTTAAAACGCAGCATGATTTACTCCT
>JAKPCT010000269.1 GCA_029553165.1 Bacillota bacterium
TGATATTTCATCCTTTCTTTAACGTCAAGACATACTTTACCCTTTCACGTTTATTGATTCAATTGATAACAGGCAAATATTCAAGACAAACACAGCTGATCGTACGGTCGGTCGGTGTAAAGTCGGAGCTTCCATTGTCAACTCTGTCTGATCCATTTACCGGCAACACAGATGAATTTGAAAATAAACCGTTTCATTCTTGAGGTTGAAGGAATATCTTTGAATACCTCAGATAACTTTTTGATAAAGTAGTTGTAGAAGTTTTTCATCTTGGCCGTCATAATCAAAAATACGGTATTGCTCTTCATCTCCGAGGTCGGAAGACGTCTCCATCCGAAGTCATTATTTTGAATATCGAACAGCTTTTCGCTTGCTTCACGCATATTGTAGTATTCGATGACTTGCTTTTCATCCCATTCATAATCATTGGTTAAAATGGAGCGATAAATCATGTTGTCTCCTATAAACAGGTTCATTTGGGCATCATCCGATTCTTCCCGCATAACCACCAATCGATAATTGCGCTCTTCAAAAAACTGCTTAAAGGGAATGGATGCTACTTCATATGTTTTGTAATTGATCTCTACTTTTTTCCATTCGCTTATTTGGCTTATCTGTGCCGTCATGCTTTCCGATTTGTTGGCCCGAATATAGAAAAGATCGCAATTCTTTGAAACCGTGTCGACGATATCTTTTGCATATGAACCGGCATCCATCCGTGAACGATTGATCGTTATTCCGTTATCCCGCAGTTGGCCGAACATTCTTGCGAGCGTTTACACCTGTGCTGTCTTAACGTTGGCATTGCCATCCCGATTTTCTACATAAACGATCCTGTTGCCTATCGAGCCAATGCCTGCAAAATATCCTGTTGTATGTTTGTAGGTGCGCTTGGCATCCCATTTTTCGTGCTCTATGATTTGATTGTCGTAATCCAAATCGTATTTCTTACCCTTTTCAAGCTCTCCGGTCAATAGCAGGGATTTGATTTCAAATCATTCATCTTTTCATTGATGTTGAACCGGTACTCTTTCCCGCTCGAAGAGGTCACCATCGTATCTTCTGTTGCCAACGCTTTCAGTTCCCGAAGCAGCGTATCCGGAGAGGCTACCCTGCTTCGGGTATGTTTTCCAATGTCGATCGCAAATGTTCCTGAACGTCTTCTGCTACTTCTCCTCCACAAAAGAATATCTCAAACCACGTCCTGAACAACTCTCCGTGCTGATAACCGGAATAATTCCTTCTCTCCAAACAATTGTCTATGAGATCTAACAGACCGCATTTGTTAAATTCTTTATGAACGAAAAAAATTCCTGCAAATGAACTCACCGATTGCGAAACTTTTTGTAATTTCATCTTCTGTAAGATTTACTTTGTTTTTTGTTTACACTCATAAAGATATGTGAAATCTTACACTTGGCAAAGCGTTTGGTATTTTGTTTTTTATCAACGCTTTGCTTCTTTATATTTAAAATTTAGGTGCGGAATTAAGGTAA
>JAKPCT010000274.1 GCA_029553165.1 Bacillota bacterium
GGGGTCGCCGGTTAAGCTGCGCATTTCAGCTTTTGTTTTGTAAACTCCGTCTTGCTTATAAACAATGTAGAAGTATCGGCCATAAGGGAGTGTCCAGTTGGGGTCAAGATTGCTTAACTCCCAGCTATCCCAGTAAGCATCGATATGTGGAGTGGTTTGAATAACCCTGTTGTACATGGGGTAGATTAGCTTTTGCCATTGATCAAAAGGCATCTGCTTATACTCCATAAATGCGGCAGCAAGTGTCCGGGTTACTGCAAAGTCTTGGTTTATCCAACTTTCAATGTTAAGGGCGTACTGCCGGGCATAGCTATTGGTTAGCTTTATGGATTGATCATATGCTAAACGGCGCGACGATGAGCTTATGAAGTAAAATACTATTGAAAAAACAACAAAAGCGCTACCCAGGATGTAGTATAGTATTTTCTGCCGGATGGTAAGTTTTAATCTCATAGCCGTTTAAATTATGCCATTTACGTTTCACAATATTACAAAAAAATGATTGTTTATGCAGTTATTAAGGAATTTTATTTAATTTGGCAGTACCATTTTATTCAAAATTATTCATGCTAAATCTATTTAAAAAACATAGGGATGATGACATCGAGAAAAGGATTGACTGTTTAAGGTCAATTCTTCTTTTCAAGGAAGTTGATCGCTCAACTCTTCGAAGAATTGCATCAATACTTGAACCTTGTGAGGTTAAGAAGGCCGAACGATTATTTAATAAAGGCGATAGGGACTATTCCCTATATGTAGTGGTAAGCGGCAAGCTTAAAGCACACGATGGCAACCACACCTTTGCCACCTTTGGCCCAAATCAGTATTTTGGGGAGTATTCACTTCTCGATTCCTCTGCTCGATCCACAGCAGTAACTGCAATGGAGGATTCCGAATTACTTAGGTTGCATCAGGATCAATTCAACAAATTTTTAGAAAAAATACCAAGCCTTTCCCGAGCCCTTTTGCTCGGTTTAGTTTGGCGCTTGAGGGATTACAATGTACTTGAAGCTGAGCTAACGGCAAAAAACCTCGAAATTAAAAAACAAAAAGAGGAAATTGAACAACAGAGCAGGGAGTTGGAACAGCTGAATCAAATGAAAGATAAGTTCTTTGCAATCATAGCTCATGATCTTCGAAACCCTTTCAGCACAGTTCTCTCCCTATCAGAGTTGTTGGCCAAGGAGTTTGCCAATTTTGACCAAAACAACCTGCAAATGTTCATTGAGCAAATTTACAAGTACTCAAATAAGACTTTTAACCTGCTCGAGAACCTCTTACAGTGGTCAATGCTTCAAACCGGGAGGTTGGCACCTAAACCTCAAATGGCTAATCTGGCCGATGTTATAAACGATACCATTGACTTGCTAAAAGGAACTGCACTTAATAAATCTATTAATCTTTACTGGGCACTGCCATCCGATTCATTCGCATATTTTGATGTTAATATGATTACCACGGTTGTTCGGAATCTTATTAGCAATGCCATTAAGTTCACCCCTCAAAATGGTGAGGTTGTTGTACAGGTTGATGCTGAACCTGAACACTATAAAGTTTCAGTAATTGATACCGGGATAGGAATACCCAATGAGGTTATTCAAAAGCTTTTCCGCATCGATTCGAACCCAACTACTTTAGGAACCAACGAGGAGAGCGGTACCGGACTGGGTTTAATACTCTGTAAAGAGTTTGTTGAGAAAAACGGGGGTACAATTGGGGTTAGAAGTGTGGTAAGCAAAGGTTCAACATTTTACTTCACTGTGCCGCGCTTTGAGAAGAAAACATAATGAAAATAGCAATACTTGGCACGCGTGGCATACCCAACCGGTATGGTGGTTTCGAACGATTTGCCGAGGAAGTGGCTTATGAATTCAGCAAGTTAGGCCATCAGGTTTTTGTTTCTTGCCCTTCGGACAAGTATATGATTGACCGGTTCTCGGAGGGTGTATTTACGGTTCATATCAAAGTACCAAAAGTTTTTTTTGCCAACCTTGGAACCCTTTATTATGATTTTATTTCATTACGTTGGGCTCAGAAAAATGATGCTGATGTCATAATTGAGTGTGGTCATTCCTTTTCACCTTTGCTTATATTTCTTTCAAAAACAATCCGTAATAAAATAGTTACAAATCCCGACGGAATTGAACATAAACGCCGGAAGTGGGGCTTTTTTGCAAAAAAATACTTACTACTCTCTGAACAACTGGCCTTTATGTTTTCGGCTCAAATTGTATGCGATAACAGGGCGTTAGTTGAATACTATTCAGTGAAATACAATAGAAAGTTGATTTACATCCCTTACGGTGCGCATCCTTTGAAAAGCACTCCCGTTAAAAATGGCTTAGCTGATTTAGTCCCAAAGGATGATTATTACCTTTTGATATCGAGGATTACTCCTGAAAACAACATTGAAATTGTTTTAAACTACTTTGCCCATTCAAAGAAACCTTGCCTGATTGTTGGCAGTTTAACCTCAAAATATGCACGACGGATTAAAAGGTTACACGAGGGATATACAAATATAGTATTCATGGGTGCCATTTATGACCAGCAAGTATTGAATAGTTTAAGGTATTACTGCAAGGCATACATCCATGGGCATTCGGCTGGTGGCACAAACCCTTCGTTACTCGAGGCTATGGCTTGTGGTTGTTTTATTATTGCACACAATAATCCTTTCAATCGCGATATATTGGGAGAGCAGGGACTCTATTTCAGTAACGAAACCTCATTAGGGAATTGCGTTTCCCAATTTGAAGAGCTAAACGATGTTGAGGTTAATAAGGTAAAAAAGCAGAACATTCAAACCATAGAGCGCAATTTTTTATGGCCCAAGGTTGCTTTGGCATATATTAGAGTAATTGAAAGTTTAAAAAAGTAAGGGGCTACATTTTCGGTAGCCCCCTTCGTTTATTCAAGAACTAATTTTCGGATCAGATACTTCTTTGAGTTACCAAACCTGATGTAATATAGCCCTTTGGGAAGCCTCTCAATATTATCGGTGATATCGCTTTCCGTGTTTTCAATTGTAATATCTCTGGATCGTACTTTATTACCTATTGCGTTGTAAAGTTCCAGTTTGTACCTACCGGCTTCAAAGCCTGTGATTTTAATGTTGAAATTACCAGTTGTGGGGTTTGGGTAAATGTTAATGCTATAAATTATATCAGTTGGGAGCGAGTTGGGTAGTCCAATTTTTACAACTGAAGTATCACTTGCCGAGCAGCCAAACTCGTTGGTTACTGTAACCCAGAACTTGAAGATTCCTTCACCAAGTACATGACCATCAACTAGCAGTGTTTGGTTGGTAGTTAGGTCATTCCACAAGTAACTGGAGAAATTTGTGCCAGCATCTAGCGTGTATTGCTGGGTGGTATCTATCCTTATGGTATCGTCTGGTAAATCTACTAGAGGAAGTGGGTTAATTGTGATAGTCAATTCATTTGATGTAGCTTGGCACCCTCCGGCAAAGGTTGCAAGAACACTATAGATACCAGCATCTGTTGCCAGGTAATCGGGTTGAGTAGCCTGGTCAATATCATTTCCATCCTTGCGCCACTGGTATGCCGATCCACCCGAAGGGTTTGCACGTAGAAATACGTTTACTTCGTCACCTTCGCACCAGTTAAGGGCATCGGTGGTTTCAATTGTAACGGCGGGTACACTTATTACGCTCACCTCAACAGTATTTCCTATGGCTGTGCAGCCGTTCATAGTAGCACTTAAGCTATAAGTGCCAGCTGCGCTTACATTCAAGGTTGGGTTTGTTTCGCCGGGAATCGGATTGCCATTCAGCAACCATTGGTAGCTATCAGCAGTTTCGGCCGTAAAGGTTACGTTGATAGTTGTACCCTCGCACCAAAGTGTAGGATCAGTGGTAGAAATGTTAGCCGTGGGTAACGGTTTTACTGCAATGTCCTTTGAATTGGAGCTAACGCAGCCATTGCCATCGGTATAGGTGTAGGTGATGGTATGTGTGCCAGCACCAGCGGCAGCCGGATCGAAGGTGTTCCCCGTAACCCCGTTCCCCGAGTAAACCCCACCCGCAGGTGAACCGCCATCGAGGGTGAAGGGTGCAGCGTCCACGCAAACGGGAGTAAAATCTGCAAGGGTAACGGTAGGTAAAGGATGAACAACAATTTCAACTTCATCGCTAATGCTCCAGCAACCATTTTTAATAAGGTAAACGGAGTAAAAGCCTGGTTCCGTAGCGGTGTAGGTGTTGGTATGAGCTCCCGAAATATTTTGACAGTCCTTAATCCACTGGTAGAATGAACCATCGGAGGGCGATGCGGTAAACAATGTGCTAACAGTTTGATCGGCGCAGTACTCCAACGGATCGGTAGTACTAACTACCGCATTGGGAACAGGGTTAACCGTTACAGTAATTTGTGCTGAATTCTGGCAACCGTTAGCATCGGTTCCAATAACTGTATAGGTATCGGTTGCTGTAGGGTAGAACACCTGGCCGTCAATCACCCCTTTATCCCAAACATACGATACCGCACCTCCGCCGGTTAATGTAATACCATCGCCCTGGCAAATTGGATTTTGGCTGGCATTGGCGGTAACCGTTGGTAGAGTGAAGACGGTTATGGTTATTGTGTCTGTGTTTGCCTTACAACCCGCTGCTGAGGTTACCTCAGCAAAAACCTGGTCGCCGTCAGCTAGTGTTGAGTTGCTATATGCATAGGCTGTTCCCGGACCTTGAACTGTTAATCCTTTAAGGAAAAATTCATAGGTTGAGCCACCGCTAGCAGTGAAGATAACCTCTGTGCCTGGACATATTGAGTTATCGGCATCGTTGGTAGTAAGGTTTACAGTTGGGGTTGGGTTTGCCGAGGTAAGAATAACCTGATAATCCTTTGAGCAAGAATTTGCATCGGTTACGGTTACATTATAGGTTCCTGGCCCAAGGTTTACTTGGTCTTTATCGGTGGCGTTAACAATATCGGGACCAGTCCAGAAATAGGTGTATCCTGGCGTACCACCCGATACTGTTAGTCCAATACTTCCGTTTTTCGACTCAGGGCAGGTAGGTTTATTCTCAGAGTGACTTATAATAATATCTGAGGGTTGTGAAAGGTATGTTGAATTGGTCTTGTTACATCCCTTGCTATCAGTAACCTTAAGCCAATAATTACCGCTTTTGATATTTGAAATTGTGGGGGTGGTAAGAGTATTTGACCATAGGTAACCGTAGGGTGCTGTGCCACCTGTAAGGTTGTTAACACTAAGTTCTCCAGTATAGCTATTGTAACAGGTGGGTTCTGTTGCAATAAAT
>JAKPCT010000279.1 GCA_029553165.1 Bacillota bacterium
CAGTGCCGTCCCATTTCCTGCCCACCTCGCACATGGGCAACTGCGTAAACTACCCCCCTGTCAAGCAAGCTAATGAGGTTTGGATCGAAGGTGGTGTTGATGGAATAACCATAAGCGCCATAACCATAAAGGAGCAAGGGCGTATTTGCGCTAAACTCAGTACCTTTTCTGTAAACCAATGATATGGGGATCATTGCACTGTCCGATGCCGTAGCCCAAATCCTTTTTGACTCATAGTTTGCCGGATCAAAGCCACCAAGTACCTCATTTTGCTTGAGCAACCTTTTTTTACGGGTAGTCATGTTGTATTCGTATGTGGAACCCGGAGTGGTAAACGAGGTGTAGTAGTAATAAAAAAGATTGGTGTTAAACTCGGGGTTCACAGAGGGAAGAGCAGTGTAAACTTCCTCTCCAAAATCGATATAGTGTTGCTCCATGTTCTGGAGGTTTATTACCCTAACCTTCAAAAGTGCATCGCGGCGTTCGATTGTTACCAAGTGGTTTTTAAAAGCTTCCATGGTAAGAATTAGTACCGACGAGTCGGCATGGATTACCTCTTCCCAACTCTTAAGTGCTGGTTTTGTAACCGGAGCCCTAAGCACACTGAAATTTGAAGCATTCAGGTTGGTTAAAAAGTAAAAGTGACTACCCGAGTGGTCAACACTATACTCAAGGTTCTGCTCGCGTCCCACAATCAATCTAAATTTATCTAAGGGTTTTTCGGCATCTAAATACCAACACTCACTCGCCTTGCCATTCGATGTAGATATTACTACATAGCTGTGCGATTTGGTGGTAAACACGTGAGTTCTGAAAGTTTTGTCGTTTTCTTTGAAAACCAGAACGTCATCGTAGGGTTGAAGTATATCGTGGCGGTATATGGCCGAAGGGCGTAGGGTGCTATCCTTGAAGGCATAGAAAACAAAGCGGCTATCCTTTGTCCAGGCAACTTCACCGGTTGAGTTTTCAATTTCATGTTCCAAAATACGACCCGATGCTAAATCCTTGAAGTATATGGTGAAAAGACGTTTCCCTAAGGTGTCGACCCCAAATGCCATGATATGGTTATCGGGCGATATATCAATGCTGGCAACCTGACAGTAGCGATGACCGGCAGCAACTTCATTCTCATCAAGTATTATCTCTTCGGGTGCATTCATGGAACCCTTTCGCCTACAGTTAATGGGATACTCCTTGCCCTCCTCGTATCGAATATAGTAGTAGTATCCATTCATGAATACGGGTACAGTAATATCGTCGCCTCGTTTGCGCGAGCGCATTTCAGCAACCAACCTATCTTGCAGGCTTAAGGTAGGCTCCATTACTGCATATGTATAGGCATTCTCGGCCAGTAAATGGTCAATTACCTTTTGCGATTCGCGATTCCGTAACCAGAAGTAAGGATCGATGCGTGTATCCCCAAACATAACCAGAAGCGTATCGTGTTGTTCGGCTAAAGGTGGGGTGGGTACTAAGGAACAGCCCGAGATTATGATGGTGGTAAAAAAAAGGAAAGTATTTTTTATGGCTCTTATCATCTAAACCAAAATGAGTTTTAAACATCAAATTTATTAGTTCCATTGTTTTTTACCAAATTGTTATTACCATTAATTGGGTGGCGTGCAAAATAAACGGTATTTGAACAAAGAAGTTTTTTGTTTGTTAATTTAAAAATAGCTGAGCGATGTTGAGATCGTTTATTTTAATAATTATTGTGATAGTTTTGGTTGGCTGTAACCCCAACAGGCATACTTATAGTTACGACACCATTGATGTTGTTGATTTTAAGATGCTTGAGCCGCAGTTTACAAAATCAACCGATACGGTTTACGTAGTTAACTTCTGGGCTACCTGGTGTTCGCCATGCGTTAAGGAATTTCCATACTTTGATGAAGCTGCAAAAATATATTCCGGCCGCAAGGTTAAATTCTTAATGGTTAGCCTCGATTTTCCCAATCAGGTCGAAAAGAGCTTGAAGCCATTTGTAAAATCCAGAACTAACCGTTTGCCTGTAGTTTTGCTCGACGATCCCAATCAAAATGAATGGATTAATAAGGTTAGCCCCGACTGGAGCGGAGCACTTCCTGCAACCCTAATATACAAAGGCAGCAATAAAGTTTTTATTGAAGGGCCTATTGAATTAACCGATATCACTTCAAATATCGATAGTTTACTTGTCAAACTTTAAAACGAATGAATCTATGAAACGATTGTTTTTAATGCTTATGGCTACTTTCATGGTGGCCGGGCTATACGCTCAGGGTTTAAAAATTGGCGATAAGGCCCCTGACTTTCGCCTGAAAAATGTTGATGGCAAAATGGTTTCAATGGCTGACTACCCCCAGGCAAAGGGGTTTATCGTTATCTTCTCTTGTAACCATTGCCCTTTTGTGAAAGCCTACGAGGATAGAATGATAGCCCTACACCAAAAGTACGAATCAAAAGGGTTTCCGGTAATTGCCATCAACTCTAACGATCCTGAGGTTGTACCGGAAGATTCGTTCGATAAAATGATTGAACGGGCTCAGCAAAAGAAATTCCCATTTGTTTACCTCTTTGATGAGGGACAAAAAATTTATCCGCTTTACGGAGCAACCCGTACACCCCATGTTTATATCCTGAGTAAAAAAGCAAACGATTTGGTTGTTGAGTACATTGGTGCTATTGACGATAACTATAAAGATGCCTCGGCCGTAAAGGAAAAATATGTTGAAAATGCTGTTGATGCTTTACTTGCTGGTAAGAAACCTGCCGTAACAGAAACTAAAGCAGTAGGCTGCTCAATAAAAGTGAAAAAATAGTTTAATGCCGACAATACTGATTAAGCCGCTATAATGCTAGCGGCTTTTTTATTAGCTTTGCCTAAATAATCTGCTATGGATGAATTAAGGGTAGTTCCAACTGCCGACGGCAGCCCCACGCTATACAGCGAAAGGTTTAACGCAACTTACCATTCTGTAAACGGTGCGCTAACGGAATCGATGCATGTATTCATAAAATCAGGTTTTGAAGCCATTTTGCTAAATAAGAAAACTGTTGAAGTGCTTGAGGTTGGAATGGGCACCTGTTTAAACGCAGCTCTTACTGCATGGGTTGCGCCAAAGTTTGGGGTAAAGGTACATTACAGCGGTATTGAACTTTTCCCACCAATTCTTGAAGTGCTAAACTCTACGGGTTACCAAACTGTATTAGAACCAGAATGCGCAGACCTTTGGGTAAAAATTGTTGCTGCATCTGCTGGCGATCCAGTTCCAGTATCTCCCTGGTTTACAGTATTTAAGTTGTATGTTGATTTCATAAGCTGGATTCCTAACCAAAGGTATGATTTGATTTACTTTGATGCTTTTGCTCCTGACGACCAGCCCGAGATGTGGAGTATTGACAATTTCAAAAAACTATTCAATGCTTTAACACCTAATGGCGTATTGGTAACCTATTCGGCTAAAGGGCTGGTAAAGCAGAATTTACGGCAGGCAGGCTTTAACGTTGAAAGGCTGCAAGGCCCTCCCGGTAAAAGGCACATGGTAAGAGCTTGGAAAACCCCCGATCATTAAAATCTTCAAAAAAAGCTAACATTTTTTTCTTATTCAAAAAGTGTAGTATATTCGCAGAGAATTTATTGATAAGTAACTAATTTAAATCAATATCACCATGAAGCTAAAAAATTTACTCGTTGCTGCCAT
>JAKPCT010000295.1 GCA_029553165.1 Bacillota bacterium
CCATCCGTATAATCATGTCCCGATGAATCTTCCTTCACCTTTAAATCAACCCTGCCTTCTTCTTGCTCATCTTCTTCTATAGAAACTTCTAGTGGTTCAGAAACAAAAAATTTAGGCCCTTCACCAGAAATACCATAAACAATTAAATAAAAGTTGGTATCTGACTGCGGATAAACAGTAAGGGAACCGCTATTGGTTAAAACTGGATAATAACTATTGGGGGCAAAATCACAATCACTTGCATCGCCTTCTGGATGACAAGCAGCATTACCGACAAAAAGAAAAACAACAGGCTGAGAAGCAGTTTGAGCAATCGTCGGTTGCATAAATATCGACTTAATTTTTGCAAATAAATTATTAGAGAGGTTAATAAAAGAATTGGCAAAATTATTTTGTGGAGTGATTTTATTAAGTATATCTAAAGGGCTACATTCTGCATTTATAATATCCCACACCGAATTACAACCTCCTTCATCCACAGCTTTTTCCATGTGGTCAGCACGACCACCTCCGCCACCACCTATTGTACTTAATAAACTATTTTCCACTGCCCAGGTTAATGTTACGGGTTCGCCAACCTTATTAATTACACGCTTATCAGCAGATAAATTCATTGTTGTTTTTTTGGCCTCAACAATAGAATATCCTGTAAAACTGCCATTTTTCACCTGGGTGCTATGCAAATATTGAGCACTGGCAGTTTTTAAATCATTATTCAAAACAGCAACACTCGGTTTTTGATCGCCAGTATAAGAACCGCAGGAAACAAGCGAGGAGGACCGGATAACATCTAAACCATCCTCTGATGTCAAACTTCCCTGCATTTTACAATTATCTCCGCAAGAGTTGAAAACTGTATAAGAAAAACCTGCTTTATTAAACCAAACAGCAAGCCAATCCTGCGTTATTCCTTGAGGAGTAAAACATATGCCTTCGCCTGTAGAACAAAGAGTTTGGGAAAATTTAGGTGCCGCATCAGCATAATAAGCAAATTGTTTGGAAAAAGAAAAAATTCGCGATGAAGAAATTAAATTGCCACCTGATGTATCAGAATAACAATCACTTGTTATTTTGGCATTTGAACCAGAATAGGATTCTGTATGAGAAACTGGACATTTTAATCCGCCACCAGCGTCAGAGCAATAACCAAGGTCTGTCCAATGAATCTCTATCGGCTGGCCTATACCCGGGTAAACCATATCAGAAGTTTCTGTCCAAATA
>JAKPCT010000297.1 GCA_029553165.1 Bacillota bacterium
AAGAACGCCTGGAAACGGAGCGGAAGAAGTTAAGAGTAGCGCGGGAAGTATTAGATAATATACCGGTACTAAAAGGCCCGAAAAGCTTTCTGTATGAGGCATTGCGGGGGCTATCTTTGGCTTTTGCGTGTTCATAATATAAAAATACTCGTTTCAGGCGAGGACTTCTTCGTTTTTAAAAAACTACTACAGTATCTTGACGCTATCGTGTAAGAAAATAAAGTGAAATTATTTTCTGTTTTTATGTTATAATTGCACTTACAAAATAATGTCATTAAAGGGTATGTTCGCGTGATAATTGAACAATTTTGGAGAGTTGCATTCGATAAAATTTCAAGTTGCAAAGAAGGAACATTCAGAAGATGAATAAACAACATCAAGGTCTGTTATATTTAATTGTTACAGTGATTCTATTCAGTACATTTGAAGTTAGCAGTAAGTTGATCGGAAGCAGGTTACATCCATTGCAGATCAGTCTGTTCCGGTTTTTAATCGGCGGTTTGATTTTGTTTCCGGTAGCCTGTTATCGGGTGCATAAAACCGCCTTGAAAATCGATCTTAATTTGATCTTCAGCATGTTTTTGCTGGGAATCGTCAATATTGTGATCAGTATGAGTTTGATTCAGTTCGGATTAAAGTTTACCAGCGCTTCCAATGCAGCAGTTATCTTCTCCAGTAATCCTTTATTTGTAGCCTTTTTTGCCGCGTTGATGTTAAAAGAAAAGGTGAGTACCAATAAGATCATTGGAATGATCATTGGTGTTACCGGTGTTTTTCTTCTGTTTGCAGATCAGATGGGGGAGAGAACCCTGATTGATCTGGGTTCCGGTTTAGTGTTACTGTCAGCGATCTTTTTTGCACTGTATACAGTTATTGGTAAACAATTAACATTGAGAAATATTGATAGTCTGGTGATGACTTCTTTTTCGTTTTTGGCCGGGAGTTTGTGTCTGATCCCAATAATGTGGGTTATGGAAGTTCCAGTCTACGTTAATAATCGTGCAATAATCCCTCATATATTATATTTAGGGATCTTTGTAAGCGGTTTAGCTTATATGTGTTATTTTTATGGTTTGCGATCGATAAATACCAGCGCCGGTTCCCTGATTTATTTTGTTAAACCGCCTTTGGCAACATTATTTTCAATTGTTATTGTCAAAGAAACGGTTAGTGTTCATTTCTTTATTGGGACAATTGTTATTCTATTCGGCTTAGTCATAATAAGTTTTGAACGATTTTCAGAAATGTTGGAAAATAAATTATATAAACTGCTTGATAAATCTTAGTAAAGCAATTAGTCCGATAATAATCAGAAAGCAGTACCCAACTTTGATCAATAGAAATCGTTTTGGAATCTTTATGTTTGTTATTAGTAATAAACGGTAAGGAATTTGTAATAATAAGAAGAAGTAGAGTAAAACGCCGGCGGGGTTCATTATAAGGGCACCATTGAGGTTAAAATTACTCAAATATACAAAACATCTGGTCATACCGCAAGTTGGGCAGTTATAGCCAGTGATCATCTTAAACCAGCAAGGTATACCGAATTTGGTTAACGGAAAAGGTATCCGGTAAGTGATAGTCTGACCATCTGTTGTCAGGAAAAACGAGATCAGCAGAGGAGTTATACATAATATCAAAATTAAGATATTAATGATTGGCTCGTCATGACTATTATATCTGTTTTTTGCCGGTTTAGTATTAATCATTTATATCTCTTCTTTTATGCCTTCTTTTAAACCTTCCCAGAAGCTGTCCCAAAATAACTTTCCAGTTTCATTAAACATACTAAAGACGATGAGAAATATTGACATGAATAATGCGATAAATCCGATAATGATACCTGCTAAAGCTAAATTATCACCTTTTTCACGTCCGTTTGCTTCCTGAATTCGTTTTCGTGCAATAAAGCCCAAAATAATTGCAATTATTGCAAAGATTTGCCCAATACAGCAGCAACAGTTAAACAGTATAGCTAATATGGCTAAAACAAGTGATATTATTGCCAATGTATTGGTTTTCTGTTCATCATTATAATAATTATATTCATTATAATTATAGAGTGAATTATTAGGAATATTGCCCGGATTATCGAGTTTTGCGCCACAGTTATTACAGGTAATATCAAAATCTTGATTTGAGTGGTTACAGTTGGGACAAACTTTCATAATTAACTATAACTCCAATCATTTAAATCTATTATTTTAAATGGTAGAAGAATTATTTACTATTAAATATTAACTTAGATTTGAATAATTGACAAGTCTGGGATTATAATTTTCAATTATACTTAACATAATATGTATTATACGACCCAAAATATTTATTATATTTTTAAATAAGAATTAGTTTTGGATTATTCGTCTCAAATATTAATCAAAAGCTTTATTTTTTATATTTCTGACAAATTGCACATAAAAAATTATAAATAGTATTCAAAAATTAAAACGACCCAAATTTGAGTCGTCCTAATAATTAATTTAATTAATCTTTATTTTTTCCATTATGCGGTTTCGACTTCTTCAGCAGCTTGGAGATTTAAAAGTTCAACCAATTGCTGGCGTAATTTGTATTTTTGAATCTTGCCGCTGGCAGTTATTGGATATTCGTTCATAAATAAAATATACCGTGGATGTTTGAATTTTGAAATCCGGTCCAGCATATATTCCCGAAATTCTTCTTCAGTAGCGGTTTCACCCTCTTTGAGGATGATACAGGCAGCAACTTCTTCACCGTATTTAATATCCGGAACTCCGACTACTTGTACATCCCGAACTTTAGGATGGGTGTATAGGAACTCTTCCAACTCACGGGGATAGATATTCTCTCCGCCTCTGATAATCATATCTTTAACCCGTCCGGTAATTTTTAAATAGCCATTTTCGTCCATCGTGCCGAGATCGCCGGAGTGGAGCCAGCCGTCTTTGTCAATTGCTTCAGCAGTTGCTTCCGGCATCTTATAATACCCTTTCATTACTAAAAAGCCTCTGGTACAGATCTCACCCGGAACTCCATAGGGAACGGTTTCACCGGTATTGGGATCAACGATTTTAATCTCGACATTGGGAAGCGCGCGCCCAACAGTTGACACCCGTAATTCGATCGGGTCATCGGTTCTGGTCTGCGACATAACCGGAGATGATTCGGTTAAACCGTAAGCGATCGTAAGCTCACGGGCCCCCATCTTTTCAACTACTTGTTTCATGATTTCAATCGGACAAGGTGAACCGGCCATAATTCCTGTCCGTAATGAGCTGGTATCAAAATGTTTCTCTTCCAAAACCTGTAGTTCAGAGATAAACATTGTTGGTACTCCGTGGAGTACGGTACAGCGTTCTTGTTCTACTGCTTCTAAAACCCGTACCGGATTGAAGGATTCAATCGGAACCATTGTGCCACCGTGGCTGACACAGGCTAACGTCCCAAGTACACATCCGAAACAGTGAAAGAATGGGACTGGGATGCACATCCGGTCTTCGGGAGTCAATTTCATACATTCAGCAATATAATAAGCGTCAGCTACCAAGTTTAAATGGGTTAACATTACTCCCTTGGGGAAACCGGTAGTTCCTGAAGTGTACATGATACAAGTAACATCGTCTAACTGTACTGATTTTTGGCGTTCGATTAATTCTTGATCAGTGATTTTATTACCCAGCGCCTTAAATTCTTCCCAGGTAAACATTCCGGGATATTTTTTCTCTCCCAGAAAGATAACGTTCTTTAAGAGCGGAAGCCGTTCAGACTTTAATTGGCCTGGTTCACATTCTTTAAGTTCAGGACAGATTTGATAAATTGTCTCAACATAGTCAACATCTTTGAATCCTTGCATTAAAATTAGCGTAGTTGAGTCAGATTGCTTTAATAAGTATTCTAATTCATAGACCCGATAAGCGGTATTAACCGTAACCATTGGAGCGCCCATTTTGCCGGTGGCAAATTGGGTAATAACCCATTCGGGATAGTTAGTTGACCAGATGGCAATGTGATTTCCCTTGCCAAGTCCCAATGCCATAAATGCTTTCGCAACTTGATTGCATTCTTGTTGAAAATCTTTGTAACTTAAGCGTAATCCCCGATCGTGGTATACTAAACAATCTCTGTCGGGATGAATTGCAGCCCAATCATCAATGAGGTTTCCAATTGTTTTTCGAAATAATCCTTCACTCATCAAAGATCCTCCTTAACGAACTCTAGCATCACAAATGAGATTTTGGTATTACCAATAAAAATATTTGGTTTCATTATAAAAACCCTTGCATTTATTTCAAATATAAATGAAGGGTTAACACTGATTTAACAAATTATACACTGGTTTAATAGTAACTGTCAATATTGTCGGACAAAAAAATAACCACCTTTTTCAAGGTGGTTATTCCAAAGAAATAAAACTAAAACTTAGAAATGAAGCCCAAATTAGATTGCCGGCTTTATCTAATTTGGGTTTGAGCATTTACTTGTCCACCGGCGCCAGCGTCAGGCAAATGCTCTGAAAGGTTTTGAGTTTCTCCATTTAACAAATGTTCCCGCACAATGAAGAAACTATATTTTTATTATAACGGGTTATTGCTAAAATGTAAAAGCCATTTTTGGCAAAAAAATGATTAAATTTCGTAAATATCTTTTATTTACTGCTATTATCGAATAATATATTACAAATATGAAAATACAATATTAATTTTTTGTTATTTTTAGGATTTGTTTGATGTTGATGGATTAATTAGTTTGAATTGTTGTCGTTTAAGGAATTTAATTCGGAGAAAAGCTTACGAAGGGCTTTTTTTTCGATTCTGGATACATACGACCTAGATATTCCAAGCATTTTGGAGATTTCGCGTTGTGTTTTATTGATGCCATCAATCAATCCATAACGAAGTTCAATAACTTTGCGTTCTCTTTTATTAAGATATTTGATGCGCTCTTTCAGTTTTTCTTCTTCCAGTAAGGTCTCGACTTCTTCGGCAACGATCTCGGAACCGGTATCGAGAATATCCAACAATGTTATTTCATTACCATCTTTATCTGAACCAATCGGATCATAAAGCATCAGATCATTGCGGTTTTTCTTGATCGACCTTAAATGCATCAAAATTTCATTTTCAATACATCGCGCCGCATAAGTAGCCAATCTGGTATTGCGGTTCCGGTTAAAAGTTCCAATTCCTTTAATTAAGCCAATGGTCCCAATTGAAATTAAATCATCAACATCTTCACCGGTACTGTCAAATTTTTTAACAATATGAGCAACCAATCTTAAATTTCTCTCAATTAAAGTGTTACGGGCTTCTTCATCACCTGCTTCAAGGCGGATTAATAATTCACTTTCTTCTGCTTCCGACAAAGGCAGTGGAAAGACGTTATTATTAGAAATATATCCAAAAAGACAATGTAAACCAGTAATTAACATCTCCAAGACCGGACCTATAATAGGGATAGCCATCTATAAGTTGACACCTCCACTGGTTTTACAAAATTAGACTGATTTGATTCACCTCCATTATTAATCATCAATTAACCCGTTGTGCTGATAGCACTATATTACTATGAAAAGAGATGCATATTAGTGCTAGTCTTTTTTAATTAAAGCGGTCAAATGTGCATAAAAGCCTATTTCACAGAGTGTTAATTTCTTCCATTATCTTTCTGAAGATTGGTGCTGCTGATTTGCCGCCGGAGATTCCTTTTTCACAGAAGATTACTCCTGCATATTTAGGGTTATTTTGCGGAACATATCCGGCAAACCAGGCATAAGGCGGTGTAGTCTGAGATGTTGAGGTTTGGGCAGTTCCGGTTTTACCGGCAGAACCCATGATGGTCTGAGCTTCAGTACCGGTGCCGTAACCGGTAACAGCCGCCATCATTTTCTGGATTGTCTTTGCAGTATGATAATTGATGACCTTTTCTTTGATGATTTCTTGAGTTGGAATATAGTTACCTTGACTGTTAAGATATCCTTTGACTAAAGTTGGATTGATTCTAACTCCGTCATTGGCAATTGTTTGAATAATTGAGGCAATTTGCAGCGGTGTCGCAGTGATATGTTCCTGACCTAAAGCCAGATTTGCCTGCTCGCCTAAGCTCAAGGTTTGTTTTGTTGGTACTTTGCCACTAGACTCTTCATTTAAACCAATGTTACATTTTTGCCCTAATTTGAAGCGATTGATGTATTCAATAAAGGTTTTTGGTGTTAATCTCCTGGCAATCTCCAGAAAAACCGGGTTGCAGGAATAGGCAAAGGCATCAGTCAGGCTAAATTGGCCATGTCCCATTCCATTAGAAGTGGTACATAATATTTTTTTATTATTAACTTCAAAGAAACCGGTATCGTAAACTTCACTGTCCGGTTGGATTATTCCGGAGTCCAGTCCGGCACTTAACAGGATTAGCTTAACGATTGAGCCGGGATAATAAGCGGTAACTGCCCGGTTAATAAAGGGACTGTTGGAAGATTTTAAACTGGCAGCAATATTAGTTGAATTGATAATTGGGCGACTGGCCATCGCTAAAATTTCTCCATTAGCAACATCTAAAATAACAACTGCGCCTTCAAATTCCTGTTCTTGATCAATAATTGTTTCTACAATTTTTTGAATTCGGGAATCAATAGTAAGGACGACACCGTTTTTATTAAGGTTTTCTTGGATACGAAGCCGTAGTCCGGTGATATGGCGTTTGGAGGCATCGACAATTGATATTACTGCGCCAGAGTCACGGGAGTTTTGAAGCAATGAATCAAAGGTACGTTCTAATCCGGACGAGTAATTGTTTGGATTTGCCTCTCCAAGTAAATGCCAGGCCAATAAATCATGTGGATCTCTGCCAACAGGCGCCTGAATTACAGTAAAATGTGGGTTTTGGATGGTATTGATTACATTTAGTTGCCTTGGTGTCAGTGGTTTTGAGTACATCCATTGTGCTGTATTACTATTGCTTTGGTATTCTTTAATTAATGTCTCAGGGAAATATGGTTGGATTTTGGTTAATGAATCTAGGATCTTGTAGCTATTATTAATCAATAAAAAACTGGCTTTCTTAGTACCGCGGATAATTGTCCTGTTTCGGTCGTAAAAACTGCCGCGCAGCTCAGTTGTGAGCAGTTTTATTTCGCGTTGGGATGTTGCCAGCTTTGAATACTTATTACAATTAAGTATTTGAATATTGATTAATTGAATTGTAATTATCATACATAAGATACCAAACAAGCCAAACAGTAATAAAATACGATAATAATAAGGATCCTTTTTCTTCATTTGACTCAAAGACCTCTCTTGTAACATAATAAAAAACCTTGGATATTTAGTATAACCAAGGTTTTTTATTCCATGCTACTTAAAAGAAGTATTTCAATTGATAATTGATCCTTATTTACGATTTAAATCAGAACGCAGATAGGCCTCAATAAATGGGTTGAGATCGCCATCCATAACTGCTTGGACATTGCCGGTCTCAGCTTCAGTACGATGATCTTTAACCATTGTATATGGGCAGAATACATAGGAGCGTATTTGGTTACCCCAGGCAATTTCGGTATATTCACCTTTGATCTGAGCCATTTTGGCTTCTTGTTGTTGACGGTAATATTCGTGTAATTTAGCTTTGAGCATTTTCATTGCGCGATCTCTGTTTTGAAATTGCGAACGTTCATTTTGGCAAGCTACAACAATACCGGTTGGAATATGTGTGATCCGGATTGCCGATTCGGTTTTATTAACATGCTGTCCACCGGCACCACCGGAACGGTATGTATCAATCTTCAAGTCTTCCGGTCGAATTTCAATCTCAATAGAATCTTCAATTTCGGGCACAATATCGACTGAAGCAAAGGAAGTATGGCGACGCCCCGAAGCATCAAAAGGTGAGATCCGCACCAAACGGTGGACACCTTTTTCGCTGCGCAGGTAGCCAAAGGCATTTTCACCCGCAATATAGATAGTTGCGCTTTTGATTCCGGCTTCATCCCCATCCTGTAATTCCAGGAATTCCACTTTATAACCGCTCTTCTCAGCCCATCTGACATACATTCTTAACAACATATCCGCCCAGTCTTGGGATTCGGTACCGCCGGCACCGGGATGGATTGTTAAATAAACATTGCTTCGGTCGTATTCACCGTTTAACATGGTTGATAGCTCGAGTTCACTAATGGTCTTATTAATCTCTTTGGTGCTGTTGCTGATTTCCAGCAACAGATCTTCTTCATCTTCTTCAACAGCCATCTCTAATAAACCATGCAAATCGGTGATCTGATTATCTAAGCGGGTAACATTGTCGGTCATATTTTTTAATCCGGTTAATTCCTGTAGAATTTTTTGAGCATTAGCAGGATCATCCCAAAAATCGGGCGCCGTAGATAACTCAGTTAACAGCTCGATTCGCTCCTGTTTTTGATCTAATTCAAAGATACTCCCTCAATTCAGTTAATCTTTTTCGTAAGTCATTTAACAAGTTTCGTAATTCACTAACTTCGATCATTAACATTCACCCCTTAACAATAATAGCAAAACTGTAATTATGATAATTTCTTAATTTAAACAAATCAATTTTGACCACAGCATTTTTTATATTTCTTCCCGCTGCCGCAGGGACATTCTTCATTGCGACCGACTTTCTTACCGACGACCCGCTGTTGAACATTGGGTGTGCCATCTTCATTAAGATTGGTTGTGATATTTTTGATGCGCGGACGGTGAACTAGATTTTCTTCAGCGGTGACAACCCTGATTTTGGCTAATTCTCTGATTACTTCTTCATTGATTGAGTCACGCATCTCTTTAAACATTTGGTAAGCTTCAATCTTATAGGCGACTAAAGGATCGTTATGTCCATATGCTCTAAGACCAATACCCTCTTTTAAATCATCCATTGCTTGCAGATGGTCCATCCATTTAGTATCGATCGTCCTTAACATTATAAAACGTTCAAACTGTCTTAATCTTTCTGCGCCTACAGCTTCTTCTTTTGCCTGATAATGCTGTAAGGCTCTTGAAAGTATTAATTCGCGCATCTCCTGATGGTTTAACTTTTCCAACTTGGCAACAGTTAAAGTTTCGTGAGGTAACAAAGTTGTCTCAATAGCCTGTAACAAGCCTGTTAAATCCCACTCTTCGGGAATTACTTTTTCATTGGCATAATAGTCGAGCAGCATATCGGTAGTTTCTTCGAACATCGTTAAAACTTTTTGATGGATATCTTCGCCAAAGAGTAATTTTTTACGGAGTTCGTAAATGATTTCACGCTGTTTATTTAAAACGTCATCGTATTCTAAAACATGCTTTCTGATTTCGAAATTGCGACTTTCAACCCGTTGCTGGGCTTTTTCGATCCTTTTGGCAATCATATTATGCTCAATCGGCATATCCTCTGACCAACCAAGGCGCTCCATCATTCCGGAGATCATCTCTCCGCCAAAGAGCCGCATCAAATCATCTTCCATTGCAACAAAGAACCGGGATGAGCCCGGGTCGCCCTGACGGCCGGCGCGGCCCCGTAACTGATTATCAATCCGGCGGCTTTCATGGCGTTCGGTACCAATGATGTGTAGACCACCAAGTGCTACAACCTTTTCATGTTCCGCTTCGGTGATTTGCTTAGCTTCCTTTAATGCCAGATGGTATTCTTCAGGAGTTGCTTCAGCAGGATTGATTCCACGGGACTGCAAGATACTCTTGGCTAAAAATTCGGCATTACCACCGAGAATAATATCAGTACCACGACCGGCCATATTGGTAGCAATCGTAACACTGCCATATCTACCTGCTTGGGCGATGATTTCAGCTTCTTTCTCATGGTATTTGGCATTTAAGACCTGATGTTGGATACCATGCCGTTTTAACATACTACTCAACAATTCGGATTTTTCAATCGAAATTGTCCCTACCAAGATCGGACGGCCGGTTTTATGAACTTCAATAATCTCATCAACAACCGCTTTGAACTTACCGGATTCCGTCTTGTAAACGACATCAGGGTAGTCGATTCTGATCATCTCAAGATTGGTTGGAATAACAACAACAGGCAGGTTATAGATTTTACGGAATTCCGGTTCTTCAGTTTCTGCAGTACCTGTCATCCCGGCCAATTTGTTATACATTCGGAAATAGTTTTGGAAGGTGATTGTCGCTAAAGTCTGACTTTCGCGCTCAATTTTTACTCCTTCTTTGGCTTCAATTGCTTGGTGTAAACCATCACTGTAGCGGCGGCCAAACATCAGCCTGCCGGTGAATTCATCAACGATTATGACTTGACCGTCCTTAACAACGTAATCCCGATCGCGTTTCATTAATTCTTTAGCTTTTAGCGCCTGTTGCAGGTGATGGACTAATTCAGTATTATCATCATCATAGAGGTTATCAATATGAAGTGCTTTTTCAACTGCTGCGACACCGGACTCTGTAATTGCAACAGTCCTTGCTTTTTCGTCAACAGTGTAGTCTTCGCCGTTTTTAAGTTTAGGCACAATCTTGGCAAACTGATAATATAGCTCGTTTGATTCTTCCGCTTGTCCGGAGATGATCAACGGTGTCCTGGCCTCATCGATTAAGATACTGTCAACCTCGTCGACGATTGCATAATTTAGTTCACGTTGTACCATATCTGATACTTCAAACGCCATATTGTCTCTTAAATAATCAAATCCAAATTCGTTGTTGGTGCCATAGGTAATATCAGAGTTATAGGCGATCCGCCGTTCTTCAGCATTGAGATGGTGTAAAATCACTCCTACGGAGAGCCCCAGAAAACGGTAAATCTTCCCCATCCATTCGCTATCACGTTTTGCCAAATAGTCGTTGACGGTAACAACATGGACTCCTTTTCCAGTCAGCGCATTTAAGTATACCGGTAAGGTAGCGACCAGGGTCTTTCCTTCACCGGTTTTCATTTCGGCAATTTTACCTTCGTGTAAAACAATTCCACCCATCAATTGTACATCGTAATGGCGTTGATTTAAAACCCGCGAAGCAGCTTCACGGACCGTAGCAAATGCTTCAGGAAGAAGATCATCAAGAGTTTCGCCGTTTGCCAAGCGCTCTTTAAAATAAGCAGTCTTGGCGCGCAGTTCGTCATCTGATAATTTTTTAAACTCCGGTTCCAGG
>JAKPCT010000042.1 GCA_029553165.1 Bacillota bacterium
CGGGGTAAGCTCAAACGGACGTGCCTGTGCCCAAAACTCCTCCTCTTGGTTTAGCGCGCCCTCCTCTACTTTAAGGTTGGTAGGCAAGTCTGTCACTTCCTTGGGAAACTCAGCGTTTAGCTTAACATCGCTGTACGATATTGTTTTATGGCCAAAGAATCCGGTTGTTTTATCGGTTAGGTTGAAATCAACAAAAAGGGTCATCTGCTTAGGGAACCAAAGGGTGTCGTTCAGTGGCATGAACTCAGCAGTAGCCACCATATCGTTCACAAAGTTCATGTTTACCATATCCGATAATCTAATTTGAGCCTTTACAATAGCCCACGTGCTATCGTTTACCCAAAAATCACCGGTAAAGGTAGGTTCCATTTTACGGCGGGGACGAAACGAAATCTGGTAGCACCACCGGTTATCTATATGCATGCTGTCGAGCAGAATGTACTTGTAAAAAAGCAGCCCTGAGTTGGAAATTGGGCTTACCAGCCCCTGGTCAAAAATGTTGATGTAGTTGTCGTATATATTAACGCTTTGGTAAATCTTACCGGTAAACTGCGCCACGCTTTCGTTATTCACCCCCGACATCTTGGTAGCCCTAATAATCTCCTTTTCCATTTTGGGATTGGCGCTGTAATAGTAATCCGATAGCGATTCGGTAATGAATATTGGCAGGTAAGTTTTACCGGTTACAGCATTGGTATCAACATAATCCCATATAAACTGAAACTGGTTTAATACTTTACGTTTTTTTATATCCTCCTCGATATTATTGATGTCAACCTGAATTTTATTGTAGCTTTTACAGCTATAGGTAAAGTTTGCGGGATTATTCCTATCCTTATACTTAATGATGTTACGGATAATTCGATTTGCTTGACTCTCACCAGGTTTTACAACCACAGCATCAAGCTCTATGGCTTCGGGTTCCAAATTTACGGATATCTCCTGGTAAACACCCTTTTTAACCTTAATCGCAACGGACTTATAACCCACAAACGAAACCAAAAGGGTATCGGTTGCGGCACGCGATTCAAGAAAAAATTCGCCTTTTTCGGATGTAATGGTACCCTGAGTGGTATTCTTAAAAGTAACATTAACGAAGGGTAAAGGCTCATTGGTTTGGGCGTCAAAAACCTTGCCCCTCACCTTGGTAATTTGTCCTTGGCTGAATGCCAGGTTTGTTGTAGCAAATACAATAAATATGACTGATAAAAGGCGTTCCATAGCTTATCACTTAAGTTTTGCCCATTTAGTGGCAAAAATGCTAATCTCATAAAGCAACCAAAGCGGCACAGCTACAATTATCATACTAAATACATCGGGCGGTGTAATAATGGCAGCTAATGTAAGTAACACAACAATAGCTATGGGCCTATTTCGCTTTAAAACTTCAATCTCAATTATATGCCATTTAGTCAGGTAGAAA
>JAKPCT010000058.1 GCA_029553165.1 Bacillota bacterium
CGACGAAACCGTAATCCGATTAACCCCTTGCTTACGGAATAGTTCCCCAACGGCTAAACTTTGATGCGTTTTAAAGTGAGGACGTAATAAAACTTTTGCCTTCGTGGCCTTTTGAACCATGAAGGCAATGTTTTGCTCACATTTAGGAATATCGATGAGTAAGAAAGGAAATCCTTTAATCATTCTTTACTGCTTTCGGGCTCAAGTAAAAACCTTTTGCCAATGGTAAGCTGTGGGAGTAACACTAACGACAAACGTTTAAGGACATTAACTACCACCTCATCGTTCTGTATGGTGATTGATGGCTTATCGTAGTTTAAGCTAAGTAATCGGGGTAGATTTTTTCTTCGAATAAACTGTATGAAAGTTTTATCCTTATCAACAATGATGTAATCCTCGCTAAACATGAAATCTTTAAGCTTATCGATGTTAACCTTTGAGGCAGGTAAAATGTGAACATTAACCCTTTTATACGATACCGATGTGGTTATGGCCACAATAACAGGGAGTATCACTGTTAAAGGAATAAAAGTGATGTAGAACTTCCAGAAATTTGGCCAGGTAAAAGAACCACCTATAAGCATAATCAAGGCAAGGAATACAAACATGGCGATGAGCATGAGTACAAAGTGAAGTAAAAAAATCTCGACATGTCCCTTGCTTTCAGCTGATTTTACATGAACTTCGAGTGCCATAAGTTTACCGGATTAGGTTTAACATTACTGATAAGGTTAGGTTCATCAAATTTAATTCAAATTACACCAAATTGTAATTAAAAAACCCAAAAAATGTATCTTAAAAAATGGCAAATCCATTACTTCCATCGGAACGAGCAAATGCACGGAACATGCCTGTGGTATTCATCATCATACAAACATTACCGGAGCGGTCAACCGCAATTACTCCTCCGCGCCCTCCAGAATTAAGGAGTTTACCCATAATAACACGCTCAACCGCGGCATTGAGTGAAAGGTTTTGGTATTCCATGAGCGCTGAAATATCGTGAGCTACAGTATATCTTATAAAGTATTCGCCATGCCCAGTAGCCGAAACGGCACAGGTGGAATTGTTGGCGTAAGTTCCGGCACCAATAATTGGCGCATCGCCTATTCGCCCCCATCGTTTATTGGTCATTCCTCCGGTTGATGTTGCAGCAGCCAGGTTGCCATGCATGTCGAGCGCCACGCACCCAACAGTGCCCATCTTTTCCCTTGATAGCGTACGCTGAAGGTCGTTCCAGCGCTGTGGAGTAAAAAAGTATGAGCTATCAACCATTTCAACACCCTTAACTCTAGCAAACTCCGAAGCCCCCTTACCTGCCAGCATCACATGGGGTGAATCCTCCATGATTTTGCGCGCAAGCGATATGGGGTTTTTGACATCGGTTACACCAGCAACTGAACCTGCCATAAGGGTTTTGCCATCCATAATTGCCGCGTCAAGCTCATTACGCCCCTCGTGGGTGAAAACTGCGCCCCTCCCGGCATTGAACAACGGGCAATCCTCAAGGTATCGGACAACCTGCTCAACGGCATCGAGGCTTGTTCCACCCGAATTCAAGATTTTTACCCCAATGCTTAGAGCTGCATTCATCTCCCGTTCATACTCATCAAGCTGCTCCTTGGTAAAGTTTTCGGGTTTCATGTTCCCAGCACCACCGTGAACAGCGATGCTCCAGGTTTGTGGGAATGAATTGCTTACAACGAACCCAACAATAAACAACAAGACTAAAATTTTCTTGCGCATGACCGTG
>JAKPCT010000089.1 GCA_029553165.1 Bacillota bacterium
ATTGGGATTATAAAGCTCAATAAATTCTTTGCCCTCATCTGATCCTTCGGCATCGTATAAAAATTCGGAAATTAAAACATTTGCTAGTGGTGTCGGGGTGGGCGTCATTGATGGTGTCGGAGAAACGGACAAGGTGGGAGTAGGAGTTTCAGTAGGATTAAAATTAATTACTGGGCTGTTTTCTTGTTTGGGCGTACCGAAAATTTCACCATTATCACTGCCGCTATAGGTGTGCCAGCTGAAATCAGGACTCCTTTCCATGGTACGTTTTTCTTTGCTATCACCAGCCGGCCATTGACCATTTTCATTTGTTTTGGCTTCATCCTGCAACTGACATCCCTTATCGAATAACTGCAATATTTCATTTTTGTCATTAATGGAACCAGTAAAAATCAGATCAGCCGCAACGTTGGGAACAGTATCATCGTTAGTTCTTTCGAGAAGATAAAATTCATTAGGTGCTAAAATTTTTTGAGGAAAACTCACTTTAATCTGACTATCTTTATCAATTAACTGCCAATCCGTGATATCAACGGGCTCTGAAGAAATATTTTTGAGTTCAATCCATTCGTCATTAGCAGAAGTCTTCGTTCCCATCCAGGCCACTTCATTAATAATTACTTTCTGAGAAGAGACCAAAGAATCAGCGGGAGCAAGAGTGCAAAAAGTAATCTTTGAAGAACTCGATGAACTAGAAGAACCGCCACCAGATGAAGTAGGAGATGCAGTAGCTGTGGGAGTAGGAGAAGGCGAAATTGATGGTAAGGGCGTAATGAAAGGAGTGGGAGTGATCAGAGGCGTAGGTGAGGGTAGTGGATTAGGTGTCGGTGTCTGAGTTAAAGACGGCGTAGGCTGAATGAGATTGATTTCATTGTTAATTTCACTTTCTAAAGAATCTCCAAGAGAATTAGATTGACTCAACGTCACTGGATTGTTTTCTTCGTGACTCAAAACTGAAACAGGAAAATTGCTGGATTCCTCAAAGACATTCTGCGGTTGATTTACATTGTTGGAATTAGTGGTTAAATTACTAAAGAAGACTTTGATATGATCTAAAGTAGTAGCAATCAAACTCCTTCTGATATTGGCCATAAAATTTGGGTCATTTCGGTATTTTTCTACTTCTTGAAAAAATAGATTAATAACACCACTGCCTGTTAAGACTGCTTTTTTAGAAAGATGCGACCAATAAGTTTGATAAATATCCGGCGAATCAATACTAATATCAACTGGTGTGGTAATTACTAAAAAATCACTGAGAATTCTCTTTCGTGCTAATCTATAATCTCCGAACTCATCCTGTAAAATAAAATATAAGTGTCCACCTTCTGTTATCATATTACTATATTCACATTCGGGCTGATTATAGCCACTTTGAACACCAATCGTGTCTTGACTATAAAAATGAGTATTAGTGTAAGTCGCTAAATAATCGAAAGCTTCGTTTAGTGAATTAAAATGAAGAAAAGAGCTACCTTTCAATTGGGAAACTACATCAATATTATTGGGGTTAAATCGACTGGCCCATTTTTCATAAGCATCACCCGTCAGATGCTCATCGTTTCTAGTGTGAGCTGGAACAGCCATATCTTCCAGCAAATGCAAAATGTGACCCAAATCTTGAAAAGCTTCTTGTTTATTTCCAAGAAGATAATTGTAGATTGCCTTTTCCCACGTATGGACAGTCAAAATATCAACAGCACTTTTCGTAATCTGAGCTACTGGATTAAAAGCAGCATTTTGATAAGCTTCTCCCAAAAATGTCGCTTGAGCATAAGAATTTTGGCACCATTCCTTAGCTGATTTAATTATTGGCTTCAAAACATTGAGAATAGGACCAAGTGCTCCGCCATTAATTTCACCAGATAGCCCTCGCTGATAAATAGGATCATAAAAATGATTAAGAGTTCGAATCACAGGATCATCTTCTTTCTGGCTGCCTTGAAGCAACCACTCTTTTTCTTCGTCGCTAATTTTCTGGTTCGAAAAATTATTATAGAGTTTTACCATTTCTGACGTTAAAGCCGGATGAGTAGTTAAATTATCGTAAGCGAAAGATTTCACTGGAATAATTAATAAAAAGAGAATTGCCAAAAAACATCTTTTAGACATATTGCTGAAAGATTAAAAACGACCTTCAATTTTTTATTGACTACATACTTTTAATTTTCCAAACACCAGAGTATTCATTAAAGACAAAATCTATTTCGTGAACCATTTCCCCTTTTTCATTAGAAATATAAAATACGGCAACATTATTAGGGTCAAAACTACTCTGATCTAATTTTGCATTCTTTAAAAACTCGAGAATTGTAAAAATTCTCCCTTCATCTGAGGCCCTTTTTAGACCATCTTCAGCATCCTTTCTACTCAGATTATCGTCCAAAGCAAAATATTTGGCCGCTAATTCAATATCCCCCTTTTCTAAAGCATTAATAAACATATCCAATGTTTCTTGGGGTGTTTTGCCGCCATAAGTATCTTGGGCCAAAACTTGATAATATTGATCTAATGCTTGCTCATATTGCTTCAGAGCTTTTTGAGTTTTGTAACTATCGACCACTCGTTGGATTCGTTCTTTTAAAATACCGAATCCACCGCCAATGGCGAAAAAGATAATAAATATGATTAATAAACATCCGATAATAATGAAAAAAATGTTCTTTCTTTTAGGTTGTGGCTCTTTATTTCGAGCTGAGGAAGAATTGTTTTCTGCCATAAAACTGTTAATTTAATTTTAAAACGACCTTTAAATAATTTTTTACCCAAAACCGCCTTCCTTTATATTAAAGGAAGGTTTTTGCCTCTTGATTTTTACCCGACTAAATTAATTAAACGGTTGGGGACGAAAATAATTTTTTTTGGCTTGGCATTTTGAAGAAATTTCTGGACTTGCGGATGAGCCAAGGCCAATTTTTCTGCTTCTTTCTGAGGGAGATTAAGTGGCGCTTCAATTTTGGCTCTTAATTTGCCATTCACCTGCACCAATAATTCAAAAGTTTTTTGCTCTAAATATTTTTTGTTATATTTCGGCCATTTTTCTTCATGAATCGAATTGCGATGACCTAATTCATGCCACAATTCTTCAGTGATAAATGGCGCATAAGGAGCAAGCAATTTCAAATATGTTTCTAAGTAAGCTTTGGGAATTTTTACTTCTTTTTCCTGCATTTTATTCAAGCATTCCATCAAAGCGCTAATAGCTGTATTAAAGCGCAAATTTTCTGTATCATCTGTTACTTTTTTGATCGTGCGGTGAAGAACTTTTTCCAGCTCTATATTTTTCACTTCTTTACCTTTCAACCGCAGTTGATTTTGATAGAGACTCCAAACACGACTAATGAAACGGGATAATCCGTTAATGCCATCAGCATTCCACGCCTTCATATCTTCAAGTGGCCCCATAAACATAATGTACATCCTCAAAGCATCAGCACCATATTTTTTCACCATCTCATCGGGATTAACAACATTACCAAAGGATTTGGACATTTTCCGGCCGTCTGATCCTAAAATAATTCCCTGATTAACCAATTTTTTGAATGGTTCTTCGGTTGCCACAGCACCAATATCTTTTAAAAATTTATGCCAGAAACGCGCATAAAGAAGGTGCAAGACTGCATGTTCTTTGCCACCGATATAAATATCAACAGGCAACCATTTCTTTTCTTTTTTAGGATCAACAAATTTTTTGCTATTTTTTGGATCGAGATAACGTAAATAATACCAGCAAGAGCCAGCCCATTGCGGCATTGTATTTGTTTCTCGTTTGGCCGGGCCACCGCATTTAGGACATTTGGTATTAACCCAACTTTCAATAGCGGCCAATGGAGATTCTCCTGTGCCAGTCGGTTCATAAGATTTAACATTGGGCAAAGTAACAGGAAGATTTTTTTCTGGCACAGGCACTGCACCACACTTGGGGCAATGAACAATAGGAATGGGCTCGCCCCAATAGCGCTGCCGCGAAAAAATCCAATCGCGCATTTTATAATTGGTCACCTTTTTTGCACCCACATAAAGAGCAATCTTTTCTTGGGCGCTTTTGCTATCAAGACCGTTAAAGGGACCAGAATTAATAAGCACACCATCGCCCGTATAAGCTTCTTCCAAAGGATGCTCTTTCCCATCCGGGCTAATG
>JAKPCT010000111.1 GCA_029553165.1 Bacillota bacterium
ATGCGGTTTTATTTTCTCTGCCTGAAAACACAGAATTACCAGTTTTATGCAATATCTAGAGGAAAAGCTTGAACATATCAAATTGAAATACTGTGAAAAGTGAAGATATTTAAAGAAAATGAGAGTATATTAAGGGAGGTAGTTAGAATTGTATGAAGATCAAAACCAATTTAGCAAAGGATGTTTGGCCGGACTCGTTGCTGCTTTTTTAATGTTTGTCTTCGTTGAAAGTTTTCGCTGGGCGGGCTTGACCAAATTTGGCATCAGCAAGCTAGCCGGAGATACGGTTTTTACATATCAAAATAATTTATTGATGAGTATCATTGCTTTCTTAATCAATGAACTGGTGGGGATGTTTTGGGGAGTGGTAATTGCTTTTCTGTTTACAAAATTCTTTGCCGGGGACTATTTCTTCAGCAAAATGCTCTTTGTTTGCTTTTGTATCTTCTTTTTTCACCTGGGATTTCTTGATGAACCTTTTCATTATCCGCGGGAAATCCATAAACAAACTTTGGATTTACTCGTTATCATGATGGGATATATGATCTATGGTATCACCTTGGGGGCTATCTTCAAAAAGTTAAGACTGATCAAGAGTTAGCTATAAAAAGTAATAGATAATACTCATAACGACGGCGGTAACTTTCATGGCAATAAATAAATTAGCAACCGTAATCGCAATAATCTTACTTTTATCAGGTGGTTGGATTACGATTTTAAATTTCACCTGTTTTTATAATGGATTTATCAAAAAGCAAAAAACAGCTTCATGGATTCCTCTGCTGGGCGCTTTTCTTTGTTGCGGAGGATTGATACTTATTGGTGGCAAATACAGCACTTTTTGGTGGCTTCCTTTTATACTTGATTTTGGTTCTTTGCCTGGTTTTACATTTACTTTGTTTTTTTATATCAAGGATAAATATTCCCCCAAATGAAGCTTTAAAAACTTCAAACTTTTTAAAAGTCTTTTCAAATCTTTCTGCTGCTGGTTTACTTCTTTTAGCAACTTCTGCTGCTATTCCGGTATTTTGGAAATGAAGGATAGTTTATTACAATTTGGTTAATCTTCGACAAATATTAAGAATTTGGCTTGAAGAAGATCGGTTGAGGGGGTATAATTATAAATAAGTGAACGATTTTATAACTTATTCACGAGGAGAATACAATGGCCGAAGATCGTAAAGCTGAAATCTTACAAGCATTCAAAAGGTTGGTAAGCCAGTTTGGGCTAGACAAGACAACAATGCAGGATATCGCTAAGGAAGCCGGTGTCAGCGTTGGAGTGATTTACAAAGATTACGCCAACAAAGAAGAGTTGATTGATGCATATGCCGATTCGGTTATAAAACGATTTGTAACGGAATATCAAAAAATAATCAACACAAGTTCTTCCCCGGAGCAACAATTGCATGATTTAGTCGTTGGCGCATTTAAATTAATCAATCAAACCATCATCGAGGACTTGGGTTTTCACCAAATTTTAGCTGACGATAATTCATTAAAATATGTACGGAAGAATTTTTCCCGAAAAAAAGAGATTGAAGAGCATTTGACAAAAACGATCACTGAAATCCTCCAGGATGGGGTAACCCAGAAAGTATTCCGGATTGAAGATATACAACAGACAGCAGTTTTATTTTTAGAAGCTTTTGACGGTTATTTTATCAAAATCCTACTCGGAGGTGGGGATATGGAGTATTATCTACCCAAGATTGAGATGATGTTTGAGTTTTTGCTTAAAAATATTAAAGGAAGATAATTTTTTTACCGTAGCGTGAATCTGTTAAAAAAATATTCACATGAAATTAATTTTTTTATATAAGATTTGTTATTTTATAATCAGAATCAAGGGGGAGTAGTTATGAAAAAAGCACTTTTGGTCTTATTAATCCTTTCGTTAGTACCATTAAGCGGTTGCCGTCTCTTTGGCAAGAAGGAAGAGACGAGTTTTAAGAGTATGGAACAGATCTACCAGGAAAAGGGAGTCCCGGTGAAGACTGAAGAAGTCCGGGCTGAAGATTTTGCAATGGTTTTAAAGTATTCAGCCACTTTACGGGCGCGTTCTGAAGCAGTACGCTACTCAAGAATTTCGGATGTAGTTCAAAATGTCTATTTTAAAGTCGGTGATTATGTACGTGAAAATCAAACCGTACTCACTTTTCCCGAGAATAATCAAACTACCCAATACCATCAGGTAAAAGCCGCTTATGAATTGGCCGCAACAACTTATAAGCGGATGGAACGGATGTATCAGGAGGGAGTAATCTCCAAACAAGAATTGGATTCGGCCCGGACTAATTTTGAGGTTGCCAAGGCCAATCTGAATACCACCGATGATTCAATTCGGGTGAAAGCACCATTAAGCGGTTATATTACGCAATTAAATGTCAAACCTACTGATAATGTAAATTCAGGAGCGCCCCTGTTTACCGTCTCCAATTTGGATCAGATTGAAGCGCAAATCTGGGCATCGTCCAAAGAGATTGGCCAAATCAAACTGGGTCAAACAGTAACTGCTGAATGGAATGGGCGCACTTATCAAGGTGTCATTTCGCAGGTCAGTCAGATCATGGATACCGGCAAGAAAGCTTTTGAGGTAAAAGCATTATTTAAAAATCCTAATAAAGAGTTAACCAGTGGTATTACCGCGGATCTTACCATTGAAACTGAACGTAAAAACCAGACAGTAGTGATTGATCGTAAAAATTTAATTAATGAGTCCGGAAAATACTTTGTCTATGTAGTAGAACAAGGCAAAGCGGTTAAACGCGAAGTAGAGATCGTTGAAGGTCAGGGCGTACGGGTCGAAGTGTTGTCAGGTTTAAAACCGGGCGACCTGTTAATTACCGAAGGTCAAAACATGGTCGCCGATGACATCAAAGTGCAGATCGTTAATTCCTAATTTGCTCTGTCACGTTGTCAAAGGTTGTTAAGTAGTATTTGCTTCACAATATTTCGATTAATACAGGAGGACAATCATGTTCTTATCCGACCTTTCGATTAAACGCCCGGTAATGATGTGTATGCTGTTGGCAGCATTATTGATGTTCGGGGTGATCGGGTATAACAAACTGCCATTGAGTTTAATGCCAGATGTCAAAGTGCCCTATATTACAGTCCAAACGATCTATGCCGGTGCTTCGCCAACGGAGATTGAGAGCCAGATCACGAAGAAGATCGAGGACGAAGTAGCCTCGTTGGCCTTAATTGATGAAATGATCTCCTACTCAATGGAGAATGCATCGATTGTTATGATCAAATTTGATTTGGAGAAAGATGAGGAAGTTGCGCTCCAAGAGGTAAAGGATAAAGTAGACCAGATCCTCAATAAGCTTCCGGATGACGCCAACACGCCTGTTATCACCAAACTGGATGTAACCGCTACTCCGGTAATGAATATCATTATGAGCGGTGATCTCACTGCTACTGAGTTATACGACTTGGCTAACAACAGGGTGAAGGACCGGATTTCACAGGTTCAAGGAGTTGGTAAAGTTGACATTGTTGGTGGAATGGAACGTGAAATCCGGGTTGAATTGGATAAACGCAGTATTTACGAGATCCAACTATCGCTCACTGACATTGTCGGACTGATCAAAGCAGCCAACCAAGATATGCCGGTTGGTAATTTTAAAGAAGGCGATCAAGAGTATTCAGTCCGGCTTAAGGGGCAGTTTGAAACGGTTGATGCGTTGAAACAACTGGATATTCCGACCTCTAGCGGAGTAAAGAAGTTATGGCAGCTGGGTGAGGTAAAGGATGCCAATAAAGAAGTCAGACAACGAATCACCCTCTTTGATGCTAAACGGCAAGAACGGAATGACAACTCGCTTTTGATTTCGGTAGTTAAAAATCCGACAGGAAATACCGTAGCTACGGTAGATGCTGTAACCAAGATCTTGCCGGATCTCGAAAAAGAGTTAGGTAATAATATCCGGTTAACCGTCGTTTCGGAAGACGGAACTTTCGTAAAAGACACGGCAAACGATGCATTTGGCAATATTTATCAAGGTGTTATCTTAACCGCGTTAATCTTATTGTTGTTCTTCCATGATTTTCGTTCAACCTTAATTGTTGCACTGGCGATGCCAATCTCAATCATTCCTACCTTTATGATCATGAATGCAATGGGAATGAGTTTGAATGTCATGTCATTAATGGGGTTATCGACCGCCAGTGGTACCTTGATCTCCGGTGCGGTTACCGTTTTGGAGAATATCTTCCGCCGCCGCGGTTTGGGCGAAGGGCGAAAACAAGCGGCAGCGACAGGAACTTCAGAAGTTGCCGTTGCGGTTATGGCTTCTTTGTTAACCAATATTGTAGTTTTCTTACCGATTGGTACCATGTCCGGAATTGCCGGATTGATGTTTAAAGACTTTGCCCTGACGGTTGTGGTTTCAACTGTCTTCTCACTGATATCCTCATTTACAGTAACGCCGATGCTGGCCGCATTGATTTTACCGGAGCAAAATATGAAAGTCGGCCGTTTCGGACAGATTTTTGACCGGCTTTTTGACAGTTTTGCCGAAGCTTATGGCAGATTGTTACGGTTTATTTTAACCAACAAAAAAAGATGTGCTGTAACGGTAGGATTAACGAGTATTTTGTTTGTTTTCTCCTTGGTGTTAATGGCTGGAATACCGGCAGACTTTATCCCGGCGATGGACAATGGTAATCTGCGAATTGAAGTCGAATTGCCGTTGGGCTATACTTTGGAGCAAACCGCCGGATTACTGGAGGAGATTGAAGAACGGGTCAAAACGCATCCGGAAGTAATAACCATTTTGACTAACTTAGGAAAGATCTCCAGCACCAATGAAGGGGTCAATGTGGCGGTAATGAAAGTTAAATTAACCAATAAAGCTGAACGTAAATTGACCGATAACAAGTTAGCGGCAATAATAACGGAGGAATTGTCGGATCTCCCCAATGCTCAAATCCGGGTCAATGCAGTTTCTGGGTTTTCAACCGGAAATGCAACGGTTGACTTTTATCTCCAAGGGCAGGATGTTGCCAAAGTCGAGGAGTATGCGGCCCAATTAGTGTCCAAAATGCGCCAGATCCCCGGATTAATGAATATCAATACCAGCTCACGGCCTGGAAAAGCAGAGATTACCATCTATCCTGACCGGGTGAGGATGACTGAAGCCGGTTTGACCGTACAACAATTGGCGGTATTGCTGCGGACTTCGGTGGAAGGCTTGGAAGTGACCGAGTATCGTGAGTCAGGTAATGAATACGATGTCCGGGTCGTTTTGAATGATGCTTTTATCCCAACTTACGACGAGTTTAAGAATCTTCCGGTAACGACCAAAAATGGTACTTTCCCAATTTCTCATTTTGGGGAGTTGCGTTTCACCAAAGGTTACAATAAGATTCTCCATACTGATAAGTATACCTCAGTTGAAGTGATGGCCAGTTTACTGCCGGGATATGCTCTCGGTGATGTAACTCCCGCTATTGAAGCGGCGGTTGCCGAATTAAAGCTACCGACTGGTTATCGAATGGCTTGGACCGGTAATGGAAAAATGATGGCTGAAGTTATCGGACAGATGGCGTTTGCTTTCTTCCTGGCTATTGTTCTAACATTTATGTTACTGGCAGCAACGGTAGAAAACTTTACCCAACCGCTCCTGATTTTAACCACCGTTCCGCTCTGTTTGATTGGGGTAGGTATCGGACTGGTATTAACCGGAGCGTCAATGTCGATCTTTGCAATGCTGTCGATCGTAATGTTAGTCGGAATGGTTGTTAATAACGCGATCCTGATCCTGGATCACGCCAACCAGTTAAAAGCTGAAGGAATGACGATTAAAGAGGCCTTGCTGGAAGCTTGTCCGGTAAAACTCAAAGCGGTAATCATGGCCAATCTGGCAGCAATCTTAGGTATGCTACCAATGGCAATGGGTATCGGTGCTTCGGGAGCAGAGATCCGGCAACCAATGGGTATCGTCAGCATCAGCGGAATTCTCTCCTCAACAATTTTAACTTTGGTATTTATCCCGGCAATGGAGGTTTTGGTGACCAAAAAACAAAAATTAACTCATAAAAGAGACGTCTCTTTGAGTCAATAGTAACCAAAGCAAGATAAATAATGATATTCATAAATGGGCGGAACCAGAAATTTTATAAATAATTCCGCCCCGGAAATTAATTCCGGCGCTGAAAAAAACTGATTATCCAGCCTCGCAGTAAAAATAATCCAAATTGTACTTGGGGGTTAATTCAATGGGTTATAAAAAAATATTTAATTGCTTTGCATTATTAATTGCGTCCCTCATTATCATGCCTTTGCAAGCTTTAGCCGCATCTGACGAACCGCAACCGGTTGTACATCCAGAGGTATTATCGTTAGAACAATGTCTTGATTTGGCCATTAAGAATAATAAACAGATCCAAGAGAAAGAGAAGAAAGTGACGATTGCCGAGGGGAAGGTAAAAGAGGCCAAAGCAGGTTTCCTGCCAACTGTAGCTTACCAGGCTACTCTTGATAAATCAAATATTGAACAGTATCAAGTCGGCATGAGTTTGGAAGATCAGAAGTTTTCTGCCGGAATCGTCGCTACCTTACCGTTATATACCGGCGGAATGTTAAATTATAATCTGGATTTAACCAAACTCCAGTTGGAGATCGCCAAGGAAGACCTCCGTAAAGCGAAGCAGCAGTTAATCTATGATGTCAAACAAGCATATTATAATGTTTGGTTGGCCGGGAAAGTGGTTCAGGTCCAAGAGGCTTCCTATCGTAATTTGGATCAGCATGTTAACCGGGTTCAGATTCGCTATAATGCTGAAACAGCCTCGAGGCTGGACCTGATGCGTGCCCAAGTCCAACGTGATACTTTAAAGCCGAAAGTGATCAATGCTCAAAATCAATTAGTCCTGGCTAAATTACAATTGGCGACATTAATTGGTTATCCCAAAGATCAGGCTTATCAAGTCCAAGCTGAAGTGTCAGAAATAATAATCCCTGATTCAATAAATCTCTCTCTTGAAGAAATATTGAAGGCAGCCGATCAGGAGCGTCCGGAACTGCGCCAGCTCCGGCAGAAAAAGGAGATCGATCGGATCCTCACCGCAATGGAGGAAGCCGGTTACAAACCTAATCTTGGGATGAGTCTCACCTTTGGCGGAATCAATGATGAGGTTGGCTTCAATGACTGGTATGCTGCTTGGATTCTTACCTTTACGGTTGGCGGTAAAATCTATGATGGTAAGATAAATGCCTGCATCCAACAGGCGAAAGATAATGAAAGCCTGACCGGGATTCAGGAAGCTAATGTACAGGACCTGATCCGGCTCGAAGCAGAACAGTCCCTCCAAAATCTGACCGTTAGCATTGAAAATATCAGGGCCAATCAAGCCAGTATTGACTTGGCTAAAGAAGCTCTACGGATGACCCAAATCAGAGTCGATAATGGTATGGCCACCACCATGGATATCATGGACGCCCAGTTGGCCTTGGATCAAGCCCTGACCGGATATTATCAAGGAATTGTTTCCTATTTAACGGCTGAAGCCAAACTGGATTTAGTGATCGGAAGGGATTAAAAAGTATTATTTGGCTGAAGATTCAACAAGTTAACTCATAACGTTTTTAATAATTTAGATTTAAAGGCTGTTGCAACTACTTTCTAAGTAGGGACAACACCTTTTTTATTTATATTAGCAGCTAAAACAGAAATACAACCAAAAGAAGACAACAGATTGCCAAAAATTAGATATTAGGTTACAATCGTATCAGAAAAAAGTAACAAGGGAAAGAACTGACTTCAGTGTTTTAGGGGTTTATCAATGATCGACATTAATCAAAAATATTTTCTGATGAGTTTTCGCTTTAATAAAACTACTCCTGAAGCTTTTGGACTGATACCCAGCGATAATAATGACAAAATTTATCTTGATTCGAAGGATAATTCCAGATGGATCAAGATGGGATTATATGATTTTGGTTGGGGTAGCGAGACCGGGTTTGTCAGATTGCCGAAACTCGGTTTTAACGGGCTCTGGTACTTGCTTACAAATTCAACTGTTGAAGAGAATCGCTATGGAGCTGCCGCCTTGATTTTAAGCGAACACTCCGCTGAACTCCTTGCTTATCTTACGGAATTGTTTAATAGTGGCGAACTGATTAATGATTCCTTAAGAAGAGCATTGGAAATCTTAAAGTTGGAAGAGCCGATTAATCGCAGCCGGATTGTTGGCAAAAAACCGCACGAGATTGAAGCTGATTTTCAGAGGTGGAACTGGATCAGTGAGCAAGTATTAAAAATTAAATCCACCAAAACATAAATGATGTTGGTTTGGATTTTGGATCTTTAAGAAGTATTGTAGGTGCTTTGATGAGTAAAATTCAAGAAATACTTGATTTATTAAAAAGAAAAAAATGCTGGGCAGTATTAGCCGGATATCCTAATGCTTCTATAATTTATTTGCACTTTGGAGCAAAAATCAGACGTGAAAAGATAATTAACAATGATCAACATCAGTATGGTTTGCAAGAGTATCAAGGCGAGTACTGGTTGGGTATTTATTGTGACTGGCGGTTACAACAAGGAAATAAACCGATTACGGGCTCTTGCGAACGCCAATTTACAAAAGCGAAAAATTACTTAAAAATGAAACTTTTAAAGGGTGAAAAAGATTATGTTATTTAGATATTATTCGCTGCGAAAATGAGCTTGCAGAATGCTCATTATTAGCGTTTATAAAAGGATTTTATGAAAATGTTACTTGTTATGATCAGACCGGACTAAAATGGAGGATTGTTGAGGTTGAATCACCTTATCATAAAAGTTGGATTACCAGTTATTTTGCAAATACAATTTATAATCCGACAATCAAAATTAAGTATAAGTGGAAGAAAGAACAACAATATGCATTTAAAGAGTTAAAAGAGAAGATCATCAGTCAGCTTGAAGATGATGATGACATCTTAACTCAATTCAATGAAAAAGAGGAATTGATTAATTTAATTAAATCAACTTTCGCAGGAAACAACTGATAGCTTTGCCTTGATATAATCGGGCAAAGAAGAGACAAAGTAGCCCAAAAGTTCGTTAATTGTCTCCTTTGACAAAAACAGTTTTTCCTGTAAAGTTACTTTTAAAGCTTC
>JAKPCT010000113.1 GCA_029553165.1 Bacillota bacterium
TTTTAGGATTATTTCAACGTACCAAGACAAAATCATATTTTGCTTATAGTATAGTTAGGACCGGAACTGAAGGTTACTATGCTTTTAGCAGAATTGTAACAATATTGGCCCGAACCTTTAGGAGCTTTTTGAATAAAATACTCCTGAAAGAAAAGGGGGTATTTTGGTGCGTTCAAGATTTTTAATCTTGTTACTGCTGCTAAGCACGTCACTTTGTAGTTTTGGAGCAGCAAAGCAAAGGGTCATTCGGGTTGGTTATTTTCCCAATATCACTCACGCCCAAGCAGTAATCGGAATGGCCGATGGTACTTTTCAGAAAGAGTTCGGTAATAATGTTAAAATCGAAACCTATATCTTTAATGCCGGACCTTCGGTAATCGAAGCAATGATGTCGCGAAATCTTGATTTGGCTTACATTGGGCCTAATCCGGCAGTTAACGGTTATATCCGGACCGGTGGAAAACTGTTGAAGATTGTTGCCGGCGCGGCCAGTGGCGGTGCTTCGTTGGTCTTACGTTCTGATTTAAAGATTACCAATGTAAGACAGTTAGCTGGATTAAAGTTAGCCTCACCACAACTGGGGAATACCCAAGATGTTGCATTACGCCATTATTTACAAAAAAACGGTTTGAAATTAAAAGAACGGGGAGGGACTGTTCAAGTAATTCCCGTCCCCAATCCCGATCAGTTAAATCTGTTTCAACGGAAAGAAATTCATGGTGCGTGGACGGTTGAACCATGGGTTAGCCGGTTGGTCAGCGAGGCTAATGGCCGAATTTTTGTTGATGAACGTGAATTATGGCCCAATGGGAAATTCACTACTGCCGGGATCATTGTTGCCCAGGATTTTTTAGCCAAAAATCCACATCTGGTTAAACGATGGTTAACGGCTCATGTTGATCTGACGATTCGGCTCAATGCCAGACCAGCGTTCTATCAGAGATTGCTCAATCGTGAAATAAAAAAGATTACCGGCAGGGCTTTACCTGACCAGATTATCAAACAAGCGTTTACCAGATTTGAACTGACCTACGATCCCTTGCCACAAACCTTGTTTACTTCAGCAAATCAAGCGTATCAATTAGGTTTATTAGGTAAGAAAAAACCCGATTTGAGCGGGCTGTATGATTTAACGTTACTAAATGAGGTACTGAAGGAGAAGCGTTTGAAGCTAATCAAATAGCCGGCAGTCAGCCGGCTTTTTAGCTGCCAATAATCACCTGTATCAACGCCCAAATATTTATGTTAAAATCGTTATGTTAACTATGGAGTTGACGTTGCGGGCTAACATGGTTAAGCTAAGCGGTTGACCGGGTTGGCTTTATTGGAGTCTCAAAAGAAACCTCAGTCAGCTTAGATAGGAGGGTTGTAAGGTGAAACTAACAAAAAATTTTCAGATCTGGTTAGTTGTTATATCATTTATTCTAACCACTGGGGTACTCTTTGGCGGACAAGCACTAGCTACAAAATTACAAGTTAAAAATCCCTTAGATCAAGAGATGGCGAAGTTAAATGCAGTGGAGAAATATACAGTTGAAGCTGAAGGCGATGGATTGCGGGTTAACTTGAGTCTTAAACAGACTAAAGATCTTAACCTAGTAATGCAACAAGTTCAAAAAAACATTGAGACATTTCATAAAAAACCGGTCCGTTCATTTAATATTGTTGCCAGATCCAATCCCAAATTAGAAGAGATCAGGTATCAACTATCATTTTATCTTGAGGAAGCATTAGCCTCAGGGCAGTATATTCAGTTGATGAATGCCTTGGAATCCTATCAACCGTCGATTACTGCGAAAGTATTTTTAAATGCTGATTTTGTCTATTTACAGTTAGAAGACGGGAATAACTATCTTTATCAGGCAATTCCCCGGAATAAGGTTAACATCAGATTGAATCAGTATCGAGGAGGTGACGTCAGTTGAATAAATATCGTGAATTGATGCTTGGAATTGGATCAGCACTGATCGTTTTTCTTTTGTGGCAAGGGATTGATTTGACGCCGTTTTTATTGATTTTTGGCGCATTAGGAGTATTATACCTTTTTACACAGGGTAAATTAAACCGTAATTTTGAGTTTGCTGGAAACCAGGGAATAACTAGAATTGATACCGGAATCCGTTTTGATGATATTGGCGGTCAGGAAGTTGCTAAACGGGAATTACTTGAAGCATTGGACTTTGTCCGCGATCAGGATAAGGTTACGCAGTTAGGAATTCGTCCGTTAAAGGGAATCTTGTTGACCGGACCTCCCGGGACGGGAAAGACCTTGTTGGCAAAAGCTGCTGCAAACTACACTGATTCGGTATTTATCTCTGCTTCCGGTTCGGAATTTATCGAGATGTATGCCGGAGTTGGGGCGCAGCGGGTCCGGCAGTTATTTAATAAAGCACGGCAATTGGCAGTTAAGATGAATAAAAGTAATGCGATTATCTTCATTGATGAAATTGAAGTTATTGCCGGGAAACGTGGCAGCCATTCGTCCCACTTGGAGTATGATCAGACCCTCAACCAGCTACTGGTGGAGATGGATGGTTTGAAACCGGATGAATCAGTAAAAATTGTAGTAATTGCCGCTACCAACCGGGCCGATTTACTGGATGGAGCGCTGGTGCGTCCCGGAAGGTTTGACCGCCAGGTTAAAGTTGACTTACCTGATAAAGAGGGTCGCAAGCATATCTTAAGTATTCATGCCCGGGGAAAACCGTTTGCGGTGGAAGTCAACCTAGATGAGATCGCCAAAGATACATTTGGCTTTTCGGGTGCGCACCTGGAGTCTTTGATCAATGAGGCGGCGATCATGGCTTATCGTAAGAATCGTCAAGAGATTAATATGGAAGATATTCGTGAAGCGATCGACAAAGTAATGTTAGGAGAAAAATTAGACCGTAAGGTTGAGTCTGATGAATTACGCCGGGTGGCAATTCATGAGATTGGACATGCTTTGGTAAGTGAAGTAGTCCGTCCTGGTTCGGTTGCTACTCTGACGATCATTCCGCGTGGTAAAGCGTTAGGATTTATGCGTCAGTCTCCGACCGAGGAACAATATCTTTACACTCGTGAATATTTACTTGATCAAATTGCGATCTGTTTAGGCGGAGCAATTGCCGAGGAGATCATCTACCATAACTGGAGTACCGGGGCATCCAATGACTTTGAGCAAGCAACATCGCTTTGTAAACAGATCATGGTATCCGGATTGTCAAGTTTAGGAATTATCAGTGAAGAATTAGTCGGAAATGAACGAATGTATACGACAATGAAAGAGATCTTACAGGAACAGCAAGATCGGGTTAAAGAGATTATCATGGCACGGTTAGCGATTTTAAATAATGTCTGTGATAATCTGTTGAATGAAGAGAAGGTCTCAGGAGATTGGTTCCGAGAACAATTAAAGACTGCTTAATAAAAAAGAGGACGAGGGTTCTCTTTTTTATTACATATTTATACTTGGGAAAAAGGGAATTTTAAGATGATGTCTAATATATATATTTTGGTTGTTTGCTCGATAATTAATAGATTTATTCTGACGTAATCTGGGGAAACTAGTGAAAAAACGGAGGAAGAACTCCGTTGCTTTGGAGGTATCGTAATGGATCTTAACACTAGTTTAACCAAAGAATTCGAATCACAGGCCAATACCGAAAATAATGTTGCATCAATATTACGTTTAGTATGTCGGGCTTTAAAAGAAAATGGCTACAATCCATTGGATCAGATCGTCGGTTATCTGATTTCCGGTGATCCAACTTATATTACGAATCATTGTAATGCCAGAGTACTAATTCGCCAGCTTGACCGCGATCAAATTCTTGATGAATTGGTACACTATTATCTCGGAAAAGAGGAAAGATATGGAAGGTAAATTTATCGTAACAGGCGGTAACCGTTTAAATGGTACGGTGAACATCAGCGGAGCTAAAAACAGTATTCTTGCTTTGATGACTGCGGCAGCTCTTGCTAAAGAAGATGTTTTGTTAAATAATATTCCCTTAAACAGTGATGTCTATACCATGGGCGAGATTTTAGCAAGTTTAGGGGTTAAAGTGGTTTTTCAAGGTAATACGGTGATTATTAACGGTGCTACGATCAATACTTATAAACCCCCATATGAACTGGTACGTAAAATCAGAGCTTCTGTTTATGCGGCCGGTTTGTTATTAGCCCGTTTGGGACATACCGAAGTAGCTTTGCCTGGCGGAGATGAGATCGGTTCACGGCCGGTTGATTTGCACATCCGCGGTTTTCAAGCTTTAGGCGCTGAGGTAAGTGTTGAACATGGATTTATGATCTGTAAGTGCAGTAAACTGACTGGAGCAAAATACTATATTAACAAAGCAAGTGTTGGGACCACAATTAATATGATGATTGCTGCTAGTTTAGCTGATGGAGTGACAATTTTAGAAAACCCGGCCAAGGAACCTGAAATAGTCGATACTGCAATTTTATTAAACGGAATGGGTGCGAAGATTAGAGGAGCCGGTACCGATACGATCCGGATTGAAGGTGTAACGGAATTACATGGTTGTGAACATTCACCGATTCCGGACCGGATTGAGGCTGGAACGTTTATGATTGCGAATGCCGCAGTCGGCGGGGAGATCCAGATTACCAATGTTTTATCGGAGCATCTCCGTATTCCGATTGCTAAACTCCGTGAAGCCGGTGCCGAAATAATTGAAGGCGATACTGATCTGGTTGTAAAAAGTACGGGCCGGTTGAAAGCAGTTGATGTTGATACAGCAGTTTTTCCAGGATTCGCAACTGATCTGCAGGCGCCATTTGGTGTACTGCTCTCGCAGGCCGAAGGTACGGGAATTATCAGAGAGACGATCTTTGATAATCGTTTCCGTTACATTGAAGAATTGCGCCGCATGGGCGCTGATGTCAAAGTCGAACGGGATACGGCGATCTTTAGAGGGATTGAACGCTTGAGTGGCGCTCCGGTTGAAGCAACTGATATCAGGGCCGGAGTTGCTTTGGTGATTGCCGGATTGATGGCTGATGGGACCACTGAGGTTTCGGGGATCTATCATATTGATCGGGGTTACGAACATTTTGACCTTAAACTTAAAAACTTAGGGGCGGTAATTGAACGGATCTCATAAAAGTTAAGGCTTGATAAGGGGATACTTTAATGAGCTGTAACAGTGATCTGCGGTTAAAAGAAGGAGAAGTAGTTGATCAGCTAGGGTATCAGGGATTAAAGATAATTCAAGATCCCCGGAGGTTCAAATTTACAATTGACGCCTTATTATTAGCCAGTTTCATCAATCCGAAACCAACTCAAAGAGTAATCGATCTGGGCAGTGGTGGAGGAGTCTTACCATTGTTACTGGCCGGTCAAGATCAGGTACAACAGGTGATTGGACTTGAGATCCAGCCGGAACTGGTTGATATGGCTACCCGTAGTGCTGTTTTAAACCAATTGGAAACTCAAATAACTTTCTATGAAGCTGATCTGCGCCAACAACTTCCCCAAGCTTTAAAACCCAATTCGTTTGATTATGTCATCTCTAATCCTCCGTATTTTCCTGTCGATGCCGGAATGGTCAGTGAAAATCAAGCGTTGGCAATTGCGAAGTTTGAGCTCTGTTGTTCACTGCCGGATGTATTAAGAGCTGCGGTAAGATTAGTGAAAGGAAATGGCAAGGTTGTCCTGATCTATCCTTCGCAAAGAATGGAACACTTATTCGGCTATTTAGGGCAATTCAATCTGTCACCTCAAAAAGTATGTTATGTTCATCCCAATCATACCGCTTCAAGTAACTTGATGTTGGTTGAAGCGCGTCCGGGCAAGAAAGGCAATCTACAGGTATTACCGCCAATCTTTGTTTATGAAAATAACCGGTATTCTCCGCAAATGGATCAGATTTTTCACGGTCAAAAAATTGAAAATATTTTTTAAAACAGGACTTTGGACTTATATAGATCTAAAAAAATCTGTCGATATTATAAGTAAAGAAGCAAGGAGGCTGCTAGCCGCCACGGATGGCGGAATATATAAATAAAATTTAATTGGATTTAGAGCCGACTCAAGTTAAGTTGGCTTTATATATTTATAGCTTGATTATTGATTATTTTTAGCAGTTACAGTAGAACAATTAATCAAAGAGACGGTTGCAAACTTTCCAGTGAAGGTGAATTGAAGCATGAGAAGAGTAATGGTTGTTGATGATGCCGCTGTGATGCGTTTGATTTTGTCAAAGATATTTGTTGAAGCAGGATACGAAGTAGTAGCCGAAGCAACAACAGGTAATGAAGCGGTTATTAAATATCAGCAATTCAAACCGGATTTAGTAACAATGGATATCACCATGCCGGATATGAATGGGTTAAGTGCGCTAAAATTGATTAAAAAGATCGATCCTGATGCCAAAATTATCATGTGTTCAGCGATGGGCCAGCAAAGGCTGGTGTTGGAAGCCTTGGAAGCAGGCGCGCTTAGCTTTGTGGTCAAACCGTTTGACGGTCAGCAAGTAATAGAAGTTGTCAGGAAGGTTTTTGTCTAATAATTATTTTAGGCAAAGATTATTTATTAAGTAACAGCCTGGCGCCTACTACCATCAAAACGATTCCAAGCAGTTTCAGATAAGTGAATGATAATTGTTTCATTCCAAATAATCCGAAATGGTCAATGAGATAAGCGGTGAGCAATTGCGCAGCGATAATTGCGGTTGTTGCTGCTCCAACTCCAAGTTTGGGGATACTCATGGTAACGCCAACGATGATTCCTACCCCAATCACTCCGCCTAACCATGCATACCACGGGACTTCACCAATTTTTCCAAAATTGCCGTTTCCCCAGAAGAGGACAACGATCCCGGCAGTGATTGTCCCAATCAGATGAACAATGAAGGTCCCCTCCAATAATCCCACAATCTTCACTAATGCACTGTTAAATGTCCCTTGAATTGCCATCAATGCTCCGGCAATCCCTGCAGTTATGATCGCGAAGACTCTGCTACTTAGTTTCATGTTCCAAACCCTCCAATTAACACATCCGAAATGAAAATTAACATATTTGCTAGTATTCACTAATATTATTTAATATATCCATCCTTTTATTTTAAATAAGGTGATCAATGGAACTGATTAACGCGACGCTGATCGGATTTTTGGTTGGCATTTCCGGAACAGTTGCCGGAGGACTGTTTATTTTACGTTTTGGAAGTAGTTCAAACCGTCAAAGTTTTTTACTGGGATTTTCAGGCGGAGTGATGGTGGCGGTTGTCCTCTTTGATCTGTGGCTGGAAGCAATTCATTACGGTGGAATTATAATAACGGCATTGGGGACAGCAGTTGGAGTCTTTTTAATTCAGTATTTTGATCAATTTTTAAAGCTGATTCCATGGTACCGTAACCGCAATCTTTCCAAACTGAATAAAGTAGGTTTATTGATGGGCTTAGGGATTGGGGTCCATAATTTCCCTGAAGGAGTCGCGCTCGGGACGACTTATATAGCCAATCCCGCGCTTAAAAATTGGTTGGGTCTGGCATTGATTATGGCGTTGCATAATATTCCCGAAGGAATGGTGATGTCCTCAACTTTTAAACTAGGTAAAGTCCCTTTCTATAAGATTATTATTGCTTTAATATTAGTGGAACTGCCAATGGCTTTTGGCAGTACTGTCGGAGGAGCTTTAGGACTGCTCTCCAATGAGATGATTGCCGCTTCATTGGGATTTGCCGGCGGGGCGATGTTTTTCTTGGTAGCAAAAGAAATATTACCAATGGCCAAAAAAATATCCGGCGTTTTATCAGTAACAGTCGGATTTTTGATTGGATTGTTAATTGGAATTATGATGATCAGTTTTATTTAAGGAGAAATTATTGAGTACGATAAAGGATCGCCCCAAAATTAGCTTCAATGGTTAGAGTTGCCTGACGGTTAACGATCTGCAGTTGCCGATCGGTCAATCCTTCAGTCCAGCTCATATCCCCAAAATCCACCAATTCATCAGTCAGTGTTATTGTTAAAGGTTGATTACCGGCATTGATGATGACAATTACTTTTTCATCTTTAAAACGTCGCGCAAAGATATACAGACTGCGCTCATCGTCGGTTAATAAAGTTTCAAAATAGCCATAACGTAAGGGTTGAAGCATGGTCCGCAAATAGATAAGGCGTTTGTAAAGGTTGTGCAGTTGATGGTTCCAGGTTGCCGGGTCCCAATTAAAGGTACGGCGGCAATCCGGGTCGGCTCCGCCAGTCATGCCAATTTCATCACCATAATAGATGTGGGGGATTCCTGGATAAGCAAACTGGATTATTAGTGCCGGTTGCAGATGCTTTACCGCTTCTTCGTAACTTCCTGAATATCCGGGGATTACCCTTAAGTGTTCTTGGAAAACAGTTATTATTCGGGCTGTATCATGACTGCCCAACATGTTGAGTAAACCGAAGTTATTTGCTTCAGGATAACGTAACCGGATTAAACCCAACAGAAAATCTAATTTTGAGAGTGTCAATTTTTTCTTGGCAAAACACAGGACCATCAGATCGCGGAACAGATAGTTCATGACACCGTCAAAATAGTTCCGGGTCAGCCAGAAACGGGCATCGTGCCAGATTTCGCCGACAATATAGGCATCAGGATTGACTGCTTTAACCCGTTGGCGAAATTCAACCCAAAACGGTGGTTCAATCTCATTAGGAACATCTAACCTCCAGCCATCAATCTTTCCAACCCGTAACCAAAATGTTGCCGTTGACAACAGATATTCTTTAACCAACGGATTGGTGGCATTCAGTTTCGGCAGTGACGGTACATCCCACCAACAGACATAATTAGGGCGGGGACTGATTGTTACCGGGAAACTTTGAATATAATACCAATCTTTATAGAACGAACGTTCACCGTTGGCTAAAATATCCTGAAAGGCAAAGAAATCAGTTCCGGTATGATTAAACACTCCGTCAAGGATGATTCTGATTCCGGATTGATGGAGCGTTTCAGTTAGATTAAAGAAGCTTTCTTTATCCCCTAGGATTGGATCAATCGTTAAATAATCCCGGGTATTATAGCGATGATTTGATGAAGCGGCGAAGATCGGGTTTAACCAGATCAGGTTGATTCCCAAGCTGTTAAGATAAGAAACTTTTGCAGCTATTCCTTCAAGGTCCCCACCAAAAAAGTTATCAAGCGTAGGCTGGTCTGACCAGTTAGCGACATTGACCGGATCGTTGGCGTGATTAGCATTATAAAAACGATCCGGGAATATTTGATAAAGGATTGCATCGTAAACCCATTCGGGAATGATATGAATATTCTCTTCTAACCAGTAATAATCAAAAGGGCCAAGCGTCTCAATCAGCTCTCCGGCAGTAGTTTGACACTGAAATGAATAATGACAAGCTCCAGCCTGGTTAAGCTCGATTTCGGCTTGCCAGTATGTATGTTTCCGGGAACGTACGGTTGGAAACATTGCTTTGATTTTAGATGTGCCTTCTTCTTCATAACAGACAAAATAAGCGTACTTTTCAGATTGATTTTTGACTTTCAATCTTAAAAGCAACCGATTGGGGCTTAACGGTTGGCAAAAGCGGGTAATGGTTTTGTGAAACAATTGTAGATCTCCTTTATCAAAATTTAATGAAAAAAGCTGACATCAATTACATGCTCTTTGCATACAATTAATCGGTAAAAAACTAGGAAAAGTTTAATTTAACCATTTGTTAATCTAAACCTGATAATGAAATATTTGTCACAACATACAAATGTATATAGTATTATAAGTTTCGATGAGTAAAATGGTGAATTTGACATAGTCATTTTTGAAAGTATGCCATCATGATTCATTAGTATCTCTAATTCTTTTGTTTTAAAACCGTTCTGATTTAAATTGGAAATTAAAAACTTAAAATTTATTAAAATGAAGGGGGTTGTGAATAGACAGATTGATTGTTTTTTATTTTGCTACATTATAGCCAAGTTATAACTTGAGTAAATGTTTCTTTTTTGTTAAATGTTAGGAAATTAATGAAAAAGGCTAAATAAAAAATTTTTTGTGCCGATAAAAATGTTGAATTATAGAAAAAAAATTCCTAAAGGAGACTGAATAATGCTACCAATGCTGGTTGCACGCTATCGACAAAATGTAATTAGTTGTTTACTGCAAGATCTGAAAAATATTTATATATATTGGGATTTCAGAGATGAGCGGATTCAAACCCTAAAAAGTTTTATGACTGTTGTAAAACCTGATATTCGTTTAACCTTACGTTTGATGCGTGAGGATAGTGGTACGGGAAGGTTTTTTCCGGAGCAGGAAGTGAGCCTTTACTATCTGGAACCAGGTAACTATTATTTTAGAAATCTGGACCCTTTTGCAACATACTATATTGAGTTTGGTGCGAAAACTCCGGATGGAAGATTTATTAGGTTTTTCCAAAGTGCAACAATTCAGTTGCAACCTTCGTTACGCGGGATTAACAGTTCTGAATTCTTCTTTGAACTGGACCTTGATGAATCACTTAATGGTGGCCTGAATCAACTGTCCGAACTTGCCAGGTTAAAAGAGTTAAACGAATCTTTGTTCAGTTGGAGTTAAATCGCAATAATATTTGGCGCTTTTATTTGCTTTAACAATTATCATTTACTTTGGAGGTAGTAATGCAGTTTAAACAAGATACCAATTCTACCGGTTACTTAGCTTTTTTACTCCATGCCCATTTACCTTATGTGCATAATACAAAGAGCGAGATCAGCCTTGAGGAGAAGTGGTTATTTGAGGCAATTACCGAATCCTATATTCCAATGTTGCTTAGTTGGGAGAAGCTGGCAAAAGAAGGGGTTCCGTTTCAGATTACCTTATCTTTATCACCAACATTATTAAGCATGTTGCTTGATCCTGATTTACCGGAGCGTTACGGACGTTATCTTGACGGACTGAAAGAATTAACCGGCCGTGAAGTCGAACGTGTTCAAAATATCCCTGAGATGCAGGATGTGGTTGGATTTTACTATGATCGGATTCGGACCATTGATCATGCTTTCCGGAACGAATACCAATACAACTTGGTCCTCCCGCTTAAGAAATTAGCGATTCAGGGACACCTTGAGTTGATAACGACCTGTGCGACGCACGGCTTTTTGCCGTTAATGATGAGTGATGTTGCCAGACGAGCACAGATTCGAACCGGGGTTAATCTGTTTAGACAAGTATTTGGTTGGGCGCCGCGAGGTTTATGGCTGCCTGAATGTGCTTATCTTCCGGGAGTTGAGAAACTTCTGAAAGAAGAAGGGATCAAATACTTTATCATGTCCGGTCATGGTCTGTTAAACTCGGTACCAAAGGCAGCTACCGGTTTATATGCACCCCTGAAAACCAGTAGTGGTGTAGCGGTATTTGGCCGTGATATTGAAACCTCACAACAGGTTTGGAGTAGAACGGAAGGATACCCTGGTGACTATTATTACCGCGAGTTTTATCGTGACGTAGGGTATGATTTGGATTATGATTATATTCAACCTTATCTGACAGCAGGAATCCGGGGCGATACCGGATTGAAATACTATCGAATTACCGGTAAAACGGATTATAAAGAACCTTACAATCGGGGAATTGCTCTTTCCAAAGCAATGGAACATGCCTATGATTTTGTCCATAACCGTAATCATCAAGTAGCCTATTGGAAGAATGAATTAGGTCAAAAACCGTTAATTACTGCGCCATATGATGCCGAGTTATTTGGTCACTGGTGGTTTGAGGGGCCTGATTGGTTGGAAAATGTACTTCGAATTGCTTCCAATCAGGAAAACGGAGTTCGAACAATAACGTTCTCCAATTACTTAAAACAACATCCACCCCGGCAGACAGTTGCCTTTGGACCGTCAACCTGGGGAGATGGCGGATACAATCGTTTTTGGCTTAACAACTTAACCGACTGGGTATATCAGAAGTTGCATACTGCGGAGAAAGCGATGGCCCAATTGGCGGATTCAACCGACCAGCCTACTGCCCTTGAACGCAGACTGCTGAATCAAGCAGCGCGGGAATTACTGTTAGCTCAAAGCAGTGACTGGCCATTTATTATTACCAGTCAAACCGTGGTTGATTATGCGAAGCGGCGTATTGAAGAACACCTGATTAATTTCTTTAAGCTCTGTGATCAGTATTATGAAGGTTCAATTGACGAAGCCGAACTGCAAAAGCTGGAAGCAGAATCACCAATCTTTGCTGATCTTGATTATCGGATTTATTCCGAGCGTTCTCCTTGGAAGACAATCTTAAAGAATAATTCCAATAAGCCGGAGATCATTATGCTGAGTTGGGAGTTTCCGCCTCAACATGTTGGAGGACTGGGAATCCATGTCCGTGATCTTTCGGAAGCATTGGTTAAACAAGGATATAATGTTCATGTTTTAACCGTAGCTCATGACGGTCAACATGGTTTTAAACAGATTAATGGAATTGCCGTTCATTATTTACCGACTTATCAAAAGTTAGAGTCGGATGTTGATTTTATGTCCTGGATTTTGCAATTAAATTTAGGGATGGCCGATTATGCCCGGGAGATGCTAATGCGGCTCCGGGGACGCAAAGTCATTATTCATGCTCATGATTGGTTGGTTTCATTCGCTGCCCGTGAATTGAAAGCGGCATTTAACATACCGTTAGTTACAACAATTCACGCCACCGAATCAGGCCGTAATAATGGCTTGTATAATACTACCCAACAAGCGATTCATCGGATTGAGTCGGAACTGGCAAGTATCTCGGATCATGTCATCTGCTGTAGTCAATACATGAAAACCGAGATCAGAAATCTGTTTGATACCGATCCGGAGCTGATTTATGTGATTCCCAACGGGGTACGGCAGATTAATATTGTCCGAAAGCCGAACCATAACAAGCAACAATTATTTTTCTGCGGCCGGTTAGTTCGGGAGAAAGGGGTCCAGGACCTGATTCAAGCTTATGCCGGAATTGCCGGCTTATATCCGGACAGTGAATTACTGATTGCCGGTTCGGGACCATATATGCACGAGTTGCAGGATTTGACTCGTCATTTAAATCTGGAAAGCCGGGTTAAATTCTTAGGTTTTATCTCGGAGCAAGTTCGCAATCAGTATTTAGCTGAAGTAAACATTGCAATCTTTCCAAGCCTTTACGAACCATTTGGAATCGTAGCCTTGGAAGCGATGGCGGCCGGAGTTCCGGTTATTGCCTCCAAAACTGGTGGTTTGGGTGAGACAGTTCAAGACGGAGTGAACGGCTTGACCTTCACACCAGGTGATGTTAACGAGTTACAGCGTTGTCTGCTTAAATTAATTCAAAGTCAACCATTGGCTGATTACTTATCAGTCCGGAGCAAGGAGATTGTTTTACGGGACTATACTTGGGATGCGGTAGCACGACAGACAGCACAGGTTTATGAAACGGCCTTTACACAAATTATTGCTAAAGTCAGTTAAACAGGAGAGATGATGATGCAACAGGTACATAGCTTTTATGTAAGACCGCGATTACCAGAGAAGCTCCAGATTCTTCAAGAACTCGCTTACAACCTGTATTGGTTTCGAGGAACAGAGACTGAAGAGATATTTGCCCGTCTCGATCCGGCACTGTGGGTCGAAAGCGGTTATAACCCGGTTTTAATGCTGATGAATATTCAGGAAGAACGACTCGAAGCGGCAGCCAATGATGCTGAATATCTGGATTTGTTAAATACGGTAACCCAAGAATACCATTCATACCAAAATATTAGTATTAAAGAACTGACCAAGGATAAGGCGGTGATTGCTTTCTTCTCGGCGGAATTTGGTATCCGGGAAGATTTGCAGATTTATGCCGGTGGATTAGGTATTTTAGCTGGTGACTACCTTAAATCTGCCAGTGATCTGGGATTACCGGTCGTAGGGGTAGGGTTACTCTACCAGGAAGGTTATTTCCGGCAGATTTTGGATAGTAATGGAAGACAGCAAGAGTATTATAAACAATATGACTTTAATAATTTACCGTTGGAGCGGGTCTGTGGCCCGGACGGTAACCCATTAAATTTATCCCTTGATTTTCCGGACCGTAAATTAGTAATTCAGGTTTGGAGAGGTACGGTAGGCCGAATTCAGTTGATCTTATTAGATAGCAATCATCCTAATAATCTGCCTGAGGACCGTAAAATAACCGATCGGCTTTATGGAGGAGATTTTGAAAAGCGGATCCAGCAGGAATATGTTCTGGGAATTGGTGGCTATCGGGCCCTTAAAGAATTGAATATTAATCCGGTTATTTGCCATCTCAATGAAGGACATTCAGGGTTCTTAGGATTAGAACGAATTCGCCATTTGATGAATGAATATAATCTGGATTTTGAACCGGCGCGTTATTTGGCGGCGAGTGGCAATATCTTTACCACTCATACTCCGGTGAAAGCGGGGATTGACCTGTTTCCGCTTTATTTGATGGATAAATATTTTACTGGATATTATCAAAGCTTAAATCTTTCGCGACATGAGTTTCTATCGTTAGGCCGTATTGATCCCAATAATCAACAGGAATTTTTTAATATGGCCGTAATGGCGTTGAAGTTGTCATTCTGGTCAAACGGAGTGAGTAAGCTTCATGGTCAAGTAGCGCGAAATATGTGGTGCGGACTATGGCCCAATCTGACAATGGATGAATTGCCGATTACTTCAGTCACTAACGGAGTCCATATTAATACTTGGATTGGCCCGGAAATGGCAGCCATATATGACCGTTACTTAGGGACCGAATGGCGTTATAACCCACAGAATGAAGAGATGTGGCGGAGAGTCGAGGCGATGGCCGATGAAGAACTCTGGGAGGCGCATCAATCCCAAAAACAAACCTTGATTAATTTTATCCGGGAGCGTCTCAAAAAACAGCTGTTGCTCAAGAACGCTTCAAAAGCCGAGATCAATTTGGTTGAAAAATGTTTGGATCCTAATGTATTGACGATTGGGTTTGCCAGACGTTTTGCGCCGTATAAGCGTCCGACTTTATTACTTCGGGATCGGGAACGCCTGTTAAAGATTCTTAATGACAGTGAACGACCGTTACAGTTAGTTTTTGCCGGTAAAGCTCATCCCCATGATGAACTGGGAAAAAATCTGATCCAGGAGATTTATACTTTTGTAAAAGCGAACCGGTTAGAACATAAAGTAATCTTTTTAGAGGATTATGATATTCACATTGCCCGCCATCTGATTCAGGGAGTAGATTTGTGGCTTGGTAACCCGCTTCGTCCTTTGGAAGCAAGCAGTACCAGTGGTATGAAAGCAGTTGCTAACGGAGCTTTGCATATCAGTACTTTGGATGGTTGGTGGGATGAAGCCTGGAAACCGGAGTTGGGCTGGGCAATTGGTAATGGTGAGAATTCGAATGATTCTAGTTATATTGAAGCTGCCGAGGCAGAATCGCTGTATCTTCTTTTAGAGGAAGAGATTATCCCGTTGTACTATCAACATCATTCGGAAAAAATTCCCAAGGAATGGGTTGCCAAGATGAAGGCTTCAATCATGGCTTTTGCGCCTGTTTATAACACGCACCGAATGGTTTTGGAATATAATGAAAAGCTGTACCGGCCTGCGGCAGAACTTTACAGCCGATTACAGGAGAATGGCCAAGCGAAAGCCAAAGCGATGGCCGCTTGGGAACAAAATGTTAAAAACAATTGGGATAAAGTGAAGATTGTAGCAGTTGACAGTGACTGTGAAAAAGATTCACTTAAAGTTGGCGGTCAGTTTTCGGTTAGAGTAACAATTGAGTTGCCGGATTTTGCTCCTGCAGATATCAAAGTTGAAATCAGTTACGGGCTGGTTGATGGTGCTAACCAACTGGTTGATCCCCAAAGGATAATCTTGAATAAGTTTAAGGAAGTCGGGGATAATCAGGTTGTTTATTCAGGTGAGATCAAATGCTGTTATAGCGGAAAGCAAGGTTTTAACGTTAAAGTATATCCTTATCATCCGGACTTAGCTACATCATATCAAGTTGGATTACTTCTTCTTGGTTAAGAAGAATCATATAAATTAACAGGGGGTGATGTACCATGTTAGCAAAGGATATAATGACCAAACAAGTCATCTGTATCCAGGAAACAGCAAAAATCTTTGAGTTGACTAAATTGTTGACCGAAAAAATGATCAGCGGGGTTCCAGTCTGTAACAAACAGGGAAAGGTTGTGGGGATTGTAACCGAAAGGGATCTGATTGGTCTGAAGAAGGGCGAATTAGTGAAGGATATTATGACGCCTGCAGTGATTGGTGTCCGGCCTGATCAGACCATCGAAGAGGTTGCCGCAACGCTGCACTCCAATAAAGTTAAACGGGTTCCGGTGTTTGAGGCGGGAAATATCATTGGTATCATCAGCCGTAGTGACATTATCTTTGCAATCGCTAAACGGATGAGTAATTCTATACAATCAGTAATTTAAGATTGGAAGAAAAAGGTATTCAGGTATTTGGTGCAACCTCTTGAAAGGGGTTGCACTATATTATTAGCCAAAGATTTTAATAAAAACTGACCTCCCAGAAGAACGATTGGGAGGCCATTTTCATTCAACGCTTTAGATTTTGAGATCAATATTTTGACCAAGATGGGCCGGTTGAGGCGCCGGTGGCATTGCATCCAGCAGTTTTTGCATCATTACTGTCTCGGTGTTCATCTCTCTCTTTAGCAATCTTGAGAGTAATTCAATTTGAAGAAGGTCACGGCCTTCGCTTGCACGGGTTAGTCGGGTCGCAACAGCATCCATGTGATCGCTCCCCTCTAAATTTATTGTAATTTAGATTATCGGCAGATATTTTTGAATACTTGATAGTTTATTTAAATTTTTCAAAAAAAAAGACCGGGCTGATAGATTTTCGGTCTTTGTTTATCAATTAGTTATTTAAGATAAGTTGGTCAATTATCAGCTTCTTTCTGCAGCAAAATCCCATACTCAATACTGTCAACCAGGGCTTCCCAGGAAGCTTCGATGACGTTTTCCGATACTCCGACAGTACCCCATTTTGTTTCACCATTGGTACTTTCAATTAAGACGCGGACTTTAGCGGCTGTGCCACTGTTCTCATCCAAAACACGGACCTTATAGTCGATTAGATTGATCTCACTGATCTCCGGATAGAAGCGTTGTAACGCTTTCCTGATTGCCAAGTCGAGTGCATTAACCGGACCGTCGCCTTCGGCAGCGGTGATCTCATGTTCATCGCCGACACTGACTTTGATGGTGGCCTCGGATAGTACCGGTTGGTCGCCGCGTTTTTCGACAATAATTCGAAAACCTTCTAAATTGAAGACCTTTTCATAGAGTCCAAACGCTTTTTTAATCAGTAGGTCGAAAGAGGCTTCCGCGGCTTCAAATTGGTAACCCAGATTCTCCAAATCTTTTAGATTGGCAGTTAATTCGCCAACTTTGGGGTCGTCTTTTTCGGCTTCGGGTAAGATCTCCTTTACTTTATTCAAAATAGTACTTCTGCCGGCTTGATCTGAGAGCAGGAAACGGCGTTCATTGCCAACCTGTTCAGAACGGATGTGCTCCAATGAATTGGAATTTTTCAGAATTGCATCATGATGCGTACCGGCCTTATGAGCAAATGCAGATGCGCCGACATAGGGCTGGCGTTCATCGTGCTGTAAGTTGGTTAACTCTGAGATTAACCGGGAAGTAGGAGTCAACAGGTGCAGATTGTTTTTAACAGTTGAATCATAACCTAATTTCAGAATCAGAGTTGGAATTATTGAAGAAAGGTTGGCGTTGCCACAGCGTTCACCATAACCGTTAAAAGTACCCTGAACGTGGTTGGCTCCGGCCTGGACTGACATGATTGATGAGGCTACTGCGACGCCGGTATCATTATGGAAATGGACTCCGATATTCGGGAAGTCAAGCTCTTTTTTGACCTGTTCGAGGATCTCGATTACCTCAAACGGCAGAGTGCCACCATTGGTGTCACAAAGTACAACTGTAGAGGCTCCACCGCGGATTGCGGCTTTTACAGTTTCAATTGCGTAGTCACGGTTTGCTTTATAGCCGTCAAAGAAATGTTCGGCATCATAGATTGCTTCACGGTTATTCTGGTGGAGATATTTGATGGAGTCTTCAATGATCTGCAAATTATCAGCCAAACTGACCTTTAAGACCTCCAAAGCGTGCAAATCCCAACTCTTACCAAAGATTGTAACGGCTTTGGTACCGGTGGCTAAGAGATCATTAAGTGTTTTATCGTCTTCAGGGCGGTTTTGAAACCGACGGGTACTACCGAAGGCGACCAATTTGGCGGTTTTGAGGTTTAAAGAAGTAGCGGTCCGATAAAATTCAAGATCTTTCGGGTTTGAACCCGGCCAGCCGCCTTCAATATAGTTAATGCCTAACTGGTCCAATTGTTTGACAATTCTGATTTTGTCTTCAACAGAAAAGTATACGCCTTCTCCTTGGGCGCCATCGCGTAATGTTGTATCGTAAAATATTACCTTACCCATTAATAGCTCCTCCTTGGTTATTGTCTGACATATAAAAAGTTAAAAAAAATTCACCTAATTTGTGCTTTGAAATATTAACTTCTATTTTATCCCCAACTTATTGTCATGTCAATGAAAAAACTTGATATTACGATTATTTTTGCACCACTGACAACTAAATTTCATAAAGTGTATTCGGAGGTATGAAGATGGCATGGCATTGGTTGAAGACTAACGAGCTTCCCCTTGGCGCAAGAATTATGAAGTATAACTCGCAAGGCAAAGATGTTCAGGAATTACAGGAGTTACTTGCTAAAACCGATTTTTATTATGGTCCAATCGATGGTTACTATGGGACACTTACTGAAGAGGCTGTCTTTTTAGTACAACGGACTTTCAAATTAAGAAAAGATGGTCTGGCCGGTCCGGAAGTCATAAAAACCCTAATCAAAGCTTCCAATCGGGCGGGAAGAATTATTTATACGGTTAAGGAAAATGAGAATTTGGAGGTTATCTCCCAGAAGTTTGGTGTAGGTAAAGGTGCATGGGATTCGTATCCCGGACAAGGTAATCCCCGCAAACGATTATATTCGGGAATGAGGTTACTCCTAAGAGAAAAAGCGGTATACATTTGGGATAATAGTCCCCAGGCAAGAGAAGTACCGGTTACCGGAGTACTGGTATCAGGTGGTCAGATTGATGCCAGTGGTAAAGTTAGTTGGAGTGATGGTTTAAACAAAAATGATCTCTGCGTTGTAAATACCACCACAGAGATTTGGGAGCAACTGTTCAATTCGCGGAAATTAAGTAAAGAGCTGATTAAGGGTTTAACTGCTAACAGAACGATCAGATGGGGAATCGATCTGTCTAATGCCGCGCGTTCGGCCTTACCGTACTGGATTGATTTCTTGAAAGCACTGAAACGGACGATGTTCAATCAACCAATTAATTTCATCATTATACCACTGAATGGTCATGATCAAAGTTATCTGCGACTGGTCTGGGCGAATTTACCCTGGTTTGCAAAGTATTGCAAACTGGTTTTGGTTGCGGACATTGTTTCAAGAGAACATGATAATCTTGAGAGTTTCAGTCGGGAGTTAATTACTTTTAATAAAATTCTGGTCCAAATTGCTAAAGAATATCCTAATATTTTACCGGTTGTGTCTACGCAGGGTTGGGATTGGAATCTTGAACAAAAGACGTTCCGAATGGTATCCAACCGTGAAGCCAAGCTAATCAGAGCAATCAATTATCAAATGGCAAGTTATTCACCGGAGTCGCTGTTGACTACTGTTAATTATACAACTCACGGTGAAGAGCATCAGTTGGTTTATCGGGATGAGCGGGGATGGAGTGACTTTTTGAATCTGATTAAGCGGAGTGATTGTTTGGGTCTGGTGATCAAACAAGCCGGTGATTTAGGATCTGCTTTAGGAGAATATATTGCTGATTCATTTACAATAATGCCTGACAGTAAAATCTAAAAAAGATTTTTCTTTATGATAAATTATAAAATATTAAATCAACTTTCGCAGGAAACAACTGATAGCTTTGCCTTGATATAATCGGGCAAAGAAGAGACAAAGTAGCCCAAAAGTTCGTTAATTGTCTCCTTTGACAAAAACAGTTTTTCCTGTAAAGTTACTTTTAAAGCTTC
>JAKPCT010000114.1 GCA_029553165.1 Bacillota bacterium
GTTTGTTTTTTGATGACTTGAACACCATCAATTTTACCGAAAGTTGAGGTTTCTTGCTTAAGCTTTTAATCTCACCCGCATAGCGGGCGGTTTTTTGTTTCAGGTGTTACCACACCTGAAACTTTGCTCAAGCACATAATAAATGGATGAATCATTTCTAATTCATCCACCTGGTAAATTCAAATATAATCAAATCCAAAATAATTATATTAGTTAGGCTACTCCTAATGCCTTCTTAAATTCTTTGGTCAGTAACGGAAGAATCTCCCTCACATCACCGACAATTCCATAAGTTGCAATCTTAAATATCGGTGCATCGGGATTTTTATTGATTGCAATAATGATATCTGATGATTGCATTCCTGCCATATGTTGAATTGCTCCATGAATCCCACAGGCAAAGTAAACCTTTGGACCAACAGTTTTACCGGTTTGACCGACCTGATGCGAGTAAGGAATCCACCCGGCATCAACCGCTGCCCGCGATGCTCCAACCGCACCGCCTAATACTGCCGCTAGCTCTTCAACCATTGCAAAGTTTTTCGGATCACACAATCCCCGACCACCGGCGACAATGATATTAGCTTCTTCGAGATTTACTGAATTGCCGACTTCATTAACGACTTCGAGGATTTTAACTCTTAGATCCCAAGTCATCTTTGAGAGATCAACCTTGACAATCTCACCGTTTCGAGCAGCGTCAAATGCCAGTGGTTTAAAAACTTTAGGACGGACTGTCGCCATCTGCGGACGATGGTTCGGACAAAGAATTGTTGCCATTAAGTTACCGCCAAATGCTGGCCGGGTTTGCAGTAAATTCTTCTCTGCCACATCAACATCCAAATTGGTACAGTCAGCGGTCAGACCCGTCTCCAGTCGCGCAGCTATTTTCGGAGCTAAAGAACGGCCAATCGCTGTTGCTCCCATCAGAATTATATTTGGTTTTTCTTTATTAACCAAATCGACGATCACTTGAGTATATGTATCCTCTAAGAAGTATTTTAACTCCGGAGCCTCAGCCACAAATACTTTATCAGCGCCATGAGCAATTAACTTACTTGCTTCGGATTCGATATTATCGCCCAACAAGATCGCTACCAGCGGTTCGCCAAGCTGGTCCGCCAATTTTCTGCCTTCACCCAGCAATTCATAAGCAACATTAGCTAATTTCCCTTCACGAGACTCAGCAAAAACCCAGACACCGTTGTATAATGACTTATCTATAGTTGTTTTGGTGTCACGAACAATCTCAATTGCATTAAACTTACAGGTTGAGACACAAGCACCACAGAGATTACAACCATCTTTAATAACTGCTTTCTTATCAATTACTTCAATAATGCCAAATGGACAACTAGGTACACAGACCTTACATCCGTAACATTTATCCACGAGCACTTTAATACTCATTGCAATCCTCCTTCTGGATTTATCATTCAATGATGATCTCGGTTGAAAAATATTTCCTAAATAAATCCGTTCGATTAAACAATTTTACGACTGACAATCGCCTCAACCAAGGTCTTTACAGCTTCTTCAACATTCTCGCAATAAATTTCACCTTGACATTTCATATCCGGAATAAAGATCCGTTTCACCCAAGTCGGGGAACCGTTTAAACCAACCTTATCCGGATCAGCACCAATCATCTCCGCACTCCAAACCGGGATCTCAACATTTTTAGCGCGCATCTTCCCTTTTAACGAAGGTAAGCGCGGCTCATTGATCTCTTTTACTACTGTCACCAATGCTGGTAACGGCAGTTGCACCCGTTCATAACCGTCTTCGTTCATCCGTTCAACAATCATCTCTTGTTCATTGATTTCGTCAATCTTTTTCACATAAGTAACATGAGGAATTCCTAATTTTTCAGCAATTTCCGGCCCTACTTGCGCGGTATCGCCATCAATCGCCTGTTTACCACAGAAAATCAGTTGCACGTCTCCGATCTTCTCAATTCCTTTTGCTAAAGCGTATGATGTCGCTAAGGTGTCCGCTCCTGCAAAGGCCCGATCAGAAAGTAAAATCGCCTCATCAGCACCCATTGCAATTGCTTCTTTTAGAGCTTCCGCAGCTTGGGGGGGCCCCATTGATAAAACAGTTACCGTCCCTCCAAGCTTCTCTCTAGTCCGTAACGCTTCTTCAATTGCATACATATCAAAAGGGTTGATGATACTGGCTACGCCTTCCCGAATTAATGTATTGGTTTCAGGATTAATTTTAACTTCGGTAGTATCAGGAACCTGTTTCACACAAACAACGATTTTCAATTTACTTCTCCTCCTCCACGGTTGTTTGAATAAACTTATCTTCGTTAACCCGTTTTAACCTAAAAAAGCGCCCCATAGGGGCGCTGGGGATATTATTTTTTCGAAGCAAGCTCTTTAATGAGTTCCAGCGCGATTACATTACGCTGAATCTGATTTGTACCTTCATAAATTTGGGTGATCTTCGCATCACGCATCATCTTCTCTACCGGATATTCTTTCATGTATCCATAACCACCCAATACCTGAACTGCATCAACAGTTACTTTCATGGCAACATCCGAAGCAAAAAGTTTGGCCATTGCCGATTCTTTTGAGAAGTTTTTGGCACCAGCATCAATCATTCGGGCAGTAGCATAAACCAGTGCCCGTGCTGCTTCAAGTTGGGTAGCCATGTCAGCTAACATATGTTGAATAGCTTGGAATGAAGAGATTGATTGGCCAAATTGTTTCCGTTCCCGAGCATACTTAACAGCAACATCCAATGCACCTTGAGCAATACCAATCGCTTGAGCGCCAATACCAGGTCTGGTACGGTCAAATGTTTTCATTGTTGCAATAAAACCGATACCTTCTTTGCCACCAAGCAAGTTTTCTTTAGGGACGCGGCAATTGTCGAAGATCAATTCACGGGTAGCCGAAGCGCGGATTCCCATCTTATTTTCTTTCTTTCCAAAACTGAAACCCGGGGTCCCTTTTTCAACGATAAAACAGCTGATTCCCCGAGGACCTTTTTTCTTATCAGTAACTGCCATAACCGTATAAATCTCCGCTTCGCCACCGTTAGTGATCCACTGTTTGGTTCCGTTCAATACATATTCATCACCATCTAAAACAGCGGTAGTTTCCATTCCGGCCGGATCGCTTCCCGCATTGGCTTCAGTTGCTGCAAAAGCGGCTAATCTCTTTCCGGAAGCAATATCCGGAAGATATTTTTTCTTCTGTTCTTCGGAACCCAATACCAGGATTGGCATACAACCCAGTCCTGAAGCAGCATAGCTTACCGCAACACCACTACAGGCACGGGAGAGTTCTTCAACAACCAGGCATTGTTCAAAAACTCCGCCACCAAGTCCGCCATACTCCTCAGGTAAGTAAACACCAAAAAGGTCAGCATCAGCAATAATCTTCATTAAATCCCAAGGAAATTCGTTCTTTTCATCCAGTTCCAATGCCCGTGGCGCAATCTTCTCATCTGCAATTCGCCGGGCTAAATCTTTAATCATTAACTGTTCTTCGGTCAAAAAATAATCCAAAAAATTCACCCTCCTCGGTTACAAATCAAAAAAATATAAAATCAGCAAATTAATAACATACTATCATAAGCGGTCAATGCTTGTCAAGCTAACAGCCACGCTACTTAATCAACATTTAGTTATTTAAATGAAATAACAATCTTTTTAAATTGTGAAAAACATTTTTATTTCTTTTGAAGTCATTTTTTGATCCCGGTTAAACCCTTAATGATTTCATGTAAATGAATGATCCCAATCGCAATTCCATCACTGTCAATAACAGGTAAAACTGTAATGCCTTTCTCTTCCATAATGTGCATTGCCTCGGCAGCCAGTTTTTCCTGAGTTATTGATTTCGGGTTCCTGGTCATAACTTCTTCTACCGGTAATTCCAGTGGATTTTGATATTTTTCTAAAATTCGCCGCAGATCACCGTCTGTGATAATTCCAACCATCTTTTGAGCATCATCAACTATGACTGCGGCACCATAATTACCGTGAGATGTCATCGTTATTACCGCATCTCTCACAAATGCTTTTTGATGAATTAGCGGAATTCGCTCACCGGTATCCATCAGCTTTTCAACTGTAAGCAGGAGTTTTCTGCCCAGTGCCCCACCCGGATGATAAAGTGCAAAGTCGTCCGCATTAAAGTTACGGGCTTCCAATAATGCAATTGCCAAAGCATCACCTAAAGCCAAAGTTGTTGTGGTACTGGCAGTAGGCGCCAAACCTAACGGACAGGCTTCACGATCTACTTTAACTTCTAAAACCAGATCACTGTTTTTAGCTAAAGTAGAAGTCTTGGAAGCGGTAAAACTGACAATGGTATTACCTAAGATCTTTAAAGTGGGTAGCAACGAAATGATCTCATCATTTTCCCCACTATTAGAAATCGCAATGATTAGATCTGACGGAGTCAGCATTCCTAAATCCCCATGAATTGCCTCAGCAGGATGAAGGAAAAAAGACGGTGTACCGGTGCTGGACAATGTTGCGGAGATCTTCCGGCCTACCAACCCCGACTTCCCCATTCCGGTAATGACGACTCTACCCTCACACTTTAAGATCAGCTCAACCACTTTGACAAAACTCTGGTCTAATTTAGCAGCCTGTTCCAAGACAGACTGGGCTTCAATCTTCAAAACTTCACGCGCCCGTTCAAGAATTGCATCACAATTCAAATACTGTTCCTTCCTTCTCTTCAAGTATTTTCACACGACGAAAGATTTAGTTCTCATTAGAATGCTCTTTAACGGTCTTATCAATTGCCACCAAAACTTTGAGTAGACTACTGAGGTCCGACAGGCGGATCATATTGGGACCATCCGATTTCGCTACATCCGGATTGTCATGGACCTCAAGAAAGATTCCATCGACACCGGTGGCAACGGCAGCCCGGCATAAATAAGGTACAAAACTCCGATCGCCTCCGGTTGCTTTACCTAAACCACCGGGTTTCTGAACACTGTGTGTCCCGTCAAAGACAACCGGTACTCCAAAAGAACGCATGATTGGCAACGAACGCATATCAACCACCAGATTATGATAACCGAAAGATACACCCCGCTCTGTCAGGATCACTTGCCGGTTACCGGTTGAGTAAACCTTTTCAAGCACATTTTTCATATCTTCCGGGGCACTGAACTGTGCTTTTTTTACATTAATAATTTTTTTGGTTTGTGCCGCCGCAACAATCAAATCAGTCTGCCGCGAAAGAAAAGCCGGAATCTGGATAATATCCAATACCTCCGCCGCAGCCTCAATCTGACTTACGCAATGGACATCAGACAAAACCGGAAGTTGCAATTCCTGCTTGATCTTTTTTAAGATTTCCAGACCAGCTTTTAAACCGGGCCCCCGAAACGAATCAACTGCACTCCGGTTAGCCTTGTCATACGATGCTTTAAAGACTAACTTTACCCCGGCATCTGCCGCAATCTTCTTCAGTTCAGTTGCCATCATCCAGGTATGCTCCGGAGATTCAATCACACAAGGACCGGCTATTAAAAGTAATTGCTCACCAAATAATTGCTTCATCAATCTTCTCCTTAATAACCCAGTATTTTTCTTACGCGTTCCAAATCTTCAGGAGTATCGACTCCAACAGAATCAGCTTTAACTTCCACTACCCGGATGCGGTAACCGTGGCCTAAAGCCCGCAGTTGTTCGAGAGATTCAGACAATTCCAAAGTTGTCTGCGGTAGTTTAATATAATTCAAAAGAAATTCCCGGCGATAACCGTACAAACCAATATGTTTCCAATAAACCGCTTTTTCCTGATTTCGCGGATAAGGAATTACGGAACGGGAGAAATACAAAGCATCTCCCTGCTCATTAGTAACGACTTTCACTACCGAAGGTTCCCTGATCTGTGCTTCATCAGTTAAGAGTACTTTGGCAGTTGACATTGCTAACGTTGGATCATCAAGTAAAGGTTGCGCAATACTGTCAATCACTTCACCCTTGATTAGAGGTTCATCTCCCTGAATATTGATTATCAAGTCATAGCCGGGATTACGCTCTGCCACTTCTGCCAAGCGATCCGTCCCAGTCGGATGATCGGGTGAAGTCAATTCGGCTTTACCGCCAAAACTCAAGACCGCCTCATAAATGCGTTGGTCATCAGTAGCGACCAAAATTTCATCCAACAATTTCGCTTTTTGCACTGCCTCATAAACCCATTGGATCATCGGCTTGTCCCCGATCTTTAACAGGGGTTTTCCCGGCAAACGCGTTGAATGATACCGGGCTGGTATAACGCCTAAAATTTTCATATTCATTTCCGTCCTTTACTCATAACATTATTGATTATCCGGTCCGCCATCAAATCATTAACCGTAAACTCCAACTCACAAATATAACACTGGATTCCGGCCTTCACAAATTCGGCGGCAAACTGTTGGAGTTTAACAGCATCCTTTCCGGTAACAATTAATACATTAAGTCCTAAGTCGGTTAAGGAATTAACAATCTCTCTTATATCATCAGCCGTCCAATAGTAATGGTCTGGAAATGGCTGAAAATATTTAATCGTAGCTTTAGTCCGTTCTACAGTTTGATAAAATTGTTCCGGATTCCCAATTGCCGTTAATACAGCAACCAGTTCGTGCATCAAATGCCCGTTGGGGATTATCGCTTGCTTATCACTTAATGAGCGAAAATAACATTGATTGGCTTCTACTTTCAAAAAGGGTGCTTTAAGATTAAGGTTTTGCAATCTTCGAATGATCAGGTCCACCTGCTCCGGATCAACCTGTTCAGTACGTGTTAGAAAGATCATTCCCGCACGTTTTAACGCAGTAACAGGTTCCCGTAACAACCCCCGCGGAATTAAATGATTATTACTAAAAGGATTTAGGGCATCGATCAAGACAATATCCAAATCCCGCCACAAACGACAGTATTGAAATCCGTCATCCAAAATAAATACCGAGATTTCAGGTCGCTCTTGTAAAGCTTTATTTGCCATCCGGAGACGGTCTTGTCCAACTACAATCGGTACTCCGGCTAATACTTCCGCTAACAGATACGGCTCATCACCGACAGCTTCAGGTGATAGCACTTCTAAATCTTCACCGGTAAAGATCAACCCTGACTGTTGATACTTCCCCTTATAACCTCTGGTTAAAATCGCCGGTTTCCAGCCGGATTGTTGCAGCCGCTGCGCCAACCAGATCACCGTCGGTGTCTTTCCGGTCCCGCCTGTAATAATATTCCCGACACTAATCACTGGGACCGGCAACCGCTGCGGACGGGTCAATAACTGCCTGCCTTTTAACAATAGATAGTATATGATTTCCAAACATCCAAGCAACCAGCGGATGAGCGTAGCCTTAAAGCCTTTGGTTTTTCCTGAAATTACACTTAATAAATAATGCTCCAATGAATTATTATTTTTCACTACAAACCTCTAGTATTCCGGCAATTAATTCGGCAGTATTGGCAGCTGAACCTTTGTTAACGAAGACAGCATTTTGGGCAGCCCGAGCTCTTTGTTGATAGAGTTCAGGATCAGCAAGTAAATCTTTGATACACTCTACTAATTCAGCAGCATCTTTGACCATAAATCCGGCATCAACTGCTTCCAGAATCCGGCGGCTCTCTTTTGCTTTATGCATGTAGGGACCATAGATTACCGGTTTTGACTGTGCAGCTGCTTCTAAAATATTATGACCGCCAATATTAACCAAACTTCCTCCGACTAGTACAACATCTGCAACCGCATAGGCTAATCCCAGTTCACCAAAGGTATCCAGTAAAAGAATTGACACAGAAGTTGAACTTTCACCTGATGAACGGCGAATATAGTTTAACTGGTTCTGTTGTAAGAGATTGATTACCTCTTGAGCCCGTTCCGGATGACGCGGTGCCAAAATTAAATAATACGGTTGCTCCCGAATCAACTGTTGATATGCCTCTAGTACAATCTCCTCTTCACCCCGATGGGTACTGGCAGCAACAAAGACTTTAACAGTTTCACTCCAGCAGTATTGCTGCTTAAACTCATCAATCTGCGCCGTATCAAACTCCGGAAAAGGCTGGTCAAACTTGATGTTTCCCAAAACTTTAATCCGATCCAGTGGTGCTCCCAGTTTTCCAATTCGGTTTGCATATTCTGCCGCTTGCATTACAAACAAATCAACCTGGCTGAAGACAATCTTCAAAAAAGCAGCAAATCTTTGATAACGCCGAAAAGAACGATCACTGATGATCCCATTGATAATTGCTACTTTGCCACCGATTGCTTTGACATAACGGATCGCATTCGGCCAGATTTCGGTTTCAGTTAAAATCAGTATTTCCGGTTGTAAACGGTTAACAAAACGCTTGCTGAAATAGGGTATGTCAAAAGGAAAGTAAGTTAAAAGTGCTTTATCGCCTACTAACTGTTCGGCCATAGCCCGCCCTGACGGTGTAGTCGTTGATAAGACAATTGCATAATTAGGTAATTTACGTTGTAATTCATTTATAATGATATTGGCGACTACTACTTCACCAACCGATACTGCCTGTAACCAAATTATTTTTTTACCATGAAGCCTTGCCAACTCCGATTCACTGATATTTCTAAAATAAGGAAAAACCGGCCGTCGTAGTACTAGATTTCGAATAATAAAACAGGGAAGCAGAATAAATGAACTGCACGTTAAAAAACAATTATAGAGCAGATAAGCTATTTTTGATCGATCCACTGTTTTAAAACCTCTTCTCCACACCGATTAGCTTCATGAATCGCTTCCTGTAACCGCTGTTTTTCAATTTCCAACCGTTCTTCGGTCAATTCTTCATCAATAAATAAAGGTTTGCCAAAGTAAGCGACGCATCTGGTAAATGGTTTCGGAATGACAAATTTATCCCAACTCTTCTTAGAAATCCATTTATGTTGAAAGACAAATGCCAATGGAATTAACGGAGCACCGGTCTTTTGCGCCAGATAAAGCCCTCCCGGTTCGATATGATAGATCGGCCCCTGGGGCCCGTCCGGAGTCAAGGCGATCCCTGCCCCCTGCTTTAAAACCCGTAATAATTCAATCAATCCCCGTACAGCGCCTCTGGTAGAAGAGCCACGGATGATCTTCCAGCCAAATTTCCGCATGATGCTACTGGAGTATTCTCCGTCCCGGCTCAAACTGGACAGAATATAATAGCCACAACCCCTAAAGAAATAAAAACCGATCAGTTGCTGACCATGCCAGGTATTGATGATAAACCCCTGTTTGCCATGGAATTCATCCAACTGTTCTCTGCCGATCACTTTATACCTTAATGTGCTGCCCAAAAAGGCAACTAACCAAAAGAGAATCTGTATTTGTGCTTTGATTTTGAACGATTTATATTTTTGGCGAAAATTATCCCTGAAATTACTCATTCAATACCTTTCAAGATTAATAATATAGTATAATCAAAGTCAACCGTACCTATTTTACCATAATGGCATTTTTCTGTTAAGCTAAAAAAGATATTTTCTTGATTAATCTTAAGCTGTTCAGAGCATAATTAGTAAAGTATGGCTATTATTCTCTAAAATCAGTCAATATATCCGCTTTAAGTCGGGAAAGTCAATATTCCACGGTTAAAAGCTCTTCTGTCGTAATACTTTCAGAGCTTTTTCCTATACTAAATTTGATCAACAAGTTTAAAAATAATCAAATTACAAAAAAACAAAAAAGAGTAACCTTTTTAAAAGTATACTCCTGTGCCAATTATTTTGTTGTATTTTTATTTTCCACTCAAAACCCACGGTAATTCACTCACCTGGGCATCACCAAGCTCTGCCTGCCCCAGGCGGCCATGAAAGTCCGAGCCACCCGTCACATAAAGTTGTAACTTCTCGGCAACAATCAATAACCGATCGATCAACTCCTGCATATGGGATGGATAGTAAACTTCAATCCCCCGTAAACCCCAGCCGGCAAACTGCTCAATCAGATGATCCGCTCCAACCCGGCCCGGATGGGCTAACACCGGAATCCCGCCGGCATCCAATATCAGTTCAATCGCTTCTTTAGTCTCGATCTCTTGATGCGGTATGTAAGCAACACCATTTTGTCCTAAATAATAATCAAAGACCGAATTACGATGTTGACTGTCGACATAACCGATTGCTTCCATCGCTTTAAAGATATGCGGCCGGCCCACAAAACGGCCATTGGAAAATTTCAAAACCTGTTCCCAAGTGACCGGCACATGGTGGCGGTTTAGTTTCTCGATCATCGACTGCGCCCGCCGGACTCTGCTGGCTACGATCTGTTCCAGCTTCTGCAACAGACGGGGATGTTGCCAGTCAAAATTATAACCCAAAATATGCGCTTCATATTCACCAAAATCGGTCGTAATTTCGACTCCCGGTATCACCTGAAAATTTCGTTTTCTGGCTTCTGCCAAAGTTTCCGCAATCCCGTCAACATTATCATGATCAGTGATCGCTATCCCCTTAAGACCTTTAGCGATCGCCCGGTCAAGCACCTCAGCCGGAGTCAATGTCCCATCCGAATAAGTTGAATGTACATGTAAATCATAACCCATCGTTCCAATTCACCTTCTCCAAGCTTTAAAACCTTGCTCACGCAAGACCCTGATTGCTGTCTCCACAGCCTGGTCATTCTCCAGCGCCAACTTGAGGGTTCCGCCATCCCCCTCACGCACCCGGAGAATCTCAACATCTTTGACGTTAATATTAACCTTTGACAGATGCCTTAATACCGCTTCAATCGTCCCGGGACGATCTTCAATGGTAACTACCATCTCATGTACTAATGAGACGATTCCTTTATTTTTAGCCGGGATTTGAGCACGTACATCGTGGGCATTACTCAAAAAACCGTTAAGCGCGCTGCGATTATCAGTCGCAATAATCTGTTTTAATCTCTCCAATTGTTCCTGAAAGGCAGTAATTGCAGTTAAGATTTTATCCCGGTTGCCCGTAATTATCTCCTCCCATAACTTGGGTGAACCAAGCGCCAACCGGGTCGTATCCCGAAATCCCCCGGCAGCCAAGGCAAGCGTACCCGGGTATTGCTCTTCTTCAACTCCGGCAGTCTGCGCCAACACAGCCGAGACCAGGTGTGGCAAGTGAGAAACCATCCCGACAATTCGGTCGTGATCATCAGCAGTTAAGACAATCAGATGAGCTCCGGTTTTAGTTAAGAGCTGTTTAATCTTGGTTAAAACCTCTACCGGTAAAGCAGGAGTTTCGATCAAGATATAAGCGGCATTCTCAAATAAGAACGGATCAGCTGCGGTTATTCCGTGTCTTTCGGAACCGGTCATCGGATGCCCCGGAACAAAGAAACAACCTTCCGGTAGAAACTCATTAACCTGCTGAATGATTAACCCTTTAATACTGCCTAAATCAGAGAAAACAGTACCCGGTTTGATATAAGGCAAACACTGCCGGATCAGACCGGCAATCGTCAACACTGGTGTGGCAACGAAGATAAACTGCGCATCGCTGACTACACCGGCAAAATCCTCCGCCAGTACATTGATCGCTCCCATCCGGAATGCTTCCTCAACTGCGCAGGGATCAATGTCCCATCCTGCAACCTGATGGCCATTTCGAACGAGAGCGGCTCCTAAAGAGCCGCCCATTAAGCCTAATCCTAATATTGCAATCTTGTCATTGAAAGTAACCATTAAATCTGTCGCTCCATTGCCGTGGCAATCGGTTCCAATTTCTTCATTACTTCGTCAAAACCATCAAATGTTAACGATTGGGGACCATCCGAGAGTGCATTTTCCGGATCAGGATGGACCTCAATAATCAGACCGTCAGCACCGGCGGCAATTGCCGCCCGACTTAATGGTAACACCAGATGCCGCTTCCCTGAAGCATGACTCGGGTCAACCACTACCGGTAGATGACTCAGCCGCTTGATGGTTGGAATTGCGCTTAAATCCAAGGTATTTCTGGTTGAAGTTTCATAGGTGCGAATCCCACGTTCACAGAGGACAACGTCATAGTTACCCTCGCTCAATATATATTCTGCCGCCATTAACCATTCTTCAATCGTTGCCGCCAACCCGCGTTTCAACATTACCGGCTTTTTAGTTTTACCGACTTCCTTTAACAACGTGAAGTTTTGCATATTGCGGGCACCAATTTGTAACATATCGGCATATTCGACTACTAAATCAACATCACGAGGATTCACCACTTCAGTTACAAAAGGAATCCCAACTTCCCGACTAACCTGTTTCAGGATCTTCAGACCATCTTCTTCCAAACCCTGAAAGGCATATGGCGAAGTCCGTGGTTTAAATGCTCCACCGCGAAGCATTGAAGCGCCGGCTTTTTTTACCGCCTTGGCTGTCAATAACATCTGTTCTTCATTTTCAACAGCGCAAGGTCCGGCCATCACGACCAATTTGGAACTTCCAATCTTGACACCGGAGACATCGACAATTGTCGTTTCTCGCTTAAACTCCTGACTGGCTAACTTAAAAGGTTTCATAATTGGAACAATTTTTTCAACACCTTCCATTGCTTCAATCGATTCCAGCAGACCCGGTGACTTTTGTCCAATTACGCCTAAGACTGTCCGTTCTACCCCTTTGGAATAATGAATCCCAAAGCCTAATGCCGCAAGCTTTTCCTTCACATGTTCAATTTGAGCCTCAGTAGCTCCTTCATTCATCACAACGATCATATTCTGTTCCTCCTACCATCCTACAGTTTTTCCTAAACAAAATTTTTAATACTTTGTTTAAGGTTGCAATTATTATAACAAGATAACAGTTGTTTGTAAATTAAAAATCACTGAAATTATTTAACTCCAATTCATCCCGCCGTTTCCGGAAGATTTAAGACCGATCCTATTTCCATATTCTTGATGTTCAACACCAGTTCTTTTATCAAAAGTATGTTTAGCTTTTTCCTCAAGAGCTTTCTGTTTATTAAGAACTTTTCCTAATTCAGTTCGCAATTTCATATATTCAGGATTTTCCCGAAGATTTTTTAGATACGCTTTCTTAAACTGAGCTTCACCTTCTAACGCTTGTTTCCGTGATTCTTCAAATTCCTGTATCGCTTTTGCATACTTTCCTTTTAATTCATAAATATCCATTTTAATGTCAACTTTTTGGATAAAAGTTTTGAAATTTTTTAATTTGGATAGTCCTTTTCTCTCCTTACTTTTCTCGTTTAATTCTTCCAATTTCTTTGATTTATTTTCGAGCTCCTCGCCAACCCGTTTAACATGTTTATATGCACTTTCACAATCACCAACCAGTTTCAGAGCTTCAGCACCCCAAGTATAACCATTTACCAGAGGCCGCTCAATATCTTCCATTTTTAATAATATCTTTGATTCCTGATCATAAAGTTCCATCTTTTGGTTGTAAACTTCAAAAAGTTTACCGAGCTTGGGATTTAATGTCTTCTCCGTTGCTAACCGTTTGATTTCATTGTTATTAAGTTCCAATTGCTGTTTTAATTGATCAATCTCATTAACTGTTTCAAACGAAACGGTTTGATCCTTAGATTGTTCTTTTAATTTAAAAATTTTAAGTTCTATCACTTCATTCTCTTTCTCAAGCATTTTTTGCTTTTTAGAGACTAGCCGTTGATATTCCTTGTAATTTTCATACTCTACTTTCTTTTGATAATCATCACTGCCAAATTCTTTAGACAGTTTTACTTTAAAACTTCGCTCTAATTTAGCAATTTCTTTCAGATAATCTTTATATTCAGGGGTATTATTGTCACCATTTAACAGACAGAATTTTCTGGTCTCATAATAACTGGATTTTCGGATCTCTTCCTGACTTCTACTGCCACGAAAACTGATACCATCTGAATAACCAATTTCACAAGTAATTTCATATTCTACAGCATCAAGTGGAGTTTTACACTCTTCCGGATGATTTCTCAAATAAGCCTGTTTAATGGCAGTAATTGACCCACTTAAAGATTCTATAGCTTTAAAATACAATGAATCAGATTCAAGTAAAGTATTTTTTAAATAAATGGTATCATCACAATTAGAATAATAATTGTTAATTACAAACTGGTCATCAGGTATTACTTCAATCTTCCAGTCTTTTTTTGTCCATTCAAATGCCTGATCTTTTAAAAATTCAACTCTTTTATCATAGTTAGCTGCTTTCCATTGTGCCAGATTCATGTTTCAACCCCCTCTTTTTAATACATATTTAATTATAACTACATATCAAAATTCTTTGTCTGTCCTTTATCAGTTAAATTATGAATGCCGGCAGTTAAGTTTTTTATCTTTGAATCAATTTCTGATTTAGATTTAATAATGCTATCAAACGATGAAAAATATTTATTTTTTATCTCAATCCTTCGCCCAGAATCAGGAATTTTTGAAATCTGGCTTTTATAACCCTCAATAACCTCTTTTACTTTAGCTGTTTGTTTAAAATCTATATATTCAGAGGTATTACGGATATGGTTAATGACATTAAACGGCAATTTTTCCAGTTGACCGTTTCTGATCAAAGTTTCAAAATTGATATTCGGAATTTCTTTCTGGAATTTTTTTATTGCTGTCCATCTTCTATAATCAATTACTTTATCTTCTTTGTTATAAATATCCTTTTGAGCATTCATAAGTTCGTTTTCAGTAATTCTCTTAGCTAAATCTGCAACTTTTTCTATATCCTCATCATATTTAAAACTAACTTCCTTTAAATGAGCATCAACCATTGTCTCAAATTCTCGAATCGAAACAGTAATAGTATCTAATTGGTTATTAATTTGAGAAATCCTTTGGATCAAATTATCTGGAGTTCCAATATTGCCTACAACGATAAAATTGTCACGTTCATTTTTCTCAATATTTTTCCCCAATTGTTCTAACTTTCGCAGCTTGTCTTCAATTTGACTCTCTTGACCTTTGTAAGTCATAAAATCTTTAAAGACAGTCTCATTTCGCAGTCTCCAACGACAATCGATATCAATCCATCTTTGAGCAAAATCTGTCTTCAGGAGCTGCTTTTTATCTTCAAGAATCTCTTCTCTTCTTTTTTGCAAGTTTTCATAGGTTTGCTCCAACGCCTTTTCCCAGTATGGATGTGTTATTTTACTAAATAAAGACCCATATCTTTTAGTTTTAGTCTGTTCAATACGCTCTTTAGCTTCTATGTAATTTTTTAAATCTTTTTGTAAATCAGCAATTTTCTGGTTTCTTTCTTTATTTTCAGGTATATCTTCTTTCAAAAACTGCTCGATCGCTGCATTACGAACTCTTTCCATACAATTTTTCAGTTCCGGTTTCAAATCTTCAAGCTCTTTTTGAACCTGGGATAAATCCTGTTGCAATTGTTCTTGATATTGAGCTATTAAAGATAATAATCCTTCTCTACTAATCTCTTTTTTATACATGAAATGTCGTCTCCATACAACGTACTCAATTTCCATTATGTAACTTAACAAATCCGGTCGGATCGAACTTTAATAATCCCGGTCCAAAACAAGATCAAAGTTAAATGTTATCAGTTTTTTGATATTAAGCTAGATTATGTTTAATAAATATAACTATTTACATTATAAATTAACTGGAATAATATATCAATATAATAAAATTCAACTGTTTTGAGGTTTAAATGTTGCAAAAACTGTTAAATATGATTTCTTAATTATTGTTGATTAAAAAATTTTTTATTGTAAAATATTTACAATGATTATACAAACCAACTAAACTTTTTTTCCACTGAACCTTTCAATTTTAAAGGACTTATAACTATGTCTAAAAACAAACAAATTCTATTCGAAACTAGATATACTAATCCCGAACCAATTTTGCTCACATCATTGATCAAAGAACAAACCGAAATATCCGGGAGAGCACTTCGAAAATACTTCTTTAAAGGGCTGATCATGATTAATGGCAAGAAGACTCATTCACAAGCCAAAGTAAAGAAAGGCGATTTAATCAGAGTCTATGCGTTAGGTGAAGAACATCAGTCATTAATTGCTGAAGATTTACCTTTGGAGATCGTCTATGAAAATAACGAACTGCTTATTATTAACAAACCTGCCCTAATAGCGGTTCATCCTTCCGGTTCGATTAAAAGCGGCACCTTAGCCAACCGGGTTGCCGCTTATTTTGAAAAGCAACAGTTCAAAGCTAAAGTAAGACCTGTCAACCGGCTCGATTACGGCACTTCGGGGTTGGTAATCTTTGCGAAAAATGCTACTACCCAACTAAAACTATCTGAATCTATACAAAAACACCAGATTATCCGGATTTATCATGCCGTTGTCCAAGGAATTCCCAAATCCAGTGAAGGGATCATTAAGCTCCCTATCAGCGTTAAAGGGAAACAGCGGACCGTAGCAGCTGAAGGCGACCCAGCGGAGACCCACTACCGTGTCTTACAAGTATTTAAAGAGCACTCGCTTTTAGAGTTAAATCTAAAAACCGGACGCACCCATCAAATCAGAGTCCACCTTAGCCATATCGGTCATCCAATAGTCGGAGACCGCCAATACGGAGTAGTCTCAAATTTGATCAAGCGTCCGGCATTACATGCTTATCAATTATGCTTTAAAAACTCCCCCTTCGCAATTCCCGACCTCACGGTGGAACTGCCAGAGGATATGAAGGAGTTGATTAAAAATCTAACCTAACAACTTCCCTTCCAGGGTAAAGGTTTTAGCTCCAGTGACCCGCACCACTCCAAGGTCACCAATAGCAACTTGTCCGGCCGGTTCAAAATGGACCAGCTTATTTTGTGAGGTCCGTCCGGACCAGATCGCCGCATCTTTCTCACTGGACCCTTCAATCAAGACCTCCTGCAGCGTCCCAACCAGATTTTGATTTTTCCCGAGTGAAATCTTGTTTTGGATTTCAATTAACTTCATCAAACGCTCTTTCTTCACTTCCTCCGGTGTCGGGTCCTCCATCTTGGCAGCAGGAGTACCCACCCGGGGAGAATAAATAAAGGTAAAGGCCCCGTCAAATCTTACCTGTTGGACCAGATCCAAAGTGTCATTAAAATCAGCATCGGTTTCCCCAGGGAATCCTACGATAATATCGGTGGTCAAAGCAATATCCGTTACTCGTTGCTGGATCTTTTGCGCCAGCTCCAAATACTGTTCTTTGGTATACTGCCGGTTCATCAACTTTAAGATCCTGCTGCTACCGGCTTGAAACGGAAGGTGCAGGTGGCGGCAGATCTTCGGTTCCGCAGCAATAACCTCGATCAATTCATCGGAGAGGTCTTTAGGATGTGAAGTTTGAAAGCGAATCCGGGCAATATCCGTCTTGGCAAGCTCACGCAATAAGCGAGCAAAGTTCCAGCCATCACCAATATCTTTCCCGTAAGAATTGACGTTTTGACCCAAAAGCGTAACTTCTTTTACACCATTAGCAGCTAAATCCCGAACTGTCTCCAGGATCACCTCGGGTTTACGGCTCCGTTCCCGGCCCCTGACATACGGAACAATACAATAAGTGCAGAAATTATTGCAACCATACATAATTGTAACCCAAGCCCGGAAAGTCTCATCCCGTTTAATCGGAAGCCCCTCATGAATCTCGCCTTCACTGTCCCATACTTCGATCACCCGGGAAGATGTTTCCCGGACTTTCTGTAACAACTCCGGCAATTGATGCAAGTTATGGGTTCCAAAAACCAGATCAACATGAGGATAGCTCTCCCGAATCTTTTCGACAACATTAGCCTCTTGCGCCATACACCCGCAAAGACCGATGATCAGATCCGGCTTCTTCTCTTTTAACTCTTTTAGATTCCCGATATGGCCGAAGGTCCGGTTTTCGGCATTTTCACGGACACAGCAAGTATTCAATAATACTAAATCAGCAGCTTCAATTGTAGCTGCTGACTCATATCCTATGGATTCCAATATTCCAGCAATTACTTCTGAATCATTAACATTCATTTGACAACCAAAGGTTGTGATAAAATATTTTTGTCGCATCGTACCTAACTCCCAAATGATTTTGATAGCTTATAGCAACTAAACTGAAACAGTTTCGTTGACTTCATTCACGTCTCACTCAAACAATGCTTTCGTAAACAGCTCCGCATCAAATTCCTGAAGATCTTCCGCCTTTTCACCAACCCCGATCAATCCAATCGGAATCCGTAACTGATTGGCGATTGATATAATGATTCCGCCTTTGGCAGTCCCATCCAATTTCGTGATAATCAGTTGATCAATCCCCAACGCCTCGTGGAATACTTTGGTCTGATTGACCGCATTTTGCCCTGTAGTTGCATCAACTACCATAATCGTCTCTAAGGTATATTGATCAAGATTGTTATTGACAATCCGCTTGACCTTCTTCAGTTCCTCCATCAGGTTAACTTTAGTATGTAACCGACCGGCAGTATCGATAATTATGATATCGGATTTCCGCGCTTTACCGGCTGCCATACCGTCAAAGACAACCGCCGCCGGGTCAGCACCTTCCTGGTGGTGGATTACCGGAACATTAATCCGCTCTCCCCACATAACTAACTGCTCAGTCGCTGCTGCCCGGAAAGTATCCCCGGCAACCAATAAGACCTGGCGTTTGGCATCTTTAAATTTGGCAGCCAGTTTGGCAATGGTAGTGGTCTTACCAACACCATTGACACCAATAATTAAATAAACTTTATTTTTGGTTTCAAAGTTGAACGGTTTGGAGCCTACTTCTTTGAAGATTGCCGTTATTTCACCGACTAAGACCTCCTTCAACTTAAACGGTTCGGTAATATTCTGCTCTTTTACCGCTTTTTTTAGTCGATCGATCAAGTAGGTAGTGGTCTCAACCCCTACATCCGCCATAATTAGCGAGTCTTCTAACTCCGTATAAAATTCATCATCAATCTTTTTTAAACTGAAGATCCCTTCTAAATTCTCAACCAGATTAGCTTTGGTCTTGGCTAATCCTTCTTTCAATTTGGCAAAAAAATTCAGTCCCATAATGCGCTCCTTTGAATATTTAATTTAAATTCAATTATTTTAATCACAATTAACCTTTACTTTGATAGTACCAAAATTACCCGGCTTTCTCACTCAAATCCAAAGAGATCAGTTTCGATACTCCCATCTCCTCCATTGTCACTCCATAAAGCGCGTTCGCCACTTCCATGGTACCACGGCGATGGGTTACGACAATAAACTGCAGTTTCTCGCTGAAGATTTCCAGCAAATGGCTGAATCTTCGCACATTCGCCTCATCCAGGGTTGCATCAATCTCATCCAGGATGCAAAATGGAGCAGGTTTAATGGTCAAAATCGAAAACAACAGCGCGATTGCTGTCATCGCCCGTTCACCACCTGACAACAATGATAAGCTTTGGAGTTTCTTCCCGGGTGGCTGGGCAATGATCTCAATCCCCGAAGTCAACGGATTTTCAGGTTCAACCAGCAAAAGATCGGCATGTCCTCCCTCAAACAGTCTGGCAAAGATCTTGGTAAATTCGTCTCTGATTTTAGCAAAGGTTTCATTAAAACGCTCGGTGATAGTGCATTCAATCTCGGCAATCACTTTCTGAAGCGAACTTTTAGCCTTGATCAAGTCTTCGGATTGACTGGTTAAAAATTCATATCGCTGCTTTACCTGACGATAGTCATCAATCGCACCGGGATTGACCGGTCCCAATTCCCGAATCTTGGTCTTCAAATCTTCGATTCTGCCAGTTACTGCTTCCGGCTGAATCCAAGCCGCATCAAGTTGATTCTGCCATTCCAAACCATAATCTTCTATTAGGCGATTTTGGAGATTTGCAATTTCATTAGTTTTTTGATTCAGTTTCAACTCCAGGCGATGCAACTGATTTTGATAATCATTATTTTTCCGCCGAATACTGCGTTGATTTCCTTCAAGTTCTCTAATGTGCGCCAAAATCTCTTCTTTTTCGGTCTTTTTCAGATTGATCGCGTCCTGTTGACTTACTAAGTTAACCTTCTCAACTTCGATCGCTTTGGTTAAATCAATGATTGTCTGTTTGATCGTCTCGGTCTCCGTTATTAAAGCTTGTTGTTTCTCACCTAGCTCCTGTTGCAGGCCATCACTCTCAACCAACTGTTTCTCCAGTTTAATTTGGAGTGCTTGCTTTCCATTCAACTCCTGGATCCCCGCACTCAATCTTGACTTAATCTCACTAAGCTTTTGGAGTTGCAGATCTTTGAGTTGTTTTTTGGAACTAAGGGATTCAATAGTTTCTGCAATTTTGGTCTCAATCTGCTTCAGAAGAATTTCGGCAGCAGTGATCTGTTGTTCTAATTCTTCCTTACCTGTTTCAAACCGGCTGCTTTCCTGCTGAATCTCATTGATTTGATCAGTTAGTAATTCATACTCCTGTTGGTTGCGTTTAATATTCTGCAATAATGTTTCGATCTCCCTTTGAATCGAAAGCTGTTTCAAATTAAGCTCATTTTCGACCTTTTTATAGGACTCAAGCTTTGCTAATGTTGCTTGAATCTCTTCCTTGTTGGCGCTGATTGCTTGAATCCCCTTCGCTAAAAACGCTTCGGCATCGTGTTTTTCTTTTTTGAGGTCCTCAATTTCACGTTTCCGGCTCAATAATCCCATCCGTTGCCGCTCATTACTTCCTCCGGTGATTGAACCGCCCGGATTAACCAAGTCCCCTTCCGGTGTTACAATTCGGAAACTACGGTCTAATTTGGTGCTGATCTGCACCGCAGTTTTTAAGTCAGGTGCAACAATCACCTGGCTTAAAAGATAATTGATGACATTCCGGTATTGGGGCGCAAACTCCAATAGATCAATCGCTGTATGCGATGACGACTGGCGCAGCAACTCCTGATATTTTAAGAACTTTGATTCAGATGACTGAACTCGATTTAAGGGTAAGAATGTCACTCTGCCCTTCGAGTGTTTCTTCAAATAAGCAATTGCTTCCTGAGCGGCCTGGTCATCGTCAATTACAACGTTCTGGATACTCGAACCCAAAGCGGTTTCGATCGCCAATTCCATTCCTGGCTTTACTTTAATTAAGTCAGCAACAATTCCATGGATTTTAGAGTGAAAACGCTCATTGGCAGTATCAGCCAGTAATGATTTCACTCCCTGGAAATATCCCTGATAATTATGTTCCAGTTCTTCAAGTAAGCTAATCTTACTCTCTACTCCACGAATTAACTGGTGCCACTCTAAATTTTTCGCCTCAAGTTCGCTTTGGGCCGCTTCTAATTCGACCAATTTATTGCTCAATGTTGTCTGTAATTTATGATTTTCAGACAACTCATTTGCCCCGTCCTGCAATAATTCTGATTTCGCACCAATAATACCTTGCCATTCATCAATCTGGCGCTTTAAATTGGTCTGTTTGATTTGATGTTCGGTAACCTGTTTAACGATGAAATTCTTCTGTAAAACGGCACTGTTTAATTTATTCTTTAAAGCAGCAGTATTATTTAAAACTTCAATCAATTCATTCTTCAAACTTTGCTCTTCTGCTTCAAGCGACTTTAAGTCAGCGTTAATTTGAGCTAAGATTCCATTTTCCTGATCTTCCAGTGAACGGTCAGCCTCTAAAGTAACTTCAATTTTGGCAATTTCAGCGGATAGCTCTGTCTGCTCCTGGAGCAGCGCCGTTTTCCGTTCCTGATTAATGTTAAGGCTATGACGGTACTCATTATCCTGTCGTTCAATATCATCCAACCTGGTATGTAAAAAATTGATCTGCTCCGTCAATTTACTGATCTGATTTTGAATGCGGAAAAAATCTTCATTCATCTGGTTTAACAGATTATCCAAATTCAAAACCTGTAAACGTTCTTCCTCGATCTTGGCTTCAATTAGACTCTCTTGGCCTTCAAGCCCCTGGAGCTCATCAGTCAACTTTACTTGGGCCGCCTGCAACTCATCCAGCTCCAATTGTAATTTCTGAATCAAGCTCCCATAATAATTAATCTCGAGTTGTGATAATTCCGTCTTAAACTCTAAATAAGTCTCTGCCAATTGGGCTTGGGTTTCTAACGGGCCCAACTGTGACTGCAATTCTAAAATAATATCTTTAACCCTTGTTAAATTATGATCGGTATCGTCCAACTTCTTTTCCGCCACTTGTTTACGGGCTTTATATTTGATTATTCCGGCTGCTTCTTCAAAGATCATCCGTCGTTCTTCCGCTTTTACCGAAAGAATACTGTCGATCTTCCCTTGCCCGATTACCGAGTAGGCATCTTTTCCTAACCCGGTATCAAAAAACAGTTCATGAATATCTTTGAGTCTGACCGGAGATTTATTAATTAAGTATTCGCTTTCACCGGAACGAAAAAGTTTCCGGGTGATCGATATTTCATTGAATTCCAGCGGGATCGAATGGTCAGAATTATCCAATACAATTGTTACTTCAGCTAAGCCCAGCGGTTTACGGTACTGGGTCCCGGCAAAGATAACGTCATCCATCTTCGAACCACGCAAAGTTTTAATACTTTGCTCACCAAGGACCCAACGTAAGGCATCAGAAATATTGCTTTTACCACTGCCATTGGGACCGACAACCGCAGTAACACCCGGTAAAAAGTCGAGCTTGATTTTATCGGCAAATGACTTAAAACCTATTATTTCCAGGCGTTTTAAATACAATTCCAATCCCCCTTTTATCCAACTTATTTTACCACAATATGGGCAAAAAAAAAATACCTGCTAACGGAGGCGTTAACAAGTACCTTTTATTTAAAATGGAGGTCTTTATTGTTATCGGCTAAACTACTTTTAAGTTTATAGCGATATCCTTTCTTTTTTTAGTTTTCATTGGAATTTTAGGGCTTAACAACGAACCATACTCAATAACTACTTTCTTCAGTTTCAGACGTGCCCGGGTCCGGGCATTGTCAATTGTCTTAATTGGTTGATTTAAGATCTTATTAATCTCGCTTAAATTAAATCCGTTCAGCAATAATTGAATTACTTGATATTCCAACGGCGATAAATAGGCCATTAAAACCATATTGAGCCGTTCAACAATCCAATCATTCTCGACCATTGTAAATGGCTCATTCGAGTAATCAGCCATCATATTTAATAAAGTCCGGTTACTCTCTTCATAGACGGTTTGATTCAAAGAGACGGAACCTGACACCAGCAATGATTTCTTAGTATAGCTTTGTTTAATCTTATTATAAATTCTTCGCAAAATACAAAGATAAGCAAACGTGCTGAACTTGATTCGATAATCGTCCGGACGATACTGTTCGATTGCTTTTAACAGACCAACTGCTCCTTCTTGAAGATAATCCTCGTAATCATCATTAAGAATATTTTGATTGTTAACAATGTGCCTGATCATTGGCAGGTATTTCTTCACCAGTTTTTCCATCGCCAGTTCATCTTGGTTTTGACGTATTTGCATTAATAATTCCAAATCTAATTGCTGATTCAATCCGGCACCTCCAGCTCATGTTAAAGTATTAAGTATTCAAGACCTTAATTAAATATATGACTGAGGTTGTCCGGTATATGAATAAAATAAAAAAACCGCTTACGCGGTAACTTAACGAGGCTCAATAATGAATTTAATCGCTGTTCGGGTCTGACCATCAATATTAATTTCGACAAAACCTGGAGTACATACCAGATTTATGCCATTTGGGGCTACATACCCTCGAGTAATAGCTATTGCCTTAACTGCTTGATTTACTGCACCAGCCCCTACAGCTTGCACTTCGGTAATTCCTTTTTCTCTTAATACAGCCGCTAAAGCGCCGGCTACCGATTTTGGCACTGAATTTGCAGAAACTTTTAATACATCCATTAAAATAGCCCCCTAATCGAAACTTTGCTCATATCATATCATATTCAACAATCCTCAAAAAAAAACCTTTTTAGCAAAATTTATTGCGGTTTATTGCTGAAGATTATTCAATGCAGCTAAAGCAGCTTTATTTTGTGCTTCTTTAATCGATCTTCCTGTTCCTGTTCCGGCCACCTTGTTATTAATCAAAACCTCAACCCAGAAAAAACGGTTATGGGGTGGTCCTTCTTCTTTGATTATTCGGTATTCCGGCTTGATTCCTTTAGCCTGAGTTAATTCCTGAAGATTGGTTTTGGCATTTACTTCATCCAGATGGGCAATTACCTCCGGTAATTCAGCTTTGATCAGCGGTAAGAAAAACTCCTTTGTCTTATCAAAACCAAAATTCATAAAATAAGCACCAATCATTGCTTCAAAAACATCCGCAAGGATATTAAGCTTGGTCCTGCCGCTGGAACGTAGTTCACCGTATCCCAGCCGGATATACTGATCCAACCCGATATTCGTCGCTAGCCTGGCTAAAACAGGCGCACTAACCATAGTTGATTTAAGTTTGGCAAGTTTACCTTCGTTATAGTTGGGATAATTTTCAAAGAGAAACTGGCAAACAATAAGCCCTAAGACGCTATCTCCCAGGAATTCAAGGCGTTCATTGCTGTTCACGCCATGCTCATTGGCATATGAAGAATGAGTAAGAGCGTCAGTAAAATACTCAAGATCAACTGCCACTATTCCCATTTGGGCTAACAATTCTGCTATTGTCCCCTGAAAATCATCGGGTTGTTTTTTCTTGGTACGGTTTAACTTATCCATTATACTTTCTAAAAGCTAGACACGCATTGTGTCCTCCAAAACCTAATGAATTGGATAAAACGTATTCAAGTTCAGCTTTCTGGTAATTATTTGGAACATAATTTAAATCACAATTAGGATCGGGAGTTTGATAATTGATCGTTGGTGGAATCAAACCATCCCTAATTGCCAAAGCACAAATAATTGCTTCAATCCCTCCGGCAGCGCCTAACAGATGACCGGTAACCGATTTGGTTGAACTTACCGGAATTGATTTGGCGTATTCTCCAAAGACTGTTTTAATTGCTAACGTCTCTAAATGATCGTTCGCCGGAGTTGAAGTTCCATGAGCATTAATATATGATACTTGGGCGGGCTTTATACCTGCATCTGCAATCGCTAACGCCATTGCTTCAGCCGCTCCGGATCCTTCAGGATGCGGAGCAGTCATATGATATGCGTCACCGGTCTCTCCAAATCCAACCAGTTCGGCATAGATCTTAGCTCCCCGTTTTAATGCATGTTCAAGTTCTTCCAGGATCAGAATACCTGAACCTTCACCCATAACAAATCCATCACGATTTAAGTCAAAAGGACGGCTTGCTCCTTTAGGATTATCATTATTGGTCGACAATGCTCCCGCCGAAGTAAACCCGGCATATGACAGCGGAGAAATCGCCGCTTCTGCTCCGCCGGTAATCATCGCCTTCGCATAACCGTTTTGAATTAACCGAAATGAATTTCCAATCGAATGGGAAGCTGAGGCGCACGCAGTTACTACCGTATGATTTGGCCCCTTAGCACCGGTGATAATTGAAATATATCCTGAACCCATATCTGGAATTAACATTGGGATAAAAAACGGACTGACCCTGCCAGGCCCTTTCTCCAGACATATTTTGGTCTGTTCTTCAAAAGTTCTGATACCGCCAATTCCTGATCCAATAACTACACCAACATCTTTGGCATTTTGCTGATCAATTACCAAACCACTGTCTTCCAAGGCTAATTTTGATGCAGCCACCGCAAAATGGACAAAACGATCAGTACGTCTGATCTCTTTTTTGTCCATAAACTGACCAGGATCAAAATCTTTAACCTCGGCCCCAATTTTTACATCAAATTTAGAAGTATCAAATGAAGTTATATAGTCGACACCTGATTTTCCGTTAATGATCGAATCCCAAAATTGCTCTTTAGTTTGTCCGACAGCTGTGATAACCCCTAAACCAGTAATGACCACACGATGTTTCATGGTTCACCCCATCAAATAATTATTAAGAAAGCCCCGCTAAACGGGGCCCTCTTGAAATTTTATTGAGCATTCTCTTTAATGTAATTTACTGCGTCACCAACAGTGGCGATTTTTTCAGCATCTTCATCAGGAATTTCCAAATCAAATTCCTCTTCCAATGCCATAACCAATTCAACAATGTCAAGAGAATCAGCACCCAAATCATCAACAAAAGAAGCTTGTTCGGTTACTTCTTCTTCATCTACACCTAATTGCTCCACGACAATATCCTTAACTTTACTAAAGATATCCAACCACTTCACCTCCTTCCCAACTCAAGGTTGGTATTTTTGATGATGTATGTAAAGCAAAAATTTTATCCATGCCGTTGGATTACATTACCATTCCGCCATCAACATTTAACACCTGGCCGGTGATATAGGCGGATTCGGAAGATGCTAAAAATACTACTGCATCAGCAACATATTCCGGTTTACCAAGGAAACCCAATGCAATTGCCTTGGTCAAATTGCTCTTGGCTTCTTCGGATAAAACCTCAGTCATCTTCGACTCAATAAATCCGGGAGCGATTGCGTTGACTCGAATATTTCTGGAACCCAACTCTTTCGCCATTGTTTTGGTGAAAGCAATTACGCCACCTTTTGATGCTGCATAATTAGCTTGCCCGGTATTACCAATCTCTCCAATTACTGAAGCAATATTAATTATTTTTCCGGAACGCTGCTTCATCATACTCCTGATGGCCGCTTTTGTACATAAATATGTACCTTTTAAGTTAATATTTAAAACTGCATCCCAGTCTTCTTCAGACATCCGCATTAACAGATTGTCTTTGGTGATCCCTGCATTATTAACCAATATGTCTAATCTGCCATAATTATCCAAAGCCAGTTTAACCATTGCTTCACAATCTTCGGCTTTAGTAACATTTCCAACTATCGCTACTGATTGACCACCATTTTGATTAATCTCTTTTGAAGTCTCATGCACATCATTGCTAACATCAGACAGAACAACAATTGCTCCCTCTGCTGCTAGTTTTGTCGCAATTGCCTTACCGATACCTCTGGCCGCTCCAGTAACAATTGCCACCTCATTTGCTAATCTCATATTACTAGACCTCCTTTAAAATTGCAAGTGCTTTTTTAAGTGAGTTTTCATCTTCGCAATTGGTTATTGTCGAACCCTTGATCGTCTTTTTGACTAAGCCGGAGAGGACTTTACCCGGACCAACTTCGACAAAGGTTTCCACTCCAGATTCTTTTAAAGCTAACAGACTGTCTTCCCATAACACGGACGAAAAGATCTGTTGATAGAGACTGTCAGCCAATTGCTCCTTACTGACAGGCTTAGCAGTGATATTCGCAATTACTGGCACTTTCGGTTCCTGCCATTGGATTTTTGCCAGTGAGGGACGTAACTTAACTGCTGCTTCTTTCATAAAACTGGAATGAAACGCTCCGCTTACTGCTAAAGGAATAAATTTAGCCCCCTCTGCAGTAACCAAGTTCTGTAACTCGGCGATACCATTCTTCGCTCCTGAAACCACTATTTGGCCGGGACAATTATAATTAGCGGCCTCAACTTGACTTACCTGTTTTAATAATTGATTAAGCTTTTCCCGTTCCATACCCAGTACTGCAGCCATCGCACCATTTCCTGACGGATCCGCCTCGGCCATCAGATTGGCCCGCTCTTGCACCAGACTGATCGCTTCACCAAAGGATATCGCATTAGCAGCAACTAAAGCGCTATATTCACCCAAACTATGTCCGGCAACAAAATCCGGTTCAACTCCTTCAGATTGTAAAATACGGTACAAAGCAATACTGGTAGTCAAGATCCCCGGTTGGGCGTTGCGCGTATCTTTTAAATCTTCTTCCGGACCGTTAAAGATAATCGCCGTTAAATCCCGGCCTAAAATCTGGTTAGCTTCATCAAACACTTCCTTGGCAATTCCATAGTTATCATATAGTTCTTTACCCATCCCAACATACTGTGAACCTTGTCCTGGAAAAACAAATGCTATTTTACCCATTATTTTCTCCTTTGCAAGATTTGGACTGGAACCAACATTAATTGACTGCTTCTTTAATTTTACCCACTATATCTTCATTAATTGCTTTAATAGTAGCTCTAATTGCATTTTTGATCGCTTTGGCGTTCGAACTACCGTGACTAATCATACTGACTCCGTTCAGACCTAATAACGGGGCCCCGCCATACTCCGTATAATCTAACTTCGCTTTAATTTTTGATAATGATCCCTTAAGCATCATTCCAGCCAATAACGCTATCGGGTTGCCTTTGATTGCTTCTTTAATCTGTTCCATTAAAACTGAAGAAACACCTTCAGCCAGCTTCAGAACGGTATTACCTACAAAACCGTCACAAACAATTACATCACAGTTCCCTTTAAGGACATCACGCCCTTCAATATTACCAATAAAGTTAACCTTAGTCGATTTGAGCAGTTGATGGGCTTCGATAGTCAGTTTATTACCCTTGGTTTCCTCTTCGCCAATACTTAACAGCCCGATTCGCGGATTGGGGATCCCAAATACTTTTTCGGCATAAATCGACCCCATAATTGCAAATTGGACTAAATTTTCCGGTTCACAATCAGCATTGGCACCCGCATCAAGCAAGACACCCATTCCTTTTTTATTCGGCATTGGAGTGGCAATCGCCGGACGTTCAATTCCTTCAATTCGACCCAAATTAAAAAGTGAAGCTGTCATTGCCGCCCCGGTATTACCAGCAGAGATCACTGCAGCTGCCTCGCCTTTTTTCACTAAATTGTTGGCAACTACTAAGGATGAATCCTTCTTTTTCTTCACTGCACTCGCTGGATGTTCATCCATGGCAATAGCTTCACTTGCCGGAAAAATATCTAATTTCAAACCTTGGCATGATAATTTATCTAATTCCTGTTTGATCTCTTCTTCTTTTCCAACTAAAATTACTTCCGTATTAAATTCTCGACAGGCGTCAACCGAGCCCCTGACAATCTCCACAGGCGCAAAATCCCCACCCATTGCGTCTACTGCGATCTTCAACCAAAACACCTCCGGGGGCAAGTATCAAGAATAATCTATCATTAAATAAATCGTTTTAAAATTCTTTATTACAATTATTTTAGTATAACTAAAAATATATAAAAGTCAAGGGAAAAATGACAAAAAAAAAGTCGAAAGACCAAATGGTCAATCAACCTTAGCAATAACTTCCCGACCTTTATAGTAGCCGCAGGATTTGCAAACTACGTGCGGCAATTTAGGCTCGTGGCATTGGGGACAAGTACTGATTTGTGGTGCTTTTGCTTTCCAATTGGCACGGCGTAATCTTTTTCGAGTTCGGGAGGCTCTATTTGTTGGATTTGCCATTTTTAGTCCACCTCCTTTGTATTTAACAAACTTTTTAGCTTTTCAAACTGTGGATTAATTGGTTCATCAACGCAACTACACTCTGTTTCATTTAAGTTAGCTCCGCAAGAAGAACAAAAACCACGACACTCCTCTTTACAGATGAATTTCATTGGCAAAGATAATATCACCTGTTCAACCAATGGTTCAGTCAAATCAAGATAGTCGCCCTTAATAACTGTACAATTATCTTCTGTGTCCGCGTCTTTGCAAACATACTCTTCTTTAAAATCAGCTTCCAATGTACTGGTAAAACATTCCAAACAGCGGTTGCAGCTTGATTGATATTGGCAACTTAACTCTGCCTCAACTAAAAAACCTTCACCGGTATTAGTAATTTTCCCTTTAACATCCAAAGGTGTCAGGAATTCCAATCCCAATTCTTCGATCTGTTTAATTGCGTCTAAATCTTGTTTCCCTTCAAAGGTAACAATCCCGCCACGAACATCTCGAATCGGGTTAATATTAACTTTCACAAAAAATCACCTTCGACTATTATATATATTTATCAATCAAAAGTCAATCTTTACCTCAAATTAGTTTTATTATTTATCCTTCCAAGGTTTACACTTCTTAAAATCAAACTCTCCGGCAAAATAATAATGAGGTGAAGTTTAATGTTCAAACATTATCATAAGAAAAGATTAATCAATCCCAATAACCAAACTCCATTAAGTTTAACCAATTCGTCAGTCTGGGAACTCAGCCCCTACCAAATTGCAAAATTTGGCGGTGAGTTGGCCCAAGTTATGCTCGAAGCTTTAGAACAACATATCTATCAAAAATGTCTCTCCCGCCAACAGCAGATCTTTCATAAGACAGCTTTTTCGGATTCCACTGTTGCTTCAAAGCATGAGTCAGAGAAACACTGATCTTAATCACTCCATGTATCTTATTAAAAAATTTCCGCAAATTCCAAAAAAAATGCAACATAGCTGGAGCTCTTTCGGAAAAGATATTAGTAAAGGAGGTGACATCACATGGGTACAGGTCAAAAAAGCAACAGCTATCTAGTTAAAGCAGCTGGTCCAGCATTAGACAGATTTAAGTATGAAATTGCTAATGAACTTGGTATTGATCTTTCCAAAGTTCAAGGTGGTTATTTCGGTTATATGACTACCAGAGATACTGGAGCTATCGGAGGTAACATGGTCCGTCGGATGATCGAAGCTGCTGAAAGAACTTTAGCAGAACAAACCATTGCTGAGGTTAAATCCGGATTCCAAGCTGGTTTAAACAGCCCAAATCCTTCAAGCCAAAATTTCAATCAAACTAGTGGAAATCAATACAAGTTCTAATTTGAAATAAGAATGTACTTATTACTTTAAAAAGGAGGATATTATTCCTCCTTTTTAAATATCTTCAAATATCTTTAGGCACTCAAATTTTTCTACTCTTGAAATTATTACTTCAATTTGTTAATATTAAAAAAAACCTATTAAAATACTAGGGATTGAAAGGAATTTGTGATGAGGATTTCTACAAAAGGTCGTTATGGACTGCGAGCAATGGTTGACTTAGCAATGAATTCAACCGACGGTCCGGTCCCACTGCGTCAGATTGCTGAAAGACAACTAATTTCCGATTCCTATTTGGAACAAGTATTCACCAGTTTAAGAAAGAATGGCTTGGTAATCGCTGCCCGGGGTGCGCAGGGAGGTTACGAATTAAACCGGCCGGCTCAAGAGATCACTGTCGGAGAAATTCTTCGGGCTTTAGAGGGTCCAATCGAACCGGTCCATTGTGTCGGAAAAAACAGTAAGACTTGTGAGCGGGAAAAAGACTGTATCACCCATTCTTTTTGGGAAGAATTAAACAACACAATAAACCAGCTGTTAGATAATACGACATTGGCGGATCTGGCGGAACGGGCGCGTTCTTCCCAAAATATGTACTATATTTAACTTTGATACTTAAATTATGGAGTTGTCATGAAACAGGATAAATTACACCGGTTCAGCCGGTTTGAACTATTAGTCGGGCATGAAGGACTAGCAACCTTAAATCGTGAAAAAGTAGCAGTTATCGGACTGGGTGGAGTTGGTTCCTACTCAGTGGAAGCATTGGCACGGGCCGGAGTAGGTTGGTTAATCTTAGTTGATTATGATGATATTTGTCTAACCAATACCAATCGTCAGATTCATGCAATTAAAAACAACTATGGCCGTCCCAAAGTCGAAGTTTTAGAGGAACGGGTAAAAGCAATCAATCCTGATTGTGTCGTCGTCTCGTGGAAAGAGTTTGTAACTCCTGATAATTTAGATTCAATCTTACATGGCAGAATCTCTTATGTAATCGATGCCATCGATACCGTCTCTTCAAAAGTTGCTTTAATCAGTTATTGCGTCAAAAATAATATCCCCATCATTTCTGCAATGGGGACCGGTAATAAATTTAACCCGTTTGCCTTTAAAATTGATGATATCAGCAAAACGCATACCTGCCCGCTGGCCAAAGCAGTCCGTAAAATGCTGCGTGATCAAGGTGTCACCACTGGAGTGAAAGTGATTTATTCAACCGAAAAACCGGCTGCTTTAAAAGATGAAGCAGTTGCTACCTGTTATTCCGGTTGTATTTGCCCTAATAAGGACAGTGCTGTCTTCACTTGTACGCAACGGAAACAAATCCCCGGAAGTACTTCATATGTACCTCCAATCGTTGGGATGATGATGGCCGGACAGGTAATTCAAGATTTACTGAAACTTAACAGCAATTAAAGTCTTTTTGCACAACCTTAGGATAAAATAAGATATTCCTTTTAATAATTGGTCTGTGCGAGCTTTTCTACAGGCTTGGTTTCTTTAAAGCAAACCGTTAATAAAACCGGTGTTAGAAGCGTAGAAACTAATACTAATAACACCGCTCCTGAAAACAGTTCGCTGCCAATAATTCCTTTTCTCAAACCCAATGAAGTAATTATCAACAAAACTTCTCCCCGGGCGATCATTCCAGAGCCGATAATGAGTGAACTTTTTAAGCCAAAACCTCCCAAAAGCGCCCCAATCATACTTCCGATGAGCTTCGAAGCAATTGCTACCAGTACTAAAATAAAAAGGAACAAGAGGATTGAGAGATTAATCTGACGCAAATTAGCGATCGCTCCAATTCCGACAAAGAAGATCGGAACAAAAAAAGTATATGCAATAACTTCGATCCGCTCAGTAACTAATTTCTTAATTCGGGTTTTACCAACAAATATCCCCATTAAGTAGGCACCTATTATTGTCGCGACACCCATCTGCTCCGCTAACCATGCGAACAACAAACAACACGCTATTGCCAGAGTAACCCGTCCTTCTTTAATCGAATATTTTCTTGAGAGTTTAATTAAGAACGGGAAAAGATAACCGCCAAAGATCAAAACTATCACAAAAAAGAGTGTGATTCTTCCTAACAATGGCAAGATCTGCAGTTGTGAATTCATACCTACAACTACCGATAATAATAAAATTCCCAAAATATCATCAATTATTGCCGCCGCCAAGATTGTATTGCCTTCAGCGGTTTTCAGTTTACCCATCTCCATTAAAACCTGAACAGTGATACTGACACTGGTAGCTGTCAAAATCGTCCCGACAAAGATTGCTTCCTGCAGATTATGCCGCCAAAAAAACACTAATATAATCCCTAATATAAATGGCAGCAGGACACCACCGGCAGCAACCAGCAGCGAACGTTTCCCCAATTTACTCATCTGCTCCATTTCCGTATCTAAACCGGCTAAAAACATTAATAAAATGACACCAATCTGTCCAACTTCATCTAAAAACAGGTCTGGTTTCAACCAACCTAAAATAGTTGGCCCCAGTATTATTCCAGTCATTACTTGTCCAAGAACGGAAGGCATACCTAGCCGTTTGCTAAGCATGCCCCCCAGTTTGGTAAATGCCAGTATCATCGTTATATTTAACAAAAAAGCTGAAGGTATTACACTTGGCTCAGACATTTTAGAAACCTCCACAATATAATTTCAATGCTGCTATTCCTTTTTACCAATTCCTACTGCTTTACAAACCGGCACAACAAACATCATACCGGTACATGGTTCTTGAAATCCATCAAATTCTTTGGCAATTTGCTCCATTGCCTTTTCAATTTTATCCGGATGTTTGGAAACCGCAAAGATCGTCTGGCTGGTTTCATGTTGCCTTGACAACAGGTTCCGCAAACTCCCAAAAACCGGAATATTATCTGCAAGCATCTTGCCCATCCCCATTGATTCAACAATCGTTGCCCCTCGAATCTCACTCTCTAAAAGGATTTCTAACACCCGTTCTGTCTTTTCAGAGTCTGAGATGACTATAAAAAGCGCTTGCCAGTTTTCCATCGCTTCATCTCCTTGGATCCATTAATTTATTACATTAATATTATAGCACTATTATTTTTATTTTCGCTTTGCATATCGCTTAAAATTACTAAAAAACCTAACCCGGGTACCCGCGTGATTCGGAAAAACACCTTGATTGACATTACGGACATCTTCAATCGAATAAAAGGCTTTCGGATTGAACTGGCGAATCATCTCGACAACTTGGTGGAGATCACTCCGCTTAATTACTGTATAGATCACATTCACCGGCCCCGTTGTTCCCTGAGCATCAATGTTGGTAACACCAAACCCGGCATTCTTGAGATGTTCTACAAGCTGTGCGGCATCTTTCTTGATGATAATCCGCACCACCAAAACACCCATTGCCAGTTTTTCCTCAATGGTAATCCCGATAAAATTACCCATTGCAAAACCACCGGCATAAGCGATATAACAAAGAAAATTATTCAGATTTTGCATTATTTGACCTATTGCTACCAACCAAATCAGTACTTCAACAAACCCAAGCGATGAAGCCAGTAGTTTTTGACCGCGGGAAACAAAGATAATGCGAATCGTTCCAATGGTTACATCGCAGATCCTGGCAAAAAAGATCAATAGCGGCAGAATAACCCAAGTAAAAACTTCCGAATCTAGCTGCGGGAGTATCTCCACCATCCCCTTCTCAATTGCTTTACACTTGATTCGCTTTATCATTCACAAGTTCCTGCCAGAGCAAATCAGTAACCTTATGTTAAATATCGGCATTAAGCCAACATAATAACAGCCGCTTTAAATACTAATTTTTATTTTTTAACAACGAAACTAACCGTCGCAATGTTTCTTCAATCGAAATTCCGGTCGAGTCAAGCATCAAATCTGCATATTTCTGATAATATTCGATTCTTTCATTATAGACATCAACCAACTTTTGTCCTTTTGTCATTACAATACCCCGAGTGTCCATATCGGTAATTCGTTGTTCTAACTCCGGATAGTCAACATGCAGGTAAACAACGAGATTATTCCGTTTTAAATGTTCCATTGCCTTGTTGCTGTAGATCACACTGCCACCGGTTGCAACAACCGTATTTACTACTTCCAACTTTAACAGGACCGCTTCTTCAATCGCTAAAAACCCAGCAATCCCCTGCTCACTGATAATATCCTGCAATAACCGGTTTTCCTGTTGTTGAATTAGCAAATCGGTATCAATAAACGCCATCCCGATCGCTTTCGCCAGAAGGACCCCAATGGTACTCTTCCCGGAACCAGGCATCCCAATTAATACAATATTCTTATAGCTTTTAGGCATTTGATTACCCCAATTATTTAGTTTTCTTAATACAATAACATAACCAACCAATACTAGCAACTGCCGTCAAAAGCACTAAATATATGCCAGAGTCCTAATAGATTATACCAAAGGCATAGTTCATTAAGTCTGGGAAAAACATATTCTATATTAAAGGTACATCCTAGAACAAACATCAAAAACCTTAAAGGAGGATTTATAAAATGGGAAGAGGATTTGATTTATTTGGAGAAAATAATTGCGTATGTATCGCTTTATTAGTTCTCTTACTGTGCTTATTCTGCGGTGGCGGATCAATCTGCCGTTAAGTACATCTCCAAAAAACAAATAGGCGTTAACGCATTAAATTAAAATACCAAGCGAGCATCTGCTCGCTTTTTTTATCTTATTTAAGATTAAAAAACCTGTATCAAATGATACAGGCTTAATTTTAAACTGGCGCGCCCAGAGAGATTCGAACTCCCGACCTACAGATTCGAAGTCTGCCACTCTATCCAACTGAGCTATGGGCGCGAATTTGATAACTACTTTTTTATGGCAGACTTCGAATCAAACATTATTTGTCTGCCACTCAATCCAACTGTGCATGAAACGCCAGGATGCACTCCATTGAATACTCTTTGCGTTTTGTCACCACGTCTCAAGGATGAGACGGCTTTGGTGACTTGGGCGCAAATTTGATAACTACTTTTTTCTATGGCAGACTTCGAATCAAACATTATTTGTCTGCCACTGCTAAGATATTTTACCACATATTTAGTATTAACTCAACAATAAGATTATTCCATCTTACCAAAACTAATTCACTCTTCATCTTCAACCATATGTTTTTTGGCTTCAGCGATAATCGCATCAGCTAAATGCCCCGGCACTTCTTCATAATGGTCAAAGTACATTTCAAAATCGGCTCTTCCCTGGGTCATTGAACGTAGATCAATGGCGTATTTAGCAAGCTCGGACTGGGGAGCCAACGCCTTAACAATTTGATTATTGCCGTCAGGTTCCATTCCAAGGATCTTACCGCGTTTCTTGTTGAGATCACCAATAACATCTCCCATAAACTCTTCTGGAACTTTAACCTCAACGTGCATTATCGGTTCTAACAAAATTGGTTTAGCCATCATAAACCCTTTTTTAAATGCCATTGAAGCAGCGATCTTGAAGGCCATTTCGGAAGAGTCAACACTATGATAGGAACCATCAAAGAGGGTAACCTTGACATTCACAACCGGATAACCGGCTAAAACACCTTTTTCCATGGTCTCACGCACGCCTTTTTCAACTGCGGGGATATAGTTTTTCGGTACTGCTCCGCCAAAGATTTTATCTTCAAACTCAAAGTTATTGCCATTATGCAATGGATTTAACTCCAGCCAGACATGCCCGTATTGACCACGTCCACCACTTTGTTTCTTATGTTTACCCTCAATTTTGACAGTACCCTTAATTGTCTCTTTATAAGAGATCTTTGGTTCTTTTAAAACAACATCCACACCGAATTTCTTATGGAGCTTACTGATGATTACTTCAATATGCAGATCTCCCATTCCGGAAGCCACTAATTCATGAGTAATCGTATTTTTCTCCACTTTAAACGTGGGGTCTTCTTCCATCAACCGTGCCAAACCGGTGCCAATCTTCTCTTCATCACCTTTGGCTTTTGGTTCAACCGCCAATGAAAGTTTGGCATGTGGAAAATCAATACCGGGATAGACGATCTGTTTTTCTTTATCGCAAAGCGTATCACCGGTAAAAGCATCCGTTAACTTAGCAACCGCACCGAGATCACCGGCACTCAATTCAGAGACTGGTTCCTGAACTTTCCCTTTTATGATAAAAAGTTGCCCAATTCTTTCGTTAACGCCACGGGTTGAGTTATAAACCTGCGAATCGGACTTGATCGTCCCCGAAAACACTCTGAACAAAGTCAGTTTACCTACGAAAGGATCGGCCATCGTCTTAAAGATTAAAGCCGAAAATGGTTCGCTTTCGCTCGGTAACCGTTTTTCTCCTTCATTGGTACCAATTATCTCACCACGATCAGCCGGTGAAGGGAAATAATCAATCAAGGCATCCAGAAAACTGGTAACTCCTGCAAGTTTAAGCGCAGAACCTGCCAATACCGGAGTCAGTTTCCCGGTAATTACTGCGGTACGGGTGCCTGACAATAATTCAGCATCAGAGATTACCTCTCCCTCTAAGTATTTATTTAACAGGGCGTCATCGGTCTCCGCCACTGTTTCAGTCAGCATCAAACGGTATTCTTCAACTTTAGCCTGTAAATCAGCCGGGACATCCTTCTCAACTACTTTATTATTTTCTATGAAATAAGCCTTATTCTTCAAGACATCAACGATACCCTGAAATTTTTCAGCAGCCCCAATCGGTATTTGAATCGGGATAACACTGTTACCAAATTTGGCTCTTAAATCAGTAATAACTTTGTCAAAATTAGCATTCTCGCGGTCCATTTTGTTGACGAACACAACTTTGGGTAAGTTTTGTTCTACAGCGTAACTCCAAGACTTGTCAGTTCCAACTTCCAATCCTGATACCGCACAGGTAACAATACAAGCAATATCAGCTGCCCGAATTGCTCCTTTGACTTCTCCAACAAAATCAAAGAAACCCGGAGCATCTAACAGATTGATCTTATGATCACGATACTCCAATGGAGCCAAAGCTGTTGCAATACTGATCTTTCTCTTAATCTCTTCGGGGTCATGATCCATAGTGGTATTTCCATCATCGACTTTACCAAAACGATCAATTGCTTTAGCAGAATACAACATTGCTTCTGCAAACATTGTCTTACCACATCCACCGTGGCCAAGCAAAATCAAATTGCGAATCTTATCCACTTTGTATTTCTTCAAATAAAACCCCCCTTAATTTTAGAGATATTAAATATTGGTGAATATTATGTGACTAAATGATTAATTCTATTATTGCTTTTTTATTTCCTGCCATTAATTTAATTTTTTGGATTGAGAATAAAACCAAGACATCTTAGGTATAATAACACTAAGCAAACTGATTGGCCACGACGCAGATCCGAGTTAATCCCGAGGTCAATCACCTCCTCCGATTAAGTTGGGTCGAACAAAGGCCAAGGCAATAAAACGACGATGGGTCGTTATTATCTGTCTTCGCCGGCGGAAATCTGATTAAATTAGTTATTAAAAATAATTAATTGAATCAGATTAGTCATCAAACAACAACCATAAAGCTTTGTTACTTTAATTAATGTTTCGTGTTCAGCTTTCAAAAACTTTAACATTTTCAAGTCTCACTTTTTTTTATTGAAGCTTTTTGGTTACCGGTCAATTAAGTAGCTTATAGTCCGTCTGGACCAAAGGTTTAGACGGACCTAATTTTAATATTGATGGTATTTTTTAATCCATAATCAGCCCTTCTAAAAGCTGCAGTTTCTCCTTATCATCCTTAAAAGGAATCCCTTTTGAGAGATCATTCAATTCCGCCTGTGGCAATAAATCAATCTGGATATTCAAATATTCCGAAACCGGGCCTGGTTGATTTGGGGTTCCCTTAAAAATAGCTATTTTTCCTTCAGCAATCCCAATAAACTGATTATCTTTACAGTTCTTGCATACATCATTGACTACTCGTTTGTAAATATGCCTGTCCTCCAAAGCCTCTACCAGACGATAGCCTGTTTTATCCTCAAGGTCCTGCTGTAATTGGTCATCGGATTTGTATTCAATCTGTTCAATCTCTAAATGCTTACATAATGAATATTCAGTTTGAAGCTCTAATATTATCATTTTTTCTTCGGGTACCTTAGTCGATGGTAAAATCAGGTCCTTAAACTCTTTAAAAAGCAAGGGGTTGGTGTAAACAAATGTACCCAATCCCAAAATCACTACGCCAATCAATGTCAGGCCGAACAACAATCTCCGTCGAATTTTTGGCAATTTCACATCTGTCACCTTCTTTCAAATCTTAGCATAACCAAAAGCTGGTATTTTATGCGAAATTACCATAAAAAAACTCCCTATTTAATCTGAAGGACCGGCAAATAATTTAAAATTTCAATTTTTACTCCCTAACATCAAAACAAAAAAACAAAAGGAAATAGGTTATCTATAACGAATATTTCTTAGTTCGCGGAATAATAGAGATATGTTTACCATATAATTTAACGAAAAATTTGTAAGGGAGTCGAAAATGCACGATTACTTAATCGCAGTCTTATTAGGTATTATTGAAGGAATTACTGAATTTCTGCCAATCTCGTCTACGGGTCACCTGATTTTAGTCAACGAATTCATTGGATTTCAAGGTCAATTTGCCGATTCATTTGCCGTAATCATCCAATTAGGGGCAATTCTATCAGTAATTGTTTATTATTACCATAAGCTTTTACCCTTCGACCGAAACAAAACACCTCAAGAACAACAAGAAACATGGGACCTGTGGAAAAAGACCGGGGTTGGTATGCTGCCGTTTTTAATCATCGGCGCAACGGTTGGAAAACAGATTCAGAAATGTTTATTTAATCCTATTGTAGTTGGAACAGCGCTGTTGCTGGGGGGCATTGCCCTGGTTGTTTTAGAAAGCCGTAATCAAAGTAAACCCAGTAAAATAAATACAATCTCGGAGTTAAATTACTTAACAGCCTTGAAGATTGGGATTATCCAGTGTTTAGCAATGGTCCCCGGCGTCTCCCGATCAGCGGCAACAATTATTGGAGCAATGCTTTTAGGGACTTCCCGTGTCGTAGCTGCCGAATTCTCATTCTTTTTAGCAATACCAATAATGGCAGCCGCTTCTGCCTACTCGCTTTATAAGGATGGAATTGCATTTTCGGTCCAGCAATATATAGTGCTGGCAATTGGATTTATTGTATCATTTCTGGTCGCTTGGGGAGTTATCGCCGCGTTTATTAAGTTTGTTTCACAGAAAAACTTTAAACCATTTGGTTATTACCGGATTTTTTTAGGAGTTGCGGTATTAGTATATTTTTTAACCCGGATAAATTAACATCAATCATTAGTTGACTAAAAAAATAACGCTCATTTTCGGGCGTTATTTTGATTTAATAATCTGTTGATTGTTAATAATCTGTTCATCAATTATCTTTGCAATCTCCATAACCGATGACTCAGTCTCACCTCTATTATTTATATCCACACAAAAATTCAACCTGCAAAAAATCACATTCTCATCCTCACCATATCCAGTAAAACCAACATCTCCAATATTTGCTTCAGGAAACGGTTGAATAGCATTACATTTTGAGAAATAAGTTATTAAATATTCATGAGCCGCCATTACGTCTTTGAATGACTTAATATCAACCCATATTTCATTATTGTTATCATTAACATGTTGATATACCTGTGTCAAATGGTTGAATGACAGATTTTTATCCGTATTATACCAAGATTTTACTAAAATATAATCATTAAACCATTTTTCATTTGGGACAAAAATCGAATTCAATCTTCCTTCATAAGGGATTGTTTTTCCAGCCCAATTATTATAATTATATTTATTTTTAAGTGAATCAAGGAAAGAATCTGTTGTTTCCATCTCTTCAACCGCTTGCTGATTGCTTACCGCCATTAATTGTTTGTATGAATGAAAAAATCCAGTCAAAATAAACACAAAAAAAGTAACCGTTATTAAATTAATTTTTTTCATCAATAAACCTCTTAAAAAACTCTAAAATATACATCAATTATTTGATAATTGTCACTAAAAGATATGTCAATTATAGAAGAAGCTTCGCTCTTCCTTCTGTTGATAACTCCCCAAAAATCTGTTAATCCGGTCAAAGGCGTCCTGGAGGTCATTCATATTTGGTAAAAATACAAAGCGGAAATGATCAGGCTGGTGCCAATTGAATCCGGTCCCCTGTACCAGTAAGACTTTCTCCTGCACTAGCAGATCAAGCATAAACTGTTCGTCATCCTTAATGTTAAACTTCTTAACGTCAACTTTGGGAAAGAGATATAAGGCCGCTTTGGGCTTGACACAGGATAATCCAGGTATCTCCACAATTCGCTTCCAGGAATACTCCCGTTGTTGGTAAAGCCGACCGCCCGGTTTAATCAGGTCTTCAATTGACTGATGTCCGGTTAAGGCAGCAGTAATCGCATACTGCGCCGGTACATTACCACACAACCGCATTGAAGCAAGCAGCGTCAGTCCTTCGATATAATCAGCAGCAATCTCCTTTTTACCGCTGAGGATCATCCATCCGGACCGGTATCCGGCAACCCGATGCGACTTGGAGAGCCCGTTCATCGTTACAAATAATGTCTCATCCGATAATGAAGCAATCGAAATATGTTTCTCTCCGTCATAAACGATCTGATCATAGATCTCATCCGCAAAAACAATCATATTATTGGCTACTGCCAGATCGACAATTTGTTGTAAAATCTCCAGCGGATAATTGGCTCCGGTTGGATTATTGGGATTAATCACTACAATCCCTTTAGTCTTAGGAGTAATCTTCCGCTTAAGATCATCAATATCAGGACACCAGTCAGATTGCTCATCACAGAGATAATGCACCGGTTTACCACCCGAAAGATTCACCGCTGCCGTCCACAGCGGATAATCAGGAGCAGGAATCAGCACTTCATCCCCATTATCCAATAGCCCTTGCATTGCGATCATTATCAGCTCACTGACACCATTACCAATGTAAATATCATTAAGATCTACACCGGTGATCCCTTTCGATTCAGCTTTCTGAATGATCGTCTCCCGCGCCGACCTGATTCCTCTTGAATCAGAATAACCATGCGCACGGGCAAGATTATTATGCATATCTTCTAAGATCTCCGGAGGGACTTCAAAACCAAATGGAGCAGGGTTTCCGGTATTCAATTTGATTATTTTATGTCCTTCCTCCTCCATTCGTACGGCAGTCTCCATAACTGGTCCGCGAATATCATAACAAACATTCTCTAATTTGGTTGATTTCTTAAATACTCTCATTACAATTCCCTCCGCTAAGATATAATCTAATAAGTTTAGCTGCGTCACTTTAATTTACTCTGTTGCTCAATCACTTCTCCTATAATTCGAAGTCCGCGTTCCATCTCCTCCCGGGAGACTCTGGCTATTCCTAACCGAAAAGTATTTTTACCGCTATTATCGGTATAAAAAATATCACCCGGCATAAACAGAACTCCGCGCCGGTAACATTCCGCCAAGATTTGACGGGCGTCCAAATGCTCCTCCAACTCGATAAAAAGATGCAGACCACCTTCACCCCAGACCTTTTTACACGGAAGATACTGATTGACCAAAGCTACTGCTGACTGATAACGTTCCCGATAAACCCGGCGGGCCTTCTTCAAGTACTTGTCAAACTCGCCACTACTCAAATATTCAAACAGAATTGCCTGATCCAAAAACGAAGTATGGATGTTGATACTGCGTTTGACACTCTCCAGGCTGGCAATCAATTGCTGATCGGCAATGATCCAACCAATTCTTAACCCCGGAAAGAGAATCTTCGAAAAACTACCCAGGTAAATTACTCCGTTACCACTACCGGAATGTGCTAACAATGGTGCCAAATGAGCGCCCGAATAACGCAACTCTTCATTAAAACCATCTTCAAGCACCGGAACACGATATGTTTCAAACAGTTTCAAAACCTTGATCCGTTTCTCCGGTGACATTACCAATCCGGTAGGATTATGATACGATGGGATTAAATATCCCAACTTAATCCCGGAAGTTGCTAACTTAGCTTCTAAAATCTCCAAATCAATCCCATCATCAAGCATCGGGACTCCAACCACTTCCAGGCCGGCTACTTTCATGATCTTTAAAGCAGTATTGTGGGTTGGGTTTTCACAGATAATCCGATCCCCCGGACTCATCAAGGCAGTTAAAATTAAATATAACCCTTCGGTAAATCCGTTGGTAATAAGAATATCCTTCCCCGATAAATTAACTCCTTTATTTTTGATATACTCCTTCAAATAACGGAGCAGATTTTGATATCCCTTAGCATAGCCATAATTAAGCAGTTTAGCTCCTTCGAGCGCAAACCGGTTTAAAAATGATCGCTTAAACGACTCAACCTCGAAAAGATCCGGATCAGGAGCAATACTTTTAAAAGAGATCATCCCTTTTTCCCAACGCAATTCGTTTTTCTCAACATCTAACTGTTTTGCAGCCTGCGCTGAATCATTGAGCAAACTGCTCCAGTCAAACGAATAAGTCAGATCCTCTTTGTCAACTGCAACCGCAGCAACATAGGCTCCTTTGCCTTTGATTGTCTTAATAAAACCATCATCCTCAAGATACTGATAAGCTTGAATCACCGTATTTCGACTGACTTTTAATAGCGCCCCTAACTCTCTGGTAGCCGGAAGGCGCTCCCCAGATTGCAGACTACCCGACACAATCAGATTTTGGATGTATTCTTTTATTTGGAGGTAAGTCGGACGACTATTACTAAATTGAATCTGTTTAAACATGATTACTCCTTACAGTATCTATTCTGCCACAAATACTGCCATATTTAAAGAACCACCCATCAGCTGTTTTTGTCGAAAGGTGGATCTATAATAAAGTTAACTAATTCATCTCTTAACCAATCTAACTTTATCTCTTATTATTTCATAAAACTCGGAACTACGTTTTATTGCATTTAAACTAAAATATAATGGTGCTTCAAAATCTACAATAATCTTGATAATAAATCCGATATTTTTTTCAACAAACCATCTAATAGCTATAGCTGGTTCGGTCATAGACTCTAATGGATTTCCAGATATATTGCCTCCACTTCTAATCTCATAAAATTCAACCATCTTTGTCCAATCCACGGTCCTCCACAAAATTTTCCAAAGAACTATTTGTTCGATTCCTTGCTCTGTTATATGTATCTTCTTTGAAGAAAAATAAGCGTAAATTATAATTTGAGTTAATACAATTATAAGATAATAAGGTATTGAAAAATATAAATGTTCCAATCTAAACGCTAATGGATAAAATCCAAGTACCAACATTACTAAAATCTTTGGTAACAATTTTTGTTTGTATTCAAAGACCATCATTATTATCACCCTAGAATTAAAATTATCTGTTTTTCTATAATGAACACTTTTTACTAAATATCCTTTAGACAATCATAACCTTTTCGACCTATACTTCTAATTCTCCATTACCACCAGTTTTACCTCGGAACTCCTACCTTGATCATCCTGACATACTACCTTATATTCACCTGGTGTTGGCAGTATAAACAGTCTTTCACCGGGAGCGCTTTTCCCCACTAACTTGCCACTGATAAACCAGTACAATTGATGGACATCTGTAGCAGCAGCAGCCTCGAGGCAAATCTTTTGAAACTGGGGATTGATACCTTCCCGAAGTTGGTAAATATAATCGTTCGATGGAGAACGGATGATTGGAGGTTGCCCTGGCAAAATCCGCTGCCACTCGGGTAAAATGGCTGGTATTCGCTCAACCGGATATCCGTTTCCTTCGAGCCAGGTTGCTACTCGAGGTGGCCATTTGATATATACTTTTTCAACATTCTGCCGCAGCGAATGATAGTGTAATGGTAAACGATAACCCGTCTGCAGATCCTGAAGGTACGCTTGGTGGAGTTGGCATTCCACCTTTGGGGAATGATCAATTAAATACTCTTCCGTCACTAAAGTATCACAATGCTTGCCCGGCAGTTGACCGCTCAAAGCACAGACTTGCCGTTCATCAACCGCAGCCGGTCGCTCAAACCATTTCTTAGTCCCACCGACTCGATTAAACAGGTCAAACAGTAACGGTGCTGCTGCTTCGGCCCCAATCAAACCGGCCCGCCCTTCACCCGAAAAGTTCCCAATCCAAACTCCGATTGTAAACTCCGGACTGTAACCAATACTCCAGGCATCGCGATGCCCATACGATGTCCCTGTCTTCCAGGCAATCCGGGGTAATGATGTAAACTCCCAACAGCTTGGCAAATCAGGGCGGCGGACCTTCATCAGAGTCTCAGTTACTAAATAAGCAGTTCCCTCGTCAAATAACTTGATTGACAAGCTATTGGTTTGATTGCGTAAACTTTTTGGATAATTATAATATCCACCGCATGCTAAAGCTGAATATAACGTTGTGAGCTCTAACAGATTGACCTCACAACCGCCCAAAGCAATACTGAGACCATAACGATCCCGGTCAACAATCGTTCGCAACTGTGCTTGACGTAAGAGTTGATATAAACCATTTTCAGTCCCTAACAGCTGTAACAGATTAATCGCGGGTACATTGAGAGAACGCTCCAATGCTTCACTGGCTGAAACAATCCCATTAAACTTCCGGTCAAAATTCTCCGGTGAATAGCCGCCTTTAAAACTGATTGGTACATCTTCGAGGTAATGTTGCGGCGAGATTATACCATATTCAAACCCCAGGGCATAAACAAATGGTTTCAATGCTGAACCTGGCGAACGGGGTGCCAGGTAACCATTAACTTGTCCGGCGGTCTCTTGATTAAAAAAATCAACCGATCCTACCGCTGCCATTAACTCATTAGTCTTATTATCAATGATTACAACTGCTCCATTGGTAATCCCTTCATTTGCCAAGCCCGCTAAATGCTGCTTTAACAAATCTTCCGCCAGTTGTTGCAGCTTTATATTGAGTGTTGAGTAAATTCGCGATTCGTATGGACGCTCAAGTTTTTTTTCCAGACTGAAATGAGGCGCAATAAATGGTAAGTTCTGACGGCGGTCAGGGACCGGTTCCGCCAAAGCTTCCTGATAATCACGCTTGGTGATCAACCCTTTTTGATAAACGAGCTTTAAGACTTTATCCCTTGCCTTCCTGGCATTACTGGAATCTAAATCCGGACGCAGTAACGATGGGGAATTAGGAAGCGCTGCCAGAAGAGCTGCTTCACCATAACTCAACTGTGATGGTTCCTTACCAAAATACAACCAGGAAGCTGCCGCCGCTCCTTCAATGTTGCCGCCATAAGGAGCAATATTAAAATAGATCTCCAGCAATTCGCGTTTATTGTAACGCTGTTCTAATTGCAGTGCCCGAAAGATTTCAATCACTTTATTAAAATAACTCCGTCTTTTAGGTTCCATCATTCGAGCGATCTGCATTGTAAGAGTAGAACCACCCGAAACAATTCTACCCTGATTTAGATTGAGACGCAATGCCCGCAACAAAGCTACCGGATTAATCCCTTGATGCCAATAGAACCACCGATCTTCATAGGCAATCAGAAACTTTTGCAGTGAAGGTGATATTTGATTTAATGAAGTCCTGATTCGCCACATATCATCATCTGCTGTAAAAGCCCGGAGCAATTTCTCGTTGCGGTCAAATACCAGAGTTGCAGAAGGACGAAACAGTGCCTCTTTGGGTAACGGTATTATAAATATCAACAGTTCAAAGAGGCAGAAGGCAAAGAGTATCAAAACTCCTACCCTCCGCCAGTTTTTGTTTTGAGGAAGATATTGATCAATTTTGCTCCAAAAAATCTTTAAAGCTGCTAATAAACGACCACACATCCCTATCACCTGGTTAATCGAGCTTAGATTATCATAATCAGTATCGGTTCACCTTAATCTGACCACTGGAACTGTAACTGCTAATCTCCGGTTCATACATACATTCTGCTTTCACTGAAGGTAAGATAAAATCACCGCAAGTCACCACCCGGACCGCATAATAAAAATGATAGGTTCCGCTTTTTTCAAAACTCTTAAAGATGATTAAACGATCATCCCGGAGATCCAGATAATCAGGGGTGATTGACTTGTCTTGCAACCAAGCAATTTTAGCGCTGCTGGCAATTCGTGGATTTTCAATTTCCAATCCTGCCGGAAGCAGATCGGTAATCGCAACATGCTCCAGATTATCCTGTTTGGTAGTGATCGTAAGGTGAGTAATCAGTAAATCACCCTGGCTAATTTGATCTCGGGCCACTTGATTGCCAAAACGGTCCAAAAATTCACGGTTGACAACTAATCCATTACTATACTCCCGAACATCAACAGCATTAGGTACACCGCTTACTTTGAAAAAGTAATAACATTCGCCATTACCATTAATCTTAACCTCAACCCGGCCTTTACCAAGCTGCTCATCAGTGATTTTTAAAGGTTTTTGACTGTCAAAAGTAGCAATCCGTTTATTATTAACCAATACTTCTCCCTGATAATTTCCTTCACTCTTCTTTTGATAGATCTTACCAAGTGCCATCAGGGCAAAGGCATTCTCCTGAGTCGTCCCCCAACTGCCGGGTTTAGCAGCATCACTCAAACGGGTTACTAACTTATGGATTGCTTTATTAATTGGGTCAATATCCGCTAAGGCGCTTAAGATGATTGCATCCGAACGGACTGAAGAATTGAAGTTCCCGCCTGTCTGACGTCTTGCAGCCGAAGCTGTAAACGTGACTGGCAGCAATTCCCGGGCAGTACGTCGGTCGCCTAAATAATAGTAAGCGGCTGCTAATTGTGCCCTGGAGTAATCAGACAGTTCATTTAATCTAAAGTTTTTTAAGTAAGCCATTGAGCTTAATTGTGCTTTACCGGCAACACTTAAAACATAGAGCGCATAGATCCTCACTTCAAGTCGCTGGGCGGATTTATCATTTAACTTAGCTAAACTGTCCAAATAGTTGATCATTCGGTCATAGACCCGATCTGATACCGCAAATCCGGCTTTTCGGGCTTCAACCAGGAAATGGGCAGCATAGATCGAACTCCATTCGTTGCTGTAAGTTTCACCCGGCCAGTAGGCAAAACTACCGTCACGGAGCTGCATCGACTCTAGCTTGTCAATTCCTTCACTGATATAGTAGTTGGCATTACCACCTTTGAAGACAGCGCTGTTGGTTGCCTGAGCCAAACTGTCAAAATAGAGTAACGGGAAAAGCTTGGAAGTTGTCTGCTCAACACAACCATGCGGGTAAGCTAAAAGATATTGTAAGCTACCGGCAAATTTCAAAGTTGGCAATGGAGCTAACACCAATTCATAGCTGGCAGTCCCAGGGAGCCATTTGTTGTCGGGGTCGAGTACTAATGGCCTTTTGGCAGTGATTCCACCGGAACTGAATTCGGTTGTTAACGGGACCGGAGGCCGAACTGATAATTCTTCAATAACCGTGCAATTTTCTCCATTACCCCGGGCTTGGACTGTACAAGTTAACTTACCGATGCTATTTTTAGCTTTAAGCTCATAAATCAGCTGTTTTTCTTCCTGGTTTTTCAAGGACAGCTTTTGCCGTGACTGACTGATTAACTCTACCGGCCCTGCTAACTTCAGTTCAATCTGAAATTCTCCGTCTTTTCCGGTTCCATTAAAGACTGATACTGGAACCTCAAAATGATCATTACTGGCCACAAACCTTGGCAGTGTCGGTGAGATAACAATCGGATCCCGGACAATAACCTTCTTTTGAGCCATTCCAAAGTTATTACCGGAGGCAGCCACAGCCATCAAACGTAATGTCCCATTAAACTGCGGCACACGCAGCTTAATCTTGGCGACTCCATTACGGTCAACTTTTACTAAACCGGACCATAACGAAACGGGTTTAACCCGTTTAACGGCAACCGGGTTCAGGTTTCGCTTCCTGACACCATCGGCATCGGCATCCCCGGAAGGAGCAGATTTGGAGCGAACACCCTTGTTTTCAACTTCAGGTAAGACCATTCCGTACAAGTCATAGCTGTTCACAGTCAAACTCCGTTTACCATAAAAAAATTCTAGCGGATTCGGCGCCTGATAGTCAGTGAGCTGACAGATCCCTTCGTCCACTGCTGCTAGGGTGAGATAAGTATTCTCAGTGTTTTGATTTAACTTAACAGTGACTTCCATATCGCGTTGTGGCCGGATTTCATTGGCTACTCCCAGCTCAAGTTGGAGCTTATGATTACTGCAATCAACCATTAGCGGTATTGTTCCAAATGCCCGTACCGGTGCTTTCTTCTCCAATGATTTGATTGAACGAATCAGATGCACTGAAACATAAACATTCGGTTTATATTCTTCTTTAACCGGAATCTTTAAATAACCGGTATTTTCTTTGAACTCGACTATTCGAAGATCAAATACTTTTTCACGTTCAACTGTGACCAACGCTTTACCAGAGAATGGCGCTTTAATCTGAATTTCAGCCTGCTCACCAACCTGATAAACCTTTTTGCCCAGTTCCAACTGGATCTTATCGGGCTCTTCCATTGCCCAGGAATTATAACCCCAACCAGAAGCATAAAACTTGATTAGCGCCTGGGACGGACTTTGAGCATCTTTTAATACTATTTGGTACTGCCCGTATTCTTTTGGGACATATTCAAATAACTGTTCTCCACCATTTGCAACTAAAGAGCCTTTATAAACCCTGGTACGCTCCTCTTCCGAAACATATTCATAGTTACCTTCCGAATTGCGGCGGTAGATCGTGTTCCAGGTAATATGGTATACTTCGACCACCAGCTCGCTGTTGGCGACTGGTTTACCTGCTTGATCCAGGACTACATACTTTAACCGATATGGTTTATTAAGCTCACAGTAATAGTCCGAAAGTGCTTTCAATCCGATATATCGTTCATAGGGATGCAGGTCAGCTACTTTAAAGCTGCTAACCGCACGTCCGCCATCCTCGATTACCGTTCCCTGAAAAACAGCTCTCAACTTGGCGGGAGGGGTCAAACCTTTCGGAAATGTATAACTATAGGTAGCAACCCCATTATTATCTAATTTTCCCTCGCCTAACTCTTGTTCCTTGACACTGAATGACTGACTTGGATCTCCAAAAGTGTATGATGTATAACCTGCTGCTGTAAAAGGAGCCGGCTCAAGGGTCAGCTTAAGTTCCGTCCTTCGGCCGGCAGCGGGAGGCCCAAACAGATTGATCCCTTCCACTTTAATATTGGCAACATCACCGACACGGTACTCTTTCCGTTCGAGATGCGTTGTTACTTTGATCCGTTCCGGCATAAAGTCTTCAACACTGAAAGAAGTACTGCCAACCGGCTCCTCAGCAACCAATAACCGGGTCTGATATTTACCGGTCTGCGCATATTCGGGAATAGCAATCGCAAACTCCGCCGCTCCGCGATTAGCGGTGTTACTCAATAACTCTTTGAAGATCTGGCCATCAGGCTGGCGAATCTCCAGCTTGACTGGGAATTCCGGAGGTATTGCTGCATTATTGCCCCGGACGATGGCAACTAAGTTACCTTGATCTCCTGGCCGGAAAATATCCCGATCTAAATACAGGAAAGCCTCATAACCATCAACCAGATGCTGTCTCCCCCGAACATCAAAGTCGGTAGTTGCGATCCGGCTGCTGGGAAAATGAACAAAAGCAAAATCATCTCCCTGTTCCGCCAGGATGATAAATGGTTCAAAACCGGCCGTTACTTTTTTAATGTTTTTAAAACGCGCAATCCCTTGGCTATCAGTATACTCTTGCGCCAAGGTTTGATTGTTACGGCTTATCAGAGTTACTTTAGTCTTTTCTTTAGCAGCTAAGGTGTCCAGTGAGTTAATCCAGACTGTCAACTCATTATCAGCCATTTTGCTGACAATTCCCAAATCGGTGATAATCACATACTTAGTATCCTGCAACCAGCGATAATCATCGTTGTAAACAACAACCTGCAAGATACCCCGAAAATGATCGCCAAGATATTCTTTAAGATTAATTGGCGTTGTAACCATTTCATTTTTCGGACTATCAATATTGATAATCGTTGATTTGGCAACCCGCCCCAGACTTTTAATCTCACTGGTATAACAATAACCTTCATAATTTAAATTATTGAGGTACGGAACGATATTATTGGCATAAATCTGACTGACCTCAATATTAATCCGTTCAACATTAACTGTTTCTAACCCTAAGTTGAGATTACCCTTACTTGATAAATAACGTCCCGGAGTATTAAATTTGAGGCTTGGTTCCAAATCCTCAAAAGCAACGGTGGCTGAATAATCCCTTGACAAAGGATAGCCATTGAGTGCTCCCAACCCCGCACGGATCATGAGATTAAAACTTTCACCAGGACCAAATTTATTACTTTTAATATAGATATAATCGCCATCAACTTCAGCCTGAAATGGAACGGCCGGTTTTAACTTAATAAATTCATTAATTGACTTAGCATCAACCGTCTCGGAACAACGTACTGCAATCCAACATTTTGATTCATCATTTTTAGGTGAAGCTTCGACAATCTCAAGTCGTTTTTTGGCGCCAAGAACCGAATCAATTTTATAATCTGATTCCATCCCCAACTCGCCATCAATACAACGCAATCCTTTGGTAATAATTAGTTCAATCTTTTTATCTTGAGCTGCAAGCTGCAGTATTTCACTGGTGAGATTAAAGACCTTGCTGTTATCGGTGCT
>JAKPCT010000115.1 GCA_029553165.1 Bacillota bacterium
GAAGCTTTAAAAGTAACTTTACAGGAAAAACTGTTTTTGTCAAAGGAGACAATTAACGAACTTTTGGGCTACTTTGTCTCTTCTTTGCCCGATTATATCAAGGCAAAGCTATCAGTTGTTTCCTGCGAAAGTTGATTAATATTGGAGATTAAGTACATATGAATAACAGGATTACCATAATTGGAGGAGCGTATGGCAGCGGTAAAACTGAGTTTGCCATTGCTTATGCCTTAAAACAGGCTCAAAACGGTTCGAAAGTTGGTTTAGTCGATTTGGATATTGTTAACCCTTACTTTCGCTCGCGTGATGTTGCTATGGAGTTGGAAAACCAGGCTCTAACTGTTATCTCAACTGAATCCGGTTTGGAATACTCTGATTTACCGGCGCTATCACCGCGGATTTATTCAGTGTTGCAGGATCAGAGTTATCGGGTTGTATTTGATGTTGGTGGCGATCCGGCCGGCGCCCGGGCATTGGGGAGGTTTAATCAATACTTTATTACCGAAGGCTATGATTTTTGGGTAGTAATTAACCCTTATCGTCCCGATACGCGGAATGCAACCGAAGCGATCGAATTGATCAAATCAATCCAGGTTACCAGCAGACTTAAGGTAACCGGAATTATTGCAAATATCAATTTGGGACCGGAGACGACTTTAGAACTCTGGCAACAGGGTCTGGGTTTGATTGATGAAGTTAAAGCCGGACTGGATCTACCGTTAGTCTATCATATGGTAGAGCAAGACTTTGCCACGTTAAATCAGGACTTCTTCTCGCAATATCCGGTCTTTCCGGTAACGTTAAAGATGTTACCGCCATGGCGGCATGAATCAGACTAACCAAGTCACAATTTCCAAGTTGCAATTGAATTTTTCAAGAGGTATAATTATTATTAGCTAGTAATAAAAATTCAAAATAGACATTGAATACTTTTAGTTGGTAAAGGAGGCGAAGTGATGGCAAAAGTTTCGTTCAATGAAGAGCGCTGCAAAGGATGCGAATTGTGTGTCAGTGTTTGCCCGAAAAAGATTATCCGCATGGCGGAACGCTTTAATTCTAAAGGGTATCGGCCGGCAGAAGTTGTTGAACAGGATCAATGTATCGGGTGCGCTTTTTGTGCTCGGATGTGCCCGGATGTTGTAATTGAGGTTTATAAGTAAAACTAACGGAATTGTTCTTATTTTAAGGGGGTTGTTTATTTGGCAGAACGTGTAATGATGAAAGGAAATGAAGCTATTGCCGAAGGCGCGATCAGGGCCGGATGTCGCTTCTTCTTTGGTTATCCGATTACGCCTCAAAATGAAGTTCCTGAATATATGGCACGGCGGATGCCGGAAGTAGGCGGTACCTTTATCCAGGCCGAAAGTGAAGTCAGCGCCATTAATATGGTCTATGGAGCAGCCGGAGCCGGCGCCCGGGCGATGACCTCATCATCAAGTCCCGGGATTAGCTTGAAGATGGAAGGGATCTCCTATATTGCGGGAGCGGAATTACCGTGTGTGATTGTTAATGTAGCCCGGGGTGGACCGGGATTGGGAGGCTTAAATCCGTCACAGTCAGACTATTTCCAGGCCACTAAGGGAGGCGGACATGGTGACTATCGGCTGGTAGTCTTTGCACCGTCATCGGTCCAAGAGATCTTGGACCTGATGTACGAAGCTTTTGTTACTGCAGATAAATATCGTAATCCGGTAATGGTCCTTGCTGATGGATTATTAGGTCAAATGATGGAACCGGTAGTTTTAAAAGACTACAGTGATCTGCAGATTCCGGAGAAATCATGGGCATCAACCGGGTTAGTACCGGGAAAGACCCAAAGTATTATTAATAGTTTAGGAATTGTTGGAGAAGATTTAGAGAAGATCAATGTTCGGCTCCAGGAAAAATACCGTCAGATTGAAAAGAATGAAGTGCGCTATGAAGAAGAGGGTGTTGACGAAGCTGAATTAGTTATTGTTGCCTACGGGACATCAGCCAGAGTTGCGAAATCAGCTATTGCCAAAGCTAAAGCTGCAGGTTATAAGGTTGGATTGTTCCGCCCAATTACTTTATGGCCGTTTCCTTCAAGCCGGATTGCGGAGTTAGCTGAAGCCGGTAAGCGTTTTATGTCAGTTGAGATGAGTGTTGGTCAAATGGTTGAAGATGTCAAACTGGCTGTAAATGGTAAAGCCCAGGTTGAACTCTTTGGCCGTCTAAATGGCACTATTCCTTCAGTGACTGAAACCTACCAGGCGATCATGAAATGTTTAACCGGTAAGGAGGTAGCGTAATTGGAAAAGGTGTTTGGAAGACCTGAAAGTCTTCAAGATCGAGTGAACCACTATTGCCCAGGTTGTACCCATGGGATTGTCCATCGTTTGGTAGCCGAAGCAATTGATGACCTGCAAGTAAGAGAGAAAACGATTGGAGTTGCCCCGGTTGGTTGTGCGGTTTTGGCCTATAATTATTTCAATATTGATATGCAACAGGCTGCGCACGGACGGGCTCCGGCAGTAGCGACAGGTATTAAAAGGGCTCTTCCGGATCGAGTCGTATTTACCTACCAGGGTGATGGCGATTTGGCTTCAATTGGTATGGCCGAGATCGTCCATGCCGCCAATCGTGGTGAAAATATAACTGTAATCTTTATTAATAATGCAATTTATGGAATGACCGGCGGTCAAATGGCGCCAACAACATTGCCTGGTCAAAAGACCACGACTTCGCCGTTTGGAAGGGATACTGAGAAGACTGGATTTCCGATTAAAATGGTTGAGTTGTTAAATACGTTGCAAGCGCCGGCGTATTTAGCAAGAGTTAGTGTTCATGATCCCAAAAATGTCCTGAAAGCGAAAGAAGCAATTCGGAAAGCTTTTGAAGTTCAAGTGAATGGTCAAGGTTTTTCGATGGTTGAAGTATTATCAACTTGTCCTACTAACTGGGGAATGACGCCGGTTGAGGCGTTAAAGTGGTTAGAGAATAATATGATTCCACAATTCCCACTAGGGACCATTCGGGAGGTGTCAAAATGACTTTAGAAGCGATTTTTGCTGGTTTTGGCGGGCAAGGTGTGATGCTCATCGGGCAATTATTGGCTTATTCGGGAATGTATGAGGGGAAAAATGTATCCTGGTTTCCTGCTTATGGTCCGGAGATGCGCGGCGGTACTGCTAATTGTTCGGTAGTTGTTTCTGATGACCCAGTTGGTTCTCCGGTAATCTCGGAACCAGACGTATTGGTCGCAATGAACCGTCCGTCGTTAGAGAAGTTTGAAAAGTTGCTGAAACCCGGAGGAATTTTATTTTATAACACTTCCTTAATTGATATCAAACCACAGCGTACCGATATTAAAGTTATTGGGATTCCGGCCAATGACATTGCTACCGAGTTGGGAAATGCTAAAGTTGCGAATATGGTAGTAATGGGAGCGATTTTAAAAGCAACCGGTGCTGTTGACCTGGAAACCGTAGTATCGGTACTCAAGAAAACGATGACCGGTTCAAAGCAATCGTTAATCCCACTTAACCGCACCGCTCTTGAGCGTGGGATGTCCTTAGTTAGTTAATCTTTTGAAAATAAAAAAGATACACCTCCAAATGATAGCTTCAATGGTTATTATTTAGAGGTGTTTTTTTATAATATAAAAGGAATTAAAGGAAAGATGAAATAATTATGGAAATCTATGATATAATTTACAAGTAAATTCAATGCCTGGTTATTAAGGGGGATGCTGATGGACGGGATTAATCATATTAGACGTATCTGTATTTATGGTGTTGGTGGTGTTGGAGGTTATTTTGGAGGGATCATAGCGCATCAATTGGACCAGCGCAATGATCTAAATCAAGAGATATACTTTATTGCCCGTGGTCCACACTTGGAGAAGATCCAAAAAGACGGATTGACACTAAAAACGAATAAACTAGGTACGATTAACTGTAATCCATCTGCGGCAACTAATAATATTGAGGAATTGCCGGCCTTGGACCTGATCTTACTCTGTGTAAAAGGTTATGATTTAGAAGAAACAATTGCGCAAATATCCAAACATGTTGCTGCCAATACTGTTATTCTGCCGCTATTGAATGGAATGGATATCTATGAGCGGATCCGGAAAGTCCTTAATGTGGGAGTGGTTTTACCTGGTTGCACTTATGTAAGCGCGGCAATCGAAGCGCCCGGTTTCGTTGCACAGACCGGGGAGAAAGCATTAATCGTCTTTGGAAAAGATCCGCAATACCCGGATTTTAAACCGGAGCCTGTTTTGGAGTTTTTTAACCAAATGCAGATCGATTATCAATGGCTGGAAGATCCGTTACCGGCTATTTGGGAGAAGTATCTGTTTATTGCAGCTTTTGCTCTGGTTACCGGTTATTCGGGTAAGACAATCGGTGCGGTCCTTGCTGATCCTTCATTAAAGGAAGTAACCAAACAAATTATGGAGGAGATCCGGCAATTAGCAGCAGTTAAAGGAGTAAAATTAAAGGATAGTGTCGTTGCTGATACATTAGATTTCGCCTCCCGTGTACCATTTGAGACTAAGACTTCATTTCAGCGTGATTTAGAGAGTGGTAAAGGAAAGAATGAAGGATCGATTTTGGGAGCAGCAATTATCGAAATGGGGAGAGAATATGGTGTAAGTACTCCGACGACGGAAAAGGTGTATCAAGGGATCTTTGCAAAGCCATACTAAGAATATTAATTTTTTGATTTTTTAATTAAGAATCAGGAGGCATTGCTTTGAGAACAAAATTTATTATAACAGTTATTCTGATCTTAGTTGGCGGGTTAATCGGTTGTAGGATGAATTTTCCTTCTCAAAAGGATGACCGTTCAATAATTGAACAGGAACCAGGTGATCAAGGTCAAAGTGATCCGGAAACCAGCGATCAAAGTCAAACTGATCCGGGATTTATTATCTTGGAAACCAATGATAATGATGGTTCAAAGGTGATCATTAAGGGATACTATGATGAACCGTTTTCGTTGAATGACAAAGACACAATCGTATTGCATGGGCTCAATCAGGGTGAGTTTATTGAGTTCATTGTCAAAGGTGAAATCAGAAACTTTAAACATCTTGAATTGAAATGGGATGAAACCAAAGATGAATTGGTCGAAAAACGGATTATTAACCAGCTTGATCGTGTCAGCAATCAGACAATTGTAATTAAAACTTACATGCCTGAAGGAATACCTTCTGAAAAAATCAAGTGGGAATCTGCTTCCGGAAAACCTTATGAATTTTTGATTGCCGAGTATAATCTGGACGAGTAGATGAAAATTAAATAATCGAGAACAGTTTATAAGTAAAAAAGCTGTCAATTGACAGCTTTTTCTATTAGTTTTGGATTTCGACAACCCGGTTGTTTTTGAAATGCAAGCAGATTTCTATTCATTAAGCGGGAAGAAGATGACTACCGCCCATTATTTGGAATCAAAGAAGTTGTATGGAAAATTTGTAATAACAAAACTGATACTCTTTAACCATCTTAGTTCCGAACAATATTGTGTTATTGAATATTCTGATATCAAACTCTTTCAGTAATTGTTATTTTCAAAACTATGGTTATCAAGTATAATAAATTAAGCTTTGGAAAGAAAAAATTAATTATTTGAGGGAAAAGGAACAATGGGTAATAAAATCGCATTGATTACCGGCGCCAGTCGGGGTATTGGTTCAAGTATTGCTTTAAGATTAGCCGCGGATGGTTATGACATTTGGGCTAATTATAAGTCAAACCATGAAGCAGCAAATCAATTGAAGGAAAAAATAACAGTTCTCGGTAGAGAATGTGTCTTACTTCCTTTTGATGTTGCCTCAAGCGAAGAGACGGATCGGGTGTTGCAACCGATGTTAGAAAAAGCCATACCTGAAGTTTTAGTGAATAATGCAGGTATTATCAGAGATGCGCTGATGGTTTGGATGACCGAGGACGACTGGCAGGATGTTATTGATACCTCTTTAAAAGGTTATTTTAATGTAACTAAACGAGTACTTTTTGGGATGATGCAAGAAAGAAGAGGGACCATAATTAACATTTCATCAACTGCCGGTCAGAGTGGTATACCAGGACAAAGTAATTATTCGGCTGCTAAAGCAGGTATTATTGGTGCCAGCAAATCCTTAGCCATGGAAGTGGCCGGGCGTGGGATCAGGGTGAATGTTGTTGCACCAGGTTTTATTGAAACCGATATGACTTCCAATTTACCTATTAAAGAAATTCTCAATAAAATACCAATGAAAAGAATCGGAAGACCGGAAGAAGTAGCAGGAGTGGTTTCTTTCTTGTGTTCTTCTGATGCATCTTATATTACGGGGCAGGTTATAGCTGTAAATGGTGGAATCTATGTATAAAGTAGCGATTGTTGGATTAGGAATTGTTTCAGTTTTGGGTTCAGATCATGATACGGTTACTGAATCACTTAGTAAAGGAATATCGGGAATTGTTGTTGATCCGGAACGGATTGAACTTGGTTTTCGCAGCCCGCTTACAGGTAAAATTAAGGGTTATCAGAAACCGGAATTAAAAAACAAGCAGCTTCGGACGTTAACCGAAGAGGCTCTGCAGGCTTACAAAGCGGCAGTAGATGCATACTCGCAGGCAGGTTGGAGTCAGGAGGATTTAAATAATCCCCAGACTGGTTTAATCCTTGGAAATGATAGTACTACAATTCCAGTCTCTGAATCGGTTGCGATTACTAAGGACGAGCGGCGAACGCTGCCAATTGGTGCTTCACGGATTTTTATGTCCCTTAATTCTCATATTACTATGAATTTAAATACGCTACTCCAGACGCAAGGGGCCAGCTGGACAATTAGTGGAGCCTGTTCAAGTGGCGGGCACGCGATTGGTCAAGCTGCTGATTTGATTGCTTTAGGTCGGCAGGAAAGAATTTTGTGCGGTGGTGTGCAGGAAATTAATTGGCAAGCGGTGTGTAGTTTTGATGCTACTGAAGCGTTTTCAATCAGAGATGATGATCCTGCAAGAGCTTCACGTCCGTTTGACAAGGAGCGCGACGGTTTGGTACCTAGTGGTGGCGCGGCAATTATCGCACTTGAAAGAATGGATCTTGCTCAAAAAAGAGGAGCGACTATTTTAGGTGAAGTTTTAGGTTATGCTTTCTCTTCGGATGGTTATAAACTCTCTGTTCCTTCTGGAGAAGGATTGGAACGCTGTATGCGTGATGTCTTAAATCGCTCAAGGGTGGCAACAGCAGAGATTGATTATATTTGTGCTCATGCAACTTCAACTCCGGTAGGCGATCGAAAAGAAGCAGAAGCTATTTATAAGATCTTTGGAGCGGATATGCCTTGGGTTTCTTCACTTAAGGCAATGACCGGACATGAAATGTGGATGGCTGGTGCAGCGCAGGTTGTCTATTGTACTTTAATGTCCCGTGCCGGATTTATTGCACCTAATATTAACTTTGTTGAACAAGAGGCAGATGCTCCTACCCTAAAAATTGCGCGTGAAACGATTGCCAGCAAACCGAAGATTATGCTATTAAATTCAGCGGGATTTGGGGGAACTAACAGTTGCTTAGTGATCAAAGTGTATTAAATTCATATGATGTTATTGTAATTGGTTCCGGGATCAGTGGGTTAACAATTGCCTTAATAATGGCAAAAGAAGGTAAGAAGGTTGCTTTATTTGAAAGAGATCGTGATATTGCACCTTTAATCCGACCATATCGGAGAAAAGGTTGTGAATTCAGTCCTGGTTTACATATCGTTGGGTGGATGGATCAAGGAGAAGTAATTGCTTCGTTTTTAAACTATTTACAGATTGATGACGGAGTTGAAACCAAACTATATCATAATGGTTTTGGGAATGTAATTATCGGGGCCCAAAAATACATGATTCCTCGCGGATTTGATAGTTTTGAAGCAAAACTCCATTCATATTTTCCGGAATGTCACCAAGCAGTCAAAGAATACATCAAAGCGGTAAAAGAGATTAATGAACGGTCATTTTTATTGAACCATCAATTAGATATTGCTAAAGATACTGATCTCCAATTTAATGTGCTTGAAAAATTTTCTTTAAAAGAATTTTTAGAGTGTCATCAAGCTTCTGCAGAAATGATCGAAATGTTGGGGACCTTTAACAATGTCTTAATAGGCTCTACGGCTGAAGAAGTTCCTTTTGATACGCATGCATTTGTGTTAGGAGGTTATTATCAGTCTTCGGGGGCCTTCACTATTAATGGGATCAATCGGTTACTTCTAAATTTTAAAAGAGAGCTTACGAATTATGGCGTTGACCTTTTTCTGAATTCAGAAGTTGCTGAAATCTTAGTTGATAATGAACGCAAGGTAACCGGAGTTAAAATTGCTAACGGCAATTCATACTTGGCTCCTTTGATAATTACTTCGTTTAATCCCAAATTGTTAATGGAAAAGTTGGCACCTAATGTATTACGTCCGATTTTTAAACGGAGATTAATTGAAGCTGATAATACTTTTGGTTTATATACAGCGTTTTATAAGATTGACTCTGACGAAGAGCTTGAGATTGGTAATCTTGCTTATTACAATAGTAATACCAATGTTACATTAGGAGCAACAATCAATAAATATGATAATGACAATATTATTTCGGTATTTATTGCTGAAAATGAATTAGAAATCCCTAATGATATTGAAGAAAGAAGATGGCGTGCTGGACAAAGGTTAAGTTTGCTTGAACAAACGATCTATGACGTGTTTCCGTTTTTAAGAGGTAAGTTAGTATTGTTGGATTATTTAAAACCATGGTCATTTGAGCGTTTTACCAAGACAGTAAACGGTTCAGCATATGGTATTAAACAAACAACGAAATCAGTGGGGTTTCAAAATCGGGTTCCCGTTCGGGGCTTGTATCTCGTAGGCCAGGCAATTTTCCCTGGATTTTTAGGTTCATTGGTTTCCAGTTTTAAAATGGCATTAGAACTGCTCGCCCCAGATGACTTTTGGTTGAAGGTGAAGAGAAGATGAAATTAAACAGAGTTGTGGTGACCGGTTTTGGTGCTGTTTCTCCATACGGAAGTGGTGTTGAAGCATTATTCGATGGTGTATTTTCTCATCGCTCCGGGATTTCCAATCTAGGTGAACAATGGCGGGAAAGTATTGCTGATATTATGTGTGAAGTTGGCGGTTTAATCACTGCTGATTTAAATGAAAGACAGATTCCTCGAGAAATGAGGAGAAATATGGGGAGAGTTTCAATCCTTGCCTGTTTGTCGGCTAAAGAGGCTGTCCAAATGGCTGGATTGACTTCGGAACATTTTAATTCCGGTGATTATGGCGTTTCGTTTGCTTCAACAACCGGTAGCAGTAAATCAGTGATTGATTTTACCGGTCGGTTTATCCAAGAAAAGAGTCTGTCGTCGATTAAAGCCGGTCAATTTTTTCAGGTAATGTCTCATACCGCGGCTACTAATATTGCTTGTCTGTTTAATATTAAAGGAAGAGTGATCTCTCCTAACAGTGCATGTTCATCTGCTGCTCAATCGATTGGACTGGCATATGAGACAATAAAGTTTGGTCTGCAAAAAGGGATGATTTGTGGTGGTGCTGAAGAATTACATGTTTCTACAAGCGCAACCTTTGATCTGCTTCAAGCAGCATCATATCATTACAACGATCGACCGAATGAGACTCCTAGGCCTTTTGATCAAGAGCGTGATGGAACCGTTTGTGGCGAGGGTAGTGGAGCATTGGTTATTGAGAGTGAAGCAAGCGCAAAAGAACGCGGTGCCAAAATATTAGGAGAAATAATTGGTTTTTCTACCTTTGCAAGTGGAGAACATATGTCACGGGTAACGGAACGAGAAATCATCATAGGCTTAGAAAGACTTTTTCGCGAAAACAATATTTCGTTATCAGATATTGATTATATTAATGCTCATGGGACCGGGACAATACTTGGTGATATTGAGGAATCACTGGCATTGGAGGACGTTTTTACCAAAAAAGGATACAGCCCATATGTGAGTAGTTTGAAAGGTCATTTTGGTCACACTTTAGGAGCTAGTGCGGCATTGGAAAGCATTGTCTGTTTCGAGATGCTCAATCGAGAATGTTTGGTACCAACCAAGAATCTTGAGAATCCGGATGAACGATGTGGAAAGATTAACTATTTAACTGATTTTAAAAAATTGAAGATAGATTTGGTTATGAAAAACAGTTTTGCTTTTGGAGGAATTAATGCTATTTTATTACTAAGGAGGTATACTAATGGAGACTGAGATTTTTGAAAAAGTTAAGAAAGTATTTGTTGATGAGTTTGAAATTGAAGAAAATATGATTACTCAGCAATCATTGATCTTTGATGAATTAGGACTTGATAGTTTAGATAGCGTCGATCTGATTGTTGCTTTAGAAAAAGAATTTGGTTTTAAAGTTGACCGGGCTCAGGACGGACCTATAATCGCGCAGATAAAAAGTATTCAAGACATTATTAATTATGTTTCATCAAAAAAATGAGTTGCTTTTTTTAAATATTGTTAATGGTTGAAATAAAATAATAGAAAGTATTATATTTTGTATTGTGACCTCTAAATACGATTGAATTGTATTTAGAGGTTATTATATTATTAGTTTAATTGATTGCCCAGTATAATCTGGATGAGTAGTGAGATTATTTTAATTTAAAAAAGGAAAGTGAAAAAATGAATACAGTTGATACATATCGAGAGTTTGCGCAATTTTATGATCTATACACCACTAATTTTAAGATCGATTTACCTCTATATCTTCATTATTGCAATGAACATCACAACATCTTAGAAGTCGGTTGTGGCACGGGAAGGGTTCTAAACAGTCTTGCGGAGGCAGGATGTAAGGTTTTTGGCGTAGATATATCTGATGCGATGTTAGCAATAGCTGGACGAAAATTACAGGAACAGATTGGAAAGGGGACAATCCGATTAAAAAATTTCGATTTTTCGAATGGCCCTTTAGAAGAAGAATTTGATCGTGTCCTGATTACATTTTATACATTGAATTATTTAATCGATGTTGACCAATGTCAAAGATTTATTCAAAATATAAAAAAGTCATTGAGTAACAATGGATTAATACTAATTGATCTGTTTTATCCCAGATCTTTTCAAAATCCGGAGAGTAATGGAGTATGGTTTGAGAAAGATCTGGTTGTTGCTAATCAAACAATTAAGTTAAGGGATCAGCGGACTGTAATCAACAACATTGAGCGCCGCGTCCAGGAATATATTGCCCCGGATTGGGAGAAGCAGATTATTACTGAACGGAGATTTTATTCGAAGAAAGAAATTCAATTGATTTTAGAAAGATCCGGATTTAAAAATATTGAGTTTACAGATGGGTATCAAATTGATGGTTTTCATCAATTAAACAGTTTGGAGACAGTTAAATCTAGTTTTGTAGTTAAGGCAGAAAAATAAAGAATTTTTATAAATATATTTTTTAGGTTGGAATATACATTTGAATACTAGAATGATTTTTCAATACGGCATCAAATCGATGTCGTATTTTTCTTGTGATAAATTTTGGCCAAAACAGAAGAAACAAATAGTTATATTGAAATCGACCAACCAATATATATATATTGTTTAAATTATTACAGCATTGTGTTTATAAAGGGGGGATGAGTTATTTCCCGGAAACCTGAATTTTAAAATTTTCAAAGAAGGGGGGAAGCGAATTGGAAAGGTTTGATATTTTTAAAGATATCACCGAGCGTACCGGAGGAGACATCTATATTGGAGTTGTTGGTCCGGTACGGACAGGGAAGTCAACATTTATCAAGCGTTTTATGGAACAGATGGTTATCCCGAATATCGTTAATTCTTATGACCGCGAGCGTTCTCAGGATGAATTGCCGCAAAGCGGAAACGGTCGGACGATCATGACGACCGAACCAAAGTTTGTCCCCAGCGAAGCCGTTGAGGTCCAAGTGGGAGAGAATATTAAATTCAAAGTACGAATGGTTGATTGTGTAGGATATGCTGTTGAAGGCGCCATTGGTTATCAGTCTGAAGATGGTCCGCGCATGGTTTATACGCCTTGGTATGAAGAGCCGATTAGTTTTGTTGAGGCAGCGGAGATTGGGACCCAAAAAGTCATCACCGACCATTCAACTGTAGGTTTAGTGGTTACAACCGATGGCAGTATTACTGATTTCCCGCGCGAGAGCTATCTTAACGCTGAGGAACGTGTCATCAATGAACTGAAAGCAATCGGGAAACCATTTGTGGTGTTATTAAACTCCGTTAATCCTGAAGATGCATGGACAGAACAATTAGTTGCTGAGCTGCAAGCAAAATACCAGGTACCGGTGATTGCCCTGAATTGTATGCAACTCAATCCCCGTCAAGTTGAGCAAATTATTCAGCAACTGCTTTATATGTTCCCGTTACGCGAGATTAAAGTGGATTATCCCAATTGGATCGAGGAGTTGGATTTTGACCATTGGTTGCGGAGCAGGTTTGAAGAAGCGATCATCGCCGCTGTAGCTGATGTAGAGAAGGTCCGCGACATTGACCAGGTGGTAACTTCGTTAAAAACGGTCGAAGATGTCTCCGATGTGGTCTTGAAAGAGATTGATTTGGGTGAGGGATGCGCGCATATTGAAATGCTTTCGGAACGCTCCTTATTCTTTAAAGTGCTGGAGGAGATCTCCGGACTTACAGTTAATGGCGATCATCACCTGATGCGGATCATGAAAGAACTGTCGGTAGCTAAGAAAGAGTATGATAAAGTTGCCGAGGCACTATTACAGGTTCGAGAAAAAGGTTATGGAATCGTCCAGCCAATATTGGATGAGCTCACTTTAGCGGAACCAGAATTGATCCGTCATGGTAACCGTTTTGGAGTGAAACTGAAAGCAAGTGCTCCTTCAATTCACATGATCAGAGCTGAGATTATTACCGAAGTAACCCCAATTGTCGGAACCGAAAAACAAGGTGAGGAGTTTGTTAAATACCTAACCGAAGAGTTTGAGAAGGATCCGGCCCGCATCTGGGAAACTGATTTCTTTGGTAAATCAATGTTTGATTTGGTCCGTGAGGGGATTCAGTCGAAACTCACGCAAATGCCGGAGAATGCTCAGGAAAAACTTCAGGAAACATTGTCAAAGATTATTAATGATGGTACTGGAGGATTGATCTGTATAATTCTTTAAACAATCAGTGTAAAAGTTTTTCAATAATAATCAACTGTTTTAATGAATGGTCTCAAAAAAGACCATTTTTTTATTTTTGGGCTCACTTCTGAAAAAATTTTTTTGAAAAATTTAGATTTTTATAACGTGTTTAGCTGGGCTTTTGCCGGAAGTGTTGATATTTCTTGAAAAAACTTATGATTTTTTGTTTGAAAAGCAGGAGTTAAGGGAAAAATCTAGAATAAAGTTTATTATTAAAGCTTCCATGATATACCTTAGAGATTAATTAAAATTCTTTCCATTTTTTTGGAAGGAGGTGACTAGTTTAAATGACCAAAACCGAACTCATCGATAAAGTTGCCGAAAAAAGCGGTTTAACCAAGAAGGATTCTGGCAAAGCAGTTGATGCAGTTTTTGCCGCTATGACTCAAGCATTGGCTAAAGGGGATAAAGTTCAATTAGTTGGCTTTGGAAGCTTTGAAGTTCGTAAGCGTGAAGCCCGCAAAGGACGCAACCCTCAAACCGGAGCTGAAATCAAAATTGCTGCTAGAAAGGTTCCAGTATTTAAAGCTGGTAAAGCTTTAAAAGATGCTGTTGCTAAGAAGTAATAAAGATTTTTAAGAATTTATGAATGGATCCGAATGGGTCCATTCTTTTTTATGTTCTTATCAAATAGGGCATTGAATAATCTTAATCACAGGGAGGGATTATTCAATGAAAGTGATTGTAGTCCGAAGATTTGTAGCAATCTCTTTTTTGTTAGTCTTGGTATTTGGATTGGGTTTCTTTTCAGGACGGATGAGTTTACCGACAATGTCTAATGGTTTTTTACTAAGTAAAGAAATGCCGATCTTTTATGTTGAAACAAAGGGTCCGGCAGTCTGTCTGACTTTCGATATTAGTTGGGGCGAAAAGACGTTACCGTTGGTCTTAAAAGTATTAAAAGAACATCAGGTACCGGCGACTTTTTTTATCTCCAGTCCTTGGGCGGTCAGGCATCCTGAAGCTGTAAAATCGATTTATAACGATGGTCATGAAATTGCTAGCCATGGTGACCGTCATATTAATTTAAGCCAGTATTCGAAGGAAGAAATTTGGCAAAACATTGATAAAGCCCACCGGGAATTGCTAACTATTGTTGACAAAGTAGTACCTTATTTCCGCCCTCCCAATGGCGACTATGATGATTTGGTAATTCATACCGCACGGGAATTAGGTTATGAGACTATTATCTGGGCAATTGATACTCTTGACTGGAAGAACCCGGGTCCTGAATATATGGTCAACCGGATTCTGACGAAAGCGTTTCCGGGCGCAATTATTCTGTGTCACGCTAGTGATTCCAGCAAACAGATCCATCTGGCGCTTCCAAGCATGATTCAGGGATTGAGAAAGAAAGGATATAAGTTAGTATTATTATCAGAATTAATGCGGGATGGTAATCCGGCCCGCAATGATCCGCGCTAGTCAGGAGCAAATTGGAGCTCCTGATTTTTTTGATTATTGTTAAATATTTATGTTATAATTATTGGGTGCAATTTTTTTGAGTAATTTACGTTTTACCAATAGGATTAAAATTTATTTGGTGATGGGGGAAAAGATGTCAAAGCAAAAACCGAAATCTAAACAAAAGGATCAAAATGAATCTTATTCAATGAAGAAGTTTTTCAGGGATGTTATTGAAGTAGTAGTTCCGGCAGTGATCTTATTTTTAATTATTAATCAGTTCTTTTTGGAGTCTCGTTATGTACCGTCTCCTTCAATGGTGCCCACAATTCAGGTTCAAGATCGTTTTTTGTCCAATAAAACCGCCTACTGGTCTTCCGGTCCTAAACGTTACGACATTATAATTTTCAAACCACCGGCCAGTGCCGGTTCCAAAGATGATTTTGTGAAGCGGGTGATTGGGCTTTCCGGAGAGACGATTCAGATCCAAAACGGCGTTGTCTATATCAATAATCAACCGCTTGATGAGCCGTATATTTCACCGGAACGGGCACCGATTGCTGATTTTGGTCCATATATTATTCCCGATGGTGAAGTCTTTGTTATGGGGGACAATCGCAACTTCAGCCGCGATAGCCGGGAATGGGGCACTGTTCCAATCAAGAATATTAAAGGTAAAGCATGGTGGCGTTTTTGGCCGCTTGATAATATTGGAATAATCAAATAATCGCAATTTTAACAGGCAAGGAAATGAAAGATGGCTTTATTACAGGTTGAGAACTTAGAAAAATTTTATGGCGCAACGGCAATCTTAAAAGGGATTAATTTAGAGATTAATCATGGCGAGAAATGGGCTTTAGTCGGACGCAATGGTTGTGGTAAGACTACATTGATCAACATTTTAACCAAAATTGAAGATTATGATCGTGGTGAAGTAAGGTGGGCTCAAAACTGCCGGATTGGCTACTTACCGCAACAACCGGTCTTTGATAGTGAAAAATCAATCTATCATGAGTTACGTTCGGTTTTTAAGGATTTAGACCACCTGCAACAACGAATCAATAATTTGCAGGAACAGATGAATACCCCCGGGATTAGCCAGGAAGAACTTGATAGTCTGATCAATGAGTTTCACCGGTTGAACGAAGAATTTGAAACTGCCGGTGGATATCAGATCGAAGGCCGAATTCAAGGAGTATTGCGCGGGTTGGGATTTCCAACCGACCGTTGGAATGACTCGGCAGTTATTATGAGTGGTGGCGAAAAGACCAGATTGGCGCTTGCGAAATTATTGTTGCTGGAAAATGATCTTTTGATCTTGGACGAACCCACTAACTATCTTGATTTGGCAGCAGTGGAGTGGTTGGAAAACTTTTTGGCGGATTATCAAGGAGCGGTATTATTAGTATCACACGATCGCCATTTTCTCAATAAAGTAGTCCAAGGTTTTTTGGAGATCGAATTTGGCAAAGTCAAGCGTTATAAGGGTAATTATACAGCGTATCGCCAACAGAAAGAGGAACAGTTAAAGGCTCAAACCAAAGCATATCTCAAACAAGCTAAAGAGTTGGCCCGGTTGGAGAGGTTTGTGCGCGAAGCGGGAGCCGGTGAGAAGATCAAACGGAAAGCCCATAGTATTGAGAAACGGCTTGCCAAAGAAGAAAGAATCGAAAAACCAAAAATCAATGATAAAACAATGCTTCTTAAATTTGAAACTAACAGTAAAAGCTCACGCAATGTATTACAGATCGAAAATCTGGCTAAAAAGTATGATAATAAAGTAATTTTAAATAATGCCAGCTTTCAATTGGAAGCAGGCGATAAAGTAGGCCTGATTGGCCCCAATGGAGTGGGGAAGACAACCTTATTACGGATGATTTTGGGGTTTGAAAAGCCGGATCAAGGGTTATTAAGACTTGGATATGAGGTATACCCAGGGTATTTTAGTCAAATTGAGGACGAGTCTGATTTGGAGGGGACCCCCTTTTCCCAGTTGGTTAACGCATTTGACCTTGATAATACTGAAGCCCGGACTATTCTGGGACATTTTTTATTCAGTGGCGAAGATGTTTTTAAACAAGTTAAGGATCTAAGTGGTGGTGAAAGAAGACGGTTAGGCTTGATCAAATTGATGCTTTCACCGGCAAATTTTCTGATCCTGGATGAACCTACCAACCATTTGGATTTGGATTCAATCGAGGTTATTGAAGAGGCGCTTGCGGGCTATGATGGTACCATAATGGTCGTTTCACATGACCGCTATTTTTTGGAGCGGGTGGTTGACCGTTATATTGCGATAATCGACGGTGAGCTGTTCCATTTTGAATCTTATAACGATTACCATAACTATATTACTGCGCAGGAATCACCGGCAGCAAATAAACGCCAGAACGTAACGAAATCAGATGCTCAGTTACAACGGGAACAGAGTAAGGAGTTACAGCGTCAACTTCGGCGGGCACAGCGTAATTTGGCAGAAGTTGAAACCGAGATTAATAATTTAGAGCTTCGCAAGGACGAGCTCTATAACTTATTAAATGATCCACAGCTTCATGCCGATTATATAAAGAGTATGGAACTTAGTAAGGAGTTGGAAACGATCGACCAAACCTTAAATGAACTCTACCAGAAGTGGGAAGAATTGCAGAATTTGATCGCTGCGGAATTTTGAGCAACAATTTAGTCGGGTTTTAAAGATTCTCATTTAATTTGGATGTTTCACCATTAATTACTGAAAGGATCTTTTTTTAAAAAAGCGAATTAGTTTCTGAATTCTATTATTTTTTTGTTTCCGTTCCGAAAGAACAGTATTCTTTGATTTGCTGGTTATTTTTGAAAGATTAACAACATTGTTTAGGTAAGGAGCCATTGTATTGCGTAACATTAAATCAGTTGGTTTTATTGCAAAAATGGAGGTGGTATCAGTTGTTAAATGCAGGTAATCCAGAGCGTGAGACCGCCCCTTTTAAAGAGACACTCCCTTTATTGCCATTACGAGGTATGATCGTATTTCCTTATATGGTTGTGCCACTTGATGTTGGTAGAGAAAAATCAATCAGTGCTCTTGAAGAGGCAATGGTGAATGAGCGTTTAATTGTACTGGCTGCACAACGTCAAGCTAAGTTAAACGACCCAAATACCGAAGATATTTATAATATTGGAACCTTGGCTGAGATTAAACAACTGCTGAAGCTGCCGGATGGTACGATTCGTGTTTTGGTTGAAGGGATTTGTCGGGTCAATATTGTCGAGTATCTTCAGGTAGAGCCACATCACCGGGTGCGGGTTACATTTATGGTGGAGACTGAAGAAAAGGGTAATGAAACCGAAGCTTTAATGCGGACGACTCTCTTTCAATTTGAACAATATATCAAATTAGGAAAGAAAGTGCCTCCGGAAGTATTGAGTTCGGTTGCTAATATTGATGATCCCGGCAGACTGGCAGATATTATTGCTTCCCACCTTAATCTCAAAGTGGAAGAAAAACAATTAATCTTAGAGGCGGATTCAGCCCGAAAACGATTGGAAGTTCTTTGTGGTTTCTTAGTAAAAGAGATTGATATTTTAGAGATTGAACGTAAGATTCATGTTCGGGTCCGGAAACAGATGGAGAAGACCCAACGCGAATATTATCTCCGGGAACAGATGAAAGCCATTCAAAAAGAGCTAGGCGATGCTGATGAACGGGCTGCCGAAGTTGAAGAGTTAAAGGTGAGACTGGCTGAATTACAACTACCTAAAGAAGCAGACGAAAAGGTAAAGAAAGAGATTGACCGTTTAGCCAAAATGCCTCCAATGGCAGCTGAGGCAGTTGTTGTCCGCAACTATATTGATTGGGTTTTGTCCTTACCATGGAATATTGAGACTGAAGACTGTCTGGATGTCAATCTGGCAGAGGAGATCTTAAACGAGGACCATTATGGTCTTGAAAAAGTAAAGGAACGTATTTTAGAGTATTTGGCTGTTTGTCAGTTGACGAAACAGTTAAAAGGACCAATTTTGTGTTTGATTGGACCGCCGGGAGTTGGCAAGACTTCGTTGGCAAAATCAGTGGCGCGGGCCTTAAACCGGAAGTTTGTCCGTTTTTCACTCGGTGGTGTGCGTGATGAAGCAGAGATCAGAGGACACCGGCGCACTTATGTTGGTGCCATGCCTGGTAAAATTATTCAAATCCTGAAACAAGCCGGCTCGAAAAATCCGGTCATTTTACTTGATGAGATTGATAAGATGAGTATGGATTTTCGGGGTGACCCATCTTCGGCATTGTTGGAAGTATTAGATCCGGAACAGAATAATGCGTTTGGTGATCATTATCTTGAACTCACCTTTGATCTTTCAAAAGTGCTCTTTATCACAACGGCTAACACCTATCATGGGATTCCGCGTCCGTTGTTAGACCGGATGGAGGTTATTAACCTTACCGGTTATACCGAAGAAGAGAAAGTGGAGATCGCGAAGCGGCATCTATTACCCAAACAAGCTAAGGAACATGGTTTGACTGATAAAACTTTAATAATGCCAGAGCCAATTATCCGTCAAATTATTAATGGCTATACCCGCGAATCCGGGGTTCGTAATCTGGAACGGCAGTTGGCAACGGTTTGCCGTAAGTCGGCAAAAGAGATTGTCCAAAATTCGAAGAAGGTAGTTCGGCTTGGCAAGAACAATCTGCAGAAATTTTTAGGAGCGCCTAAATACCGTCATAATATGGCTGAAGAACAGGATCAAATTGGTGTAACCACTGGTTTGGCATGGACCGAGGTTGGCGGTGACATTTTAATGGTCGAAGTATCAGTAGTTAAAGGTAAAGGCCATTTGCTGCTTACCGGAAAGTTGGGCGAAGTAATGCGGGAATCTGCTCAGGCTGCATTCAGTTATATTCGCAGTCGGGCTAATGAGCTTGGGATTGAAGAAGATTTTTATGAACGTTATGACCTTCATATTCATGTTCCGGAAGGCGCGATTCCTAAGGACGGTCCTTCAGCCGGGATTACGATTGCAACCGCAATTGTATCAGCCTTAACCGGACGTCCAACCCGCAAAGATGTGGCAATGACCGGAGAGATAACCTTACGGGGAAGAGTTCTGCCAATCGGCGGTTTAAAGGAAAAGATCTTAGCAGCGCATCGTGGCGGAATTAAGAAGGTCTTGGTACCGAAGGATAATGCTAAAGATCTTGAAGAAATTCCGGCCAATATTGCTAAAAACATCAAGATTGTCCTGGTTGAGTCGATGGATGAGGTTTGGAATGAAGCCTTGGTACCGAAGATGCAGGTTGTGTCAGTGTGTTAAAAGCAAACGGGGGGTAATCCTCCGTTTTTTATTTCGGGTGGATTTTGATAAACGTTAATGACAAACCTCCGGTAGAGTAATATAATAATGCTTGGGTAGTAATTGCTGGATTTTGCAATCAGTACCCAGTTTTAAATCGTGATTATATTTTTAAGGAGATTGACCAAGTGAATGAACGTACTTTAAAAGTACTGGAATATGATAAGATCATCAGCAAAATCGAAGGTTATGCCGGATCAATGCGTGGCAAAGCGCTGGTAAGAGAGTTGCAGCCATTGACCAGTCCTACGCTGATCAAAGAAGCGTTGCGAATAACATCGGAAGCGGTAACATTGCTTAGTCTGGCCGAACGGGTACCATTGGGCGGGATCTTTGATATTACTGCTGCTGTCAAACGCGCAGCGATCAATGCGACCTTAAGTCCAACGGAGTTATTGGAAGTTGGGTCAACTGTCAGAGCGGCCCGCCTAATGAAGGAGTTTATCACCTCCCACCCTGATAATCTCGAATATTTACTTGATTGGGGACAGCGTTTGGGAAGTTATCCGTGGCTGGAACGGGAGATTGAACGGTGTTTGGGACCTGAGGGAGAAGTTTTGGATAGCGCCAGCCCCAAGTTGCACTCATTACGTTCCCAGATGAAAGTGATTCAAAACCGGGTCCGTGATAAGCTGGATTCAATTATTCATTCCAGTGAAAATGCCAAATATTTGCAAGACTTGCTGATTACGGTCCGGAATGACCGGTATGTTATCCCGGTAAAGCAGGAGTATCGTTCGTTGTTTCCGGGGATTGTCCATGATCAGTCTTCCAGTGGGGCCACTCTTTTTATTGAACCGATGGCGGTGGTTGAACTTAACAACCAATTGCGGTTGATTGAAACCCAAGAGGTTGAAGAGGTTAATCGGATTTTAGCTGATTTAACCCATAGAGTAAAAGAGATTAGTGCTGATTTAACGATTACGCTTGAGATCCTTGCCCGACTGGATCTGGCCTTTGCTAAAGCCCGTTACAGTATTGAGATTCGTGGAATCGAACCGGAGCTTGGTACTGACGGTGTTGTTGAGCTGCTCGAAGCACGGCATCCTTTGTTAACCGGGAAAGTAGTTCCGATCACAGTTACCTTAGGAAAGACATTTGATACGTTGGTTATTACTGGGCCAAATACCGGTGGTAAAACCGTAACTTTAAAGACGGTTGGTCTATTAACGTTGATGGCGCAATCAGGGATTCATATTCCGGCCTTGTTAGGGTCACGGATTAACATCTTTGAGGCAATCTATTGTGACCTTGGGGATGAACAGAGTATTGAACAGAGTCTGTCAACGTTTTCGGCGCATATGACGCAAATTGTGAAGATCATCGATGCAGTGACCGGACCGGAGTGTCTGGTACTGTTGGATGAACTTGGGGCCGGCACCGATCCTACCGAGGGCGCGGCTTTGGCAATGAGTATTTTGTCCCATTTGCACCATTTAGGTGTTCGGACGGTTGCCACCACTCATTATAGTGAATTGAAAGCCTTTGCCTATAAAACTGACGGAATTGAAAATGCTTCAGTGGAGTTTGATATTGAAACATTACGCCCGACCTATCATTTGATTATCGGATTGCCGGGGAGCAGTCAGGCATTTGAAATTGCCTCAAAGCTTGGGCTGCCGGATTTTTTGATCACCAATGCCCGCGGTTATATCTCGGCGGAAGCAGCGCAGGTTGAAGAGATGTTGAAACAGATCGAGAACGACCGGCGTAAAGCCCGTGAAGACCGACTGTTAAGTGAAGAAGCTCGGGCAAAAAGTGAATTATATAAGCAGCGTTATGAGTCAGAGATATCAAAATTCAATGCAGAGAAAGAAGAGTTACTCCGTCAGGCCAAAGCTGAAGCCCGGGAAATCTTACTGGAAGCGCGGCGTGAAAGCGAAAACCTGATGCGGCGTTTAAAAGAAGCTTCACAGGAGGAGCTTAATAGCATTATAAATGAAGCTCGTCAGGAGATTACGGAACAGATTAAGCAATTGGAGGAGAAACCCAACCAGTCCGAATCGCAACGGAAGGTTAATATGGAACAATTCAAAAATGGCAGTCGGGTGCGGGCAATTTCGCTGAATCAATTCGGAACAATTGTTGAATTGGGTAATGATACAGCCTTAGTCCAGCTGGGGATCATGAAAGTAACCCTTCCGTTAACTGATCTGGAGTTGATCGTTGACAATCAAGTTAAAAAAGTGGAACGCCTGCTGCGTAAGGTAGGGACAACCGGAATGGAGGCGGCCCAAAATATCGCAACCGAAATCAGTCTCCGCGGAATGACGGTTGATGAAGCATTATATGAACTGGATAAATATCTTGACCAAGCAATGTTAGCAGGTTTAAAGAAATTCCGGGTGATTCATGGTAAAGGGACAGGCGCGTTGCGTCAGGCAGTCCAAAAACATCTTCGGGAGCATCCGATGGTTAAGTCCGTGGCTTTTGCCGAACAGAATGAAGGTGGTTTGGGAGCAACCGTAGTTGAGCTTAGGTGACTTATTATTAACCCAAAATGACCATTCCGGCTGGAGGTAGCACTAGCGATACGGTTACCCGGCCATCGGGGTGTCTTTTGACCGGGATGGATTCAGGGGGATATTTTTCCGGATACTTCAACCGGTCGTCGCTCCAACTGCCATCATATAAGATGATTAACGAGTTGTTTGTCTGATAAAAGGGAGCGTGGATGGTGATCTCCGCGCCACGTTCGGCTTCGTTGTTGGTGTTTAAAGCAATGACCACTTCTTTATCGACAAGGATGCGTGACCAGGCAACCAACTCGTTGGCATTGGGATAGGAGAATGGTTTTCCCAAAACTGAAGTTTCACGGAAGTATTGCCGGCCGCGTCGTAGTGCTAATCCAACTTTGTTGTTTTGTTGCCTGATTTTGCAGATTGCCGCTATCCGCAGATAAGTAGGGTGTTCCGGATTGAAAAAGTGACAACCGCTGGTCTCAAAAGCGCCGAACTCACTGCCAAACATTGACTCGCGGATATAACGGTCAGCATAGAGTAATTCGCCATCCGGTTCGAATCCTTGGACTGAATAATCGTGTTGATCAACGGTACCGTCAAAAGCCTGCTCGGTTCCGTAATAAATACAGGGGATTCCTAAAGTAGTGAGTTGAACACCTACAGCATGTGCTGTTTGAAGATAACGGTACGGACTGGTGATGCCGGTAGCAAACCGGCATTTATGGCGGCCAACCCGGTCATGATCATCAAGGATCGAGACATGATAACGTCCGGTGTCGCGGTGTGAACCTAAGATATCTTTCTCGCTAAATTGCTCAAAGAATAATTTAGGATCTCCGATTCCCTTAATCATCTTTTCCAAGCGTTCAGCCGGTTCGCCAATATCGAGCGAAGCATCGATGTTGCGTCCGAAGATCTCCAAATAGTTTTTGATCATTTCACTGCCACCGCATACTTCACCTAATAAAAGAAAATTATCCTTGCCGATTGATTCCGCATATTCATGAATTGCGCCGCAAAAAATCCGGGAGACATCCCATGGCAGATGTTTGACAGTATCTATCCGGAAACCATCGCAATCAGTCAATCCAATCCAATATTGAAAGATGCGGATCATTACGTTTAAAAGTTCTTCATATTGATAATCGAAGCTTTTTAAGTTAATAAAGTCACCTTTACGAAATTGGCAGTCAGGATGGAGCGGATCCTCCCATGGCTCGGGATCCCAACGTTCAATCTTACCATGGCGTGAATACCATTCGGGATTTTGTAATTCGATCGGCCAGACACCATCTAACAAACTATTGATTGTTGCTGTAGGAAGGCCGTCTTGAGAACGCCAGGCGCCAAAGTCATACTTAGGATGATGGCGGTAAGGGAGTTTGTTATAAAATTGACCATCTTTGTAATAAAACCAATTATCGCCGGTATGGTTGTAAATAACATCAAGTAAAATATAGATGGAACGCTGATGGGCTTGTTCAATCAGTTCAATTAAATCCGCAATCGTCCCAAAGCGGGGATCGACATTAAGAAAATTTTGAATTGCGTAACCGTGATAAGAATCATTCTGATCAATTCGCTGTTGCCAGATTGGTCCGATCCAGATCGTAGTCACCCCAAGGTTTTGGAGGTAACTTAGTTTGCTGGTAATCCCTTTGATGGTACCGCCTTGAAACTCTTTTCCGGCAGTTATCCATTTCGGCCGATTGTTAGTTCTATATAATGATGGATTATTGATGTCAAACAACGGACGGTTTTTGGTTGTTTCCAATCCATCACTGAAACGATCGGGAAGTAAAAAGTATAGGACCTGATCACGCCAACTTGCAGGACTTTTAAATCCTTTGGTTCGTATATTAATATTCAATTCCGAAACCGATGTTGGATTGGAAATGTAATTGTTGCTTGGTATTTGTGCCATCGATGATCCTCCGGAAGAGTAAATTTTTTATTACTGTTATTATTGTGTGCTATCTTATTCATATTTCAAATTGGAAGCCGATAATTCCATTAATTAGATCTAACTTGTATATAATATGTTATTTTTGTAGAAATAATATTTAATAATTATCAGAGAGGTGAGTGCAGTGAAAAAGGAGACATTTGACCGGTGTGGATTTCGCTGCAGCAAGTGGAGGATAATGCAGTTTTGATTTGGTAGATTGGCAGAAAGATTTGTGAAAGTCAGGTTCAATTTTTAAAGGTATTACATCTTAAAATTAAAAAGGAGGTTGCAGATTGCAACCCCTTTTTATATTTTAGTTATGAATATTACAATGTGCTCTTGGCTCTTCACCTTCAACAAACATCTCAGAGACAACCACGCTGTCGGGACAAGCAGCTGTTGCGATTAGGCCACTTTCGGTACAGATTCGGACCATTATTCTCTTTCGTGGTTGCGGTGCAGTCTGTGGAGAAGGAGCAGGTTTTGGTTGTTGGATTATTCCCGGTAACGGTGGTTTAACATTAGTCTCCGGATCATTAATATTATCAGGCAGGTTATTTGGAGTTTGATTATTGGGTTCCTCCTCAATAATAATTCCATGCAGTTCACATTTTTCGGTCGGTTCGTTATCAGAAATAAATGATTCATAACGGACATCAGGACAGAATGGAGTTGCTAATTGACCGGTTTCACTACAAATACTAACACTGGCGATCAGTCCTTCCGGCGCTTTAAAATCGGTTATTGGTGTCCCTGCTAATGCTTTACGCATAAAGATACCCCAGATTTGAGCCGCGCGACTGCTGCTGACATAAGCGCCGTTTAATCGGACCGGGATCTTTTGGGAGTCATTGCCAATCCATACTGTAGCTACAAGTTCAGGAGTATAACCTACAAACCAGGCATTGGTATAATCACTTGATGTACCGGTTTTGCCGGCTGCCGGTCGGTTGATGGCGGCCGCTCTTCCGGTACCTCTGCTGATTACACCACGTAACATGTCAGTCATTTGGTAAGCTGTCTCTTCACGTAACGCAACTCGTTTTTGTGAATGTTCTTCAAAGAGAAGATTACCGTCAGCGTCCCTAACTTCAAGGATTGCAATTGGTTCCATCCAAATACCTTTATTGGCAAATGGAACATATGCTGCCGTTAATTCTAAGGGGGTTACGCCTTTGGTTAATCCGCCTAATCCCAGGGAAGCTAAATTCAGGTCGTTTACAGAGCCGCTGAGGACGAGACTGGTTAATCCCATCTGCTTGGCATATCTTGCAATGGTACTGGGGCCAAGTTCATCAACTAACTTGACGGCAATAGTATTTACGGATGCTTCCAATGCATGACGTAATGAAATCTTACCCCGGAATTTACGGTCATAGTTCTGCGGCGCATATCTTCCAAACTTTACTGGTTCATCATCCATTATTGATCCAGGATGGTACCGGCCACTATCAATAGCGGCAGTGTAGACAAAAGGTTTGATTGCTGAACCCGGCTGGCGGTATGCTGCGACGGCGCGGTTTAATTGAGTGTTAGCAAAGTTCCTTCCGCCAATCATTGCTTTAATATGACCGGTTTGAGGGTCAAGGGCTACCAACGCGATTTGCGGCTGCAGCACACCTTGTTTGTCGGCAGTTCCGCCGGTTAAATTAGCGACTGCTTCTTCGGCCGCTTTTTGCATTGCCGGATCTAACGTGGTATAAATTTTATAACCACCCGTATAGAGAGCCTCTTCAGTGATTCGGTTTTTAAGTTTTTGAATAACATAGCTAGTGAAATAGGCAGCCTCTTGTTGAGACTTTGTTTGAGGAATCACATCAAGAGGTTTATTTTTATAGATCTCAGCTTGCTGCTGCGAGATTGTCCCATATTTAACCATTTGGTTCAATACTACAGCACGGCGTTCTTTAGCTTTATCAGGGTTAACATATGGAGAATATCCGTGCGGGTTTTTGGGTAATCCGGCAATCAGTGCAATTTGGTGCAGGTCAAGCTCCGTAACACTCTTGCCGAAGTACATTCTTGATGCGGCCTCCACACCGTAAGCACCATGGCCAAAGTATATTTGATTTAAATAACGCTCTAGAATTTCATCTTTGGTATAATTGCGTTCGATCTTCATCGCCAGCAGAACTTCCTGAAGCTTTCGTGATAATTCTTTCTTCTGGGTTAGCAGTACATTTCGGGCTAATTGCTGGGTGATAGTACTGCCACCCTGAAGCAAAGCTCCGCCTTTAATATCAATCCAGATTGCTCTGGCGATCGCAATCAGGTCAATTCCGGAATGTTCATAAAAACGGGCGTCCTCGACATTGATGATTGCTTTTTTCATATAATCAGGCATTTGATGAAGCGGAATTTCCAGGCGGTTCTCTATAAAAATCCGGGAATACTCTCTTTTATTAATATCATAGAAGATGGTGGTTCTTTTGGGCGGAGGCAGGATTTCAACACCGGGACCACCGATGTGAATCATTAAAATGACAAAGAAACCAACAATAATTCCGACTAAAACAGTTAGTGTTATTGTCCAGGCGCTGATCCGACTGGTTCGAGCAGTGGAACGCGTTTGTTTTTTCGAGCGCATCAGTATTATTTCCTCCAAGAGTCTGATTATTGAAATAGATAATAATAAATAATACAAGATTAAACCAAAATTACCTGTTAATAATTATAGCATAAAGCAAAATTTTACTAAAAGGTAAGATTTGACTTTAATAGTTTTGTTTTAGCCACATATTATTGTAGTAGTCAATTTGCGATGTTAAATCTGATTTTTTTGGAAATAATTTAATAGTAGGGGAAATAGAATGCGCTTTAAATTAACGCGACGGTTAAACCCGATTCAAATCCCGCCCTATAAAAGACGACTGTTTTCAACAGTAATTACCGTGATCGTCTTTATATTAGTCTCAATTAGCAGTTTTTATCTGCTGGACTTCAAATTGCAGCCAGCTTTAAGTACCATTGCCGAATTCAAGGTCCGCCAGGTTGCTTTACAGGTAATCAATGATGCTGTCAGGCTAAAAGTTATTCCCAATATTAATTATCAAAGTTTGGTTGATATCAGTTTTGACAATGATGGTAAAGTATCCTTTATTCATCCCAATACTGGAGCAATCAATCAAATTGCGGTCCAGGCAACCCAAGTGATTCAGGAAGAATTACATAATTTACCGAAACAGAAGGTGTCCATTCCTTTAGGAGAAGCGTTGGGTATAAAACTGTTTGCTAATTTAGGGCCATATGTACCTGTAAAAATACAGCCGATCGGTTTTGTTGAAAATCGAATTGAAGACAGTTTTCAGGCTGCCGGTATCAATCAGGTACGGCACCAGATCTTTTTAACGATTAACGCCAATCTTAAAGTGGTGGTCCCGCTGGTAAGAAACGATATTGATATTACTGCCAAAGTTCCGTTGGTTGAGGCTGTAATAATGGGAGAAGTTCCTAGGATTTATAGTGGGAGTGGTGGTTTGATTATTCCAGGCGATCCTAATTTATTGCAAGGTAAATGAAGAGGATATTCCTGGATGATGTGGAACTTTACCTAAGATAAAATTTGCTATTGAAAAATTTGTTGCTGGAGGTCTGATGATGAATATAGGCTGGGAGAAAGTTCGATCCGAGGTTACACAGTTATTAGTTGATTTGATTCGAATCAATACGACCAATCCCCCGGGAAATGAATATGAAGCAGCGTTATATCTTCAGGAATTTTGTAACCGGCAAGGGATTGAGGCAACTATTTATGCATCAGCTTCAAAGCGCGGTAATTTAGTTGCTACTGTTAGGGGTAATGGAACGGGCAGACCACTGATCCTTTTATCACATTTGGATGTTGTAGCCGCAAATGCTGCTCAATGGACCCACCAACCATTTGCCGGCGAAATCAGTGACGGTTATGTTTGGGGGCGCGGCGCGCTTGATATGAAGGGGATGCTTGCCATGGAACTGATGGCCTTGGTGTTATATAAACAAAGCGGGTTGACTCCAAATCGTGATCTGATTCTGGTCGCTGCTGCTGATGAAGAGGCCGGTGGCGACTTTGGCATGGATTGGCTGATGAAACAGCAGATCCCGGGAATTGAAGCTGCCGAATACGTGATCAACGAAGGTGGTGAAGGGATGATTCGCAATGGGATTCCGGTTTATACCTGTCAAAATGGTGAGAAAGGTGTTTTATGGGTGAAACTGACTGTTCAGGGTACACCCGGACATGCTTCAATGCCGACCAAAGATAATGCAATAACACGCTTGGCGAACATTTTAACCAGGTTAGGGCGTCATAAGCAACCGATGGTCCTGACGGAGACAACCAGGCAGTATCTGTTCAAATTGGCTAAAACGCGGGGGTTAAGACTGCCGGAGGAGTCGGGGTCACTTGATTTCAGCCTGCAGATGTTTGCCAAACGCCATTTTAAAGGGGAACGTTCAGTGGAAGCGATGTTCTATAATACTGTTACTCCGACAATAATCAAAGCGGGTGAGAAGACAAACGTCTTGCCGGAATGTTGCGAAGTAACGCTGGATTGCCGGCTGTTGCCCGGTGAAACTCCGGAACAGTTTTTAGAGAAGCTTCAAAATTATATCAATACTCCTGATGTCAAGTTTGAGATAATTCATGCCGCTGCTCCTACCGAATCACCGGTTAACACGGAACTCTTCAGAATAATGGAGGAGACTGTCAGGGAGGAAGATCCGCGGGCAGTCTTAGTTCCGTATTTATCACCAGGGGGAACCGATTCGCGCTATTTCCGGCAGAAGGGAGTTACGGCCTATGGCTTTGTCCCGATTTTGATAACTGAAGAAGATTTGCAACGGATGCATGGAATTGATGAACGGATCTCAATTGATAACCTGGAACGAGGAACAAAGATTCTTTATAATGTAATTAAAAAACTAAGTAATAGTTAACTAAGCAATAATTCTTAGTTAATTTAAATTTCCACTAACAGGCAGAGCTAAATTTTGATTATTGAAGGCGATTTAGAATTATAAGTATAATTATATATTGAGCATTATTTTAATTTAATTTTGTTAGTATAACGAGGTAACCGTAATGAAACAAAGATCTTTATTGATGCTGATAATGATTTTGCTCCCAATCCTCTGTTGGGGCGAGATAACCGCGCAGGCGAAACCGCCTTATCTAACAGTGGACAAGCTGGGTAAATGGGGTTTTGTAAATCGTGACGGCAAGTTAGTTATTGATTTTAAATATCATAATGTGGTTGTTTTTTCGGAAGGACTGGCAGCTGTCCAGGAGAAAAAAGGCGGTCTATGGGGATTTATTGATCAGAATGGGAAGTATGTGATAAAGCCGCAATTTGTCGATGCTTATAAATTTTCCGAAGGGTTGGCGGCAGTCTTACTGCCGGATCAAGCCCGTTATGCTTTCATTAATAAACAGGGAAAGATTGTTATCAGACCGCAATTACTGAAACCGACCATCTTTTCGGAAGGATTGGCTATCGTTGAAATTAATCACAAGTATGGTTACATCAATCGACAAGGTAAGATTGTGATCCGTCCCCAATTTGATGATGGCGGACCGTTTCGTAATGGACTGGCTCCGGTCAAAATTAATGGGAAATGGGGCTATATCAACAAAACGGGTCAAATATCGGTCAAGCCACAGTTTGATAACTATATCGATTTCTCTGAAGGATATTCAATAATTAAGACCGGTGATACTGTAAGCTATATTGATCAATCATTTAAACCGATCATTCAGGGGCGGTTCGATGATGCCCGGAAATTCTCCGATGGTCTGGCTGCGGTGAAGATCAGGGGGAAATGGGGTTATATTGATCAGGATGGGACATTGAAGATCCCTGCCTATTATGATGATACGATGTATTTTTCCGATGGGCTTGCTCCGGTGATGATGCTGAGTAATGTGGTCTACGAGGAAGAGTGATCAAAAAAGCGGTTGAAACTATTAGTCCCAACCGCTTAAATATTTAATTCCCAAACTCAACTCCTACATTTCGTGCCACTTGAACCAATTCGCCATAAGGGTCAACGGTTTTGATCTTGCCAACAGCTTGTTCAATCGGGACTGCTTTGATTTCTGCTCCTTGCAGGCTGACCATCATTCCGTATTCGCCTTTAGCAATCAAGTCAACTGCTGCAACACCATACCTGGTTGATAGAATCCGGTCAAATGCGGATGGTTGCCCGCCGCGCTGTAGGTGTCCCAAAACAGTCACGCGGGACTCCATCCCAGTGGCTGCTTCTAATTGTTCGGCTACTTGCTGCCCGATACCGCCTAAGCGAATCGGATCGGGACTATCGGCAATTACTTTTTGAACATGCATGGAGCCGCCTTCCGGTTTAGCGCCCTCAGCAACAACGACAATACTGAAATGTTTCCCAGCTTTTTTGCGGCTGATGATCTTTTGGGCAACTTTATCAATTTGGTAGGGAATCTCAGGAATCAAGATTACATCAGCGCCTCCAGCGATCCCGGAGTACAATGCAATCCAACCAGCATAGCGTCCCATGACTTCCAGCAGCATAATACGATGGTGGGATTCGGCGGTTGTATGTAACTTGTCGAGTGCATCAGTAGCCGTATTGACTGCAGTCATAAAACCAAAGGTAGTGTCAGTAACGTCCAGATCATTATCGATTGTTTTCGGAACCCCTACGACCTGCAAGCCTTTCTTTGCAAAATCACGGCCGCTGCTTAAGGTACCGTCACCACCGATAATTACCAAGGCTTCAATTCCTAACGCTTTAACATTTTCAATTGCTTGATCCGACAGATCCCGATATTGAATTTCGCCATTAACATTAACTTTATAATGAAAAGGATTGTCACGATTGGATGATCCCAGGATGGTGCCGCCACGACTGATGATCCCGGATACAGCATTGAGATCGAGTGGCAGATAGTCGTTTTCAACCAGACCGCGGTACCCATCGCGAAAACCGATCACTTCGTAGTTGTATTTGGTGATTGCTGTTTTTACTACTGCCCTGATTACCTGGTTCAGTCCGGGACAGTCACCGCCACCGGTTAGAACTCCGATTTTTTTCGACAATCAAAAAACCCCCTTTTTTTCCGGATAGTCTTAATTACTAAAAAGATCTTGTGTTCATGCAAGAAAACCATTTACTTTGACTCAATTAGACCATATACTATATTAGGTAGTTACTTACTAATATTATCGCTTGTTAATCAAAAACCCTTTATGTAAGATCTAAATATTAAGGCTTGAATTTTCTTGAGAACTAAGTGTTTTGATTAAATTTTAAAAATTTATTAAAATACTGTATTCATGAAATGGCTGGCAGGATTTATTGAGTAATGGTCGAAAACGAGAAGAGGCAATTTTGTTTTAATATTTGAAAAATGGTTTTAAGGAGCGGCACTTAAATGAAGTTATCTCAACGAGCATTAGGGATTCATCCATCTCCAACATTAGCAATTGATGCAAAAGCAAAACAGATGATTCAAGAGGGGATGGATGTTATTGGATTTGGAGCCGGAGAGCCCGATTTTGATACTCCCGAGGGTATCACGCAGGAGGCGATTAATTCACTCCGCCGGGGTGAAACCAAATATACACCAGCCTCTGGAACATTACAGCTTAAAGAGGCAGTCTGCTACAAAATGGAACGGGATCATGGATTGAAGTATAATCCCAATGAAGTTGTCATTTGCTGTGGAGCGAAACATGCATTATACAATCTGTTTCAGGTAATCTGTGATCCGGGTGATGAAGTGATTATTCCCGCTCCTTATTGGGTTAGCTACTCTGAGCAGGTGGTCCTTGCCGGAGCAAAACCGGTCTTTATTCAGACAACTGAGGCGGCTGGTTTTAGGATGACAGCGGCTCAATTTGAAGCAGCAATTACTCCCCGGACAGTGGCGTTAGTGTTAAACAGTCCTTCAAATCCAACCGGAGCAGTCTATTCCAAAGCTGAACTGGAAGCGATTGCGAAAGTAGCGGTAACACATAAAATTTTGGTGATTTCGGATGAGATTTATGAACAATTGATCTATGAGAACACTCACCATAGTATTGCAGCTTTAAATCCGGAGATCAAAGCACAAACAATTATTATCAATGGAGTGGCAAAGACATTTGCGATGACCGGTTGGCGAATCGGTTATGCGGTTGGAGACGCTAAAATAATCAAAGCAATTGGTGATTTACAGAGTCACAGTACCTCAAATCCGGTAACCTTCTGTCAATCGCCCAGTGCCCTAGCACTCAGACAGCCTCCGGTAAACGAGATTAACCAAATGGTACAGGAGTTCAAAAAACGCCGCGATTACATGGTTAATGTTATCAATCAAATTCCGGGAATCAGTTGTCGCAAACCCGAAGGTGCCTTTTATGTATTTGCCAACATCAGCGGGTTGATCGGAAAAGATTTAGCCGGGAAGATTATCAATAATGGTGATGATTTTGCTGAGGTCTTACTGGAAAAAGCGAACGTAGCAGTTGTACCCGGTACAGGCTTTGGCGCCCCTGGGTATATCAGATTGTCTTACGCAACCTCAATGGAGAAGATTGAAAAAGGATTGGAACGGATCAAGCGGTTTGTTGAAAGTGAATTGAAGTAAATAAGTGATGATTTGATTATTTTAAACTCTTAAGCTGTTGCAAAATAGATTGATTTTGCAACAGCTTTTTTAATCAGCTCATACTAATTTCTATAAAATATTGTCCTTTCTGTTTTGTGGCTTGAAACTCTAGTGGCGATTTTCTTGAGGAGAAAAAAGAGATTTACTTCCTATTTCCAATCAAAATACCACTCTTTATCCCCAAACTTTTCATTGGCTAAATGTTTTATAATACCATTGAGGGCGTCGGGGATATTTTTGATATCGATTGCTTTGACTTCTTTGATCCGGATTAAACCGCACAGCTGTTCCGGGATCACTTGGACTTCGACAGCTAAATTAATGGTCCCCTCAAGTCCGATTTTAACGATACCTTTGTACTTTCCTTGAATCACCAATTCCATTTCGAATTGACCCGGATGGTTGAGTTGGGTCAGGTTATTTAAATGACTAAGACTGATTGCTGTCGACTTGTTTTCGGCAGTCAATGGAAGGTTACTGGCGATTACCACCTTTAATAGTTCAACCCAGTTGGTCTCATTTAAAATTGTATTTGTTGCGGGGGCATCAGCACCCCAACTTTCGCGGCCGACTAATTTATTATTCAGCATGTTGTTGATTATCGGTTGAATTAACCGTAGTTTTCCTTTGAGTTTTAACGATTTAATCTTAATAATCCTGATTCCAACCTTTTGGTCCTGCGGAGCAATTAAACCAACACCAACAATTGTAGCTTCGCCCACTGGGGTAATCTGAAAAAGTTTTTTAGCAGTTGACTCGGTTTTAAAGGCAATATCAGCAGTGAATGTCCCGCTTTGCCAGTCCATCTTAAAGCTGTTTAAATTGGTGAGCGTGATTGTATAACCGTTATTATCGGTGAATTCCATCGGGATAAACTTTGAATTTAAAGTGTGTTCCAGGAGTTGTGTAACGGTATCGCAGGTTAGCGGAGCATAAGCAGGCGTATCAGTTGTTGCAGCATAAGTGATATTCGCAATGGCATTAAAAACAACAATTACCAAAAGCAATGTTTTAGTGGATCTAAAAATTGTGGCGGGAGTTGCTAATTGTTTCATAATGTACCATCCTTAATTTAAATTAAGTTATATTTTACGTGATTTTGGCCTAAAAATCAATTTGGGAATAGCTTGTAGTAATAATATAAAGACAGGTCTTGGGAGGTAGATGTATTGAAAGATAATGGTACTGAAAGGCGGCTAGATTAACTTAATATCCTTAAAGTCTGTTTAATCTTACTGGTAAAATTCATCATGTTGGTCAAGCATATGGTGGAAGACTTGATAAATTGTTACTTGTGGAGCTTCGGTAAATTTATCAGTAAGTGTAATATCAATTGTAGTGACCTGTTTGTGAGTTATAGTCTTAGAAGGATCCCCCTGGTAAAGAAGGTAATTAGATAGATAAAGTTTAATTTTCAGATTTAACAGGATTTTAATAACTGATGTGGAATACAATTTTAGTATTTTTTGAAATACAACATTTGTCTTAAATTTTATTCAAAAGGAGAGAAGTTGAGATGATTGAATTACTGAAGAGACGAGCCGAATTTTATGAATTTCCTGATGACCGGGGCTATTTTGGAGAATATGGCGGGAGTTTTATCCCGGAACAGTTACAAAAAATCATGGACGAGATCACCGTTGAATACTTAAAGATTCGCGAAGATGAATCTTATATTAAAGAACTCGCGGAACTGTATCAATATTTTGTAGGACGTCCCAGTCCGGTATATTATGCGAAAAACCTCTCTAAAAAGTTGGGCGGAGCGCAGATCTATTTAAAACGTGAGGATCTAAACCATACCGGTGCTCACAAGATTAACCATACTTTGGGTGAGGCGTTGCTTGCCAAGAAGATGGGGAAGAAGAAACTGATTGCCGAGACTGGTGCCGGACAGCACGGAGTTGCCTTAGCGACTGCTGCGGCCTTGGTTGGTCTTGAATGTGATATTTACATGGGTGAAGTTGATATTGCCAAAGAACATCCGAATGTAGTGCGGATGGAGATCCTTGGTGCCCGGGTTGTACCAGTGTCATTTGGATTAAAAACCCTTAAAGAAGCGGTGGATGCTGCTTTTGAAGCCTATCTTAAAGATCCGGTAACCCAATTTTATGCGATTGGTTCAGTGGTAGGCCCTCATCCGTTCCCGATGATGGTACGGGACTTCCAATCGATTGTCGGAATTGAAGCTAAAGAACAATTTGCAGCTTTGAATGATGGCAAACTCCCCGATAATCTGGTTGCCTGTGTCGGTGGCGGTTCCAATGCAATGGGTTTATTCTCGGCCTTCTTGAAGGATGAGTCGGTGAAGATTTATGGGGTTGAACCATCGGGCCGGGGCTTTAAAGATGGGGATCATGCGGCAACGCTTTCTAAAGGAACTCCTGGAATTCTCCATGGCTTTAAATCGTATTTGCTTCAGGATGAAAAAGGTGAACCATTACCGGTATATTCAGTGGCCAGTGGCTTAGATTATCCGGGTGTAGGTCCGCAGCACAGTTACTTGAAAGACAGTAAGCGGGTAAATTATGTGACAATCAGCGATCAGGAAGCAATTGCCGCATTCTTTGAGCTTTCACGTACTGAAGGAATCATTCCGGCAATCGAGTCGTCACATGCTGTTGCGCAGGCGATCAAGTTAGCACCGCAACTTCCGGTGACCGAGACAATCCTGGTCAACCTTTCCGGACGGGGCGATAAAGATATTGACTTTGTGGTTAAACATTACGGAAAACAATATGGTTTAAATTATTAATATTAAGTCAAATATAATGACAAATTAACAAGAGAGTTGTTTCCTGTGTGTGATCTGCTTCCTTACTAAGAAACAAGTCTTGTTTAGTTCACTTGTCTACTTGGAAGGGAGTAGATCGGTGTCAGGAGGACAGCTCTTTTCTATTTATTAGAATAGAGCCCGATTGGAGATTGGCAAATAAACCAATTCAGGTGGTGTTGATTAATTATGAAACTGAAAATAAAGCTCCTTTTTTTGCTTACTGTTTTAATTTTGGCAGTTAATGCGAATGCAAATGAGAAGAATCAGTTTCAAGCCGCAATCTTTGATGAAGGCAATATTACTACTGATAGTACATATGAGTTGTGTACTTCGTTTACACCGGACGGGAAGCGGGTCTATTTTTGTAAGACCAAACGTTATGAAAGCTCACCTTTTACGATCTATTATGCTGATTTACTGGAAGATGGGAAGTGGAGTGAACCAAAGTTAGTCCCGTTCTCCGGCCGTTATTCGGATGTCGATCCTTTTGTAGCGCCTGATGGCAGTAAACTCTATTTTGTCTCACAACGGCCTGATACGGTTGATAATGACATTCCAAAACATGACTTTGACATTTGGGTGGTTGACCTGTTGGAAGATGGTTGGGGAGAACCGCAAAAGCTTGGTCAGATTATTAATAATAAAAGCAATCAATTTTACCCAACTGTAAGCCGCAGCGGGACATTATATTTTTCCAGTATGAATGAAGGGACATTCGGAGTTCATGATATTTACTGTTCCTACCTGATCAACGGTGAATATACTGAACCGGTAAACTTAGGTGCGAAGATCAATACCAGCGATAATGATTATGAGCCGTTTATTGATCCTGACGAACGTTACTTAATATTCTGTCGGAATGATGATCTCTATATTAGTTTCAATGATAATGGAGTTTGGACAGAAGCCCGAAGTCTGGGGCCCAAAGTCAATACGGTTGTCAAAGAGGGTAAACCCTATGTAAGCACGGATGGTAAGTACCTCTATTTTACCAGTACCATTAACGGCCGTGGTGATATTTTTAGAATCTTAATGAGTGAATTGGGAATCGAAGCAGAGCTTTCAAGGCTCAATAGCCGGTCGTCAGCAGATCAATAAACTTGATTGCAGCGTGGGATGGCGGGACATTCTTCATCGTTACCACTCCTAACTTGCGGGGCGGCATTTTTGGTTCGACTTTGACCTGAAATAACTCATCGCTGGCGATTGCAATTTGAGCGCTTTCTTTTAGAACATGAGCAATACCGAGGCCAATTCGTGCAAATTCGACCAATAAATCAACACTTTCCAACTCAATCTCGGGTTTAATCTGGAGTTGGTGGAATTGAAAAAATTCATCAAGGTTACGCCTGGTGGTACTGGTCTTTTCTAAGAGTAATAATGGTTGATTTGCTAATTCACTCAGACTAAGCTGTTTTGTTTGCAAGTGTTTGTATTTATTGCCTGCAACCCAGATGTCTTCAACATTTTTAACTTCGGTAATCTCAAATAAGTTTGATGCAATTGGCAAGGTTACAACGCCAAAATCAATTGAGCCTTGTTGTAACAGTTGGAGAATCTGGCCCGAGGTGCGGTTTGAAAATTGAATCTTGATTTTGGGATATTGTTTGTTAAACGACTCCAATGTTGGCAGGAGAAAGTAGCGGCAAACGGTATCACTGGCTCCAATCCGGATCTCTCCGTTTTGGAGTCCTTTAGTTTCCAGAACTTTTTGTTCGGCTGTTTTAATGAAATTATAGGCCTGCTCGATATGAGTAAAGAGCAGTTCGCCTTCGGGGGTTAACTTGAGCTGGCGAGTCTTGCGATGGAACAACCGTACCCCTAATTTGGTCTCGAGATTTTTGATGGCTTGGCTAATGGCTGATTGGGTAATGAAGAGTTGTTCGGCTGCCTCGGAGAAGTTACCTAGCTTAGCGGCGTGGTAAAAGATTTTATAAAGTTCAAAGTTGATATCCATACTAATTTCCCAGAATTAATATTAATAATACTAATATATAGTATTATATTTATTAATTTTACTTATTTATTATATCATATTATAATCAAACTAGCTAATCAATGTTATGAAGGAGTGAAGCCTGTGAGTACAGGGGTAAGAAGAGTATTTGTCGAGAAACGTCCGGGATTTGATGTTGAAGCCCAAAGTTTATTGCAAGATCTCAAACGCAATTTGGGAATTGAGGGTTTAACCAAGATCCGGATTATTAATCGTTATGATATTGAAGGGATCACCGATGCAGAGTATCAACAGGCTCGGGAGACGATCTTTGCTGAACCGCCGGTTGATCTTGTCTTTGATGAACAACTTGTTCTCGAGGCTGATTGGTTACTGGCAATGGAGTATCTGCCTGGGCAGTACGATCAACGGGCTGATTCGGCAGCACAGTGTATTCAGATCTTATCGCAACGGGAACGTCCCGAGATCAAAGTTGCCAAGTTGATTGCCTTATTTGGCAGCATTTCAGCCGAAGAATATCAAAAGATTAAAGAATACTGTCTTAACCCGTTGGAATCACAGGAAGCTTCATTAAATAAACCTGATACTTTACAGAGTAGAGTCGATCTCCCTGAAGATGTTCCTTCGATTACCGGGTTTATTAACCTCTCTTCTGAAGGATTAGAACAACTGAGGGAAGAGATGCGACTGGCAATGTCCCATGAAGATTTACTTTTCTGCCAAGAGTATTTCAAAGATGTTGAGCACCGTGATCCAACCGTCACCGAGATCAGGGTTCTCGATACTTACTGGTCAGATCATTGCCGTCATACAACGTTTTTGACGAAGATCGTTTCGGTAAAAATCAACGATGGTCCTTATGTGGAAGCGATCAATGAAGCCTATCAGGAATATTTGCGCTCGCGTGCTTATCTCTATGGCGAGGAATCACGTGATGTTACTTTAATGAATTTAGCAACGATCGCCATGAAAGAATTCCGGAAACGCGGTCTTTTGGATGATTTGGAAGAGTCGGATGAGATTAATGCTTGCAGTATTACGGTTAATATTGAAGTTGATGGCAAGCCTGAAGAATGGCTGGTAATGTTTAAGAATGAGACCCATAACCATCCAACTGAAATTGAACCGTTTGGCGGAGCGGCTACTTGTTTAGGCGGGGCAATTCGAGATCCGCTCTCGGGACGCTCTTATGTCTATCATGCAATGCGGGTTACCGGTAGTGGCGATCCGCGTACTAAGGTTAAAGATACCATTCCGGGTAAGTTGCCGCAACGGAAGATTACAACCGGCGCTGCTGCCGGATTTAGTTCCTATGGTAATCAGATTGGACTGGCAACGGGACAAGTTGCCGAGGTCTATGATCAAGATTATGTGGCGAAACGACTGGAGATTGGCGCGGTAATTGGAGCGGCGCCAAGTGCCAATGTTGTCCGTGAAAGACCAAAACCCGGTGATGTTATTATTCTCCTGGGAGGGCGGACCGGACGTGACGGTTGTGGTGGCGCTACCGGGTCTTCGAAGGAGCATAATGAAGAGTCGTTACAAACTTGTGGTGCTGAGGTCCAAAAGGGTAATCCGCCAACTGAACGGAAGATTCAACGGTTATTCCGCAATCCGGTTGTCAGCCGGATGATCAAAAAATGTAACGATTTTGGTGCCGGTGGTGTTTCGGTAGCAATCGGTGAACTGGCAGACGGACTGGAGATCAATCTTGATCGGGTGCCAAAGAAATATGAAGGGTTAGACGGGACGGAGTTGGCAATCTCTGAATCCCAGGAACGGATGGCAGTATTGGTTGACCCTAAGGATGTAGCTGCTTTCTGTGCAGCGGCGCTTGAGGAAAATCTGGAGACCACTGAGGTAGCAGTGGTTACGGCTGATAATCGTCTGAAGATGATCTGGCGCGGGAAGGCCATTGTTGATATTAGCCGCGATTTCTTAAATACCAATGGCGCGCAGCAAACAACCGAAGTTGTTGTAACCGCTCCTGAGCAAGCAGATAATTTCTTTGTTCGTTCGGCAGCACGGTATGCAGCTTATGGCAGTTTAAAGGAAGCTTGGTTGGCCAATTTGGCTGACTTAAACAGCTGCAGCCAAAAGGGATTGGTGGAACGGTTTGACAGCACCATCGGAGCCGGGACTGTATTGATGCCGTTTGGTGGTCAATATCAACTAACACCGACTGAGAGTATGGCAGCCAAACTGCCGGTACTTGAAGGAGATACTACTGCCGGTACGTTAATGTCGTTTGGATTTAATCCCGAACTGTCAAAGTGGAGCCCATTTCACGGCGCTCTTTATGCGGTGATTGAATCAGTAGCTAAAATTGTAGCGACCGGAGGAAACTACCGCCGGATCCGGTTAACATTACAAGAATATTTCGAACGGCTGGGTAAAAACCCAACTGCCTGGGGAAAACCATTTGCAGCATTGTTAGGTGCTTATTTGGCACAGCATAAATTAGGGATCCCGGCAATTGGCGGAAAGGATAGCATGTCCGGGACTTTCAAAGATATGAATGTACCTCCGACACTGGTCTCTTTTGCCTTGGATGTTGCTGATATGTCCAAAGCTATCTCTCCGGAGTTTAAAGCGGTTGGCAGTCAGGTGGTCTACATTCCCTTGCCGCGTAACGCTAACGAGATACCTGATTTTGAAGTGTTAGATCGTAATTACAATAAGATTTATGAATTGATTCAGAAGAGTCAGGTTCTGGCAGCACATTCAATCAGGAATGGTGGCATTGCCGAGGCGATCTCAAAGATGGCCTTTGGAAACCTAATCGGTTTTAAATTTAATGCCACAATCTCTCAAGCTGATCTGTTCCGTGCTGATTATGGTTCGATCATTTTGGAACTGGCAGCTGGTGTTGATCTAAACGCAGTCTTAGCCGGAATTCAGTATCAGTTGTTGGGAACTACTCAGTCAACCAGGGTGATCGCAGTTAATGGCATTGAGATTGATTTAAATGAAGCATTAACCGTTTGGCAAAGTCCGCTGGAAAAAGTATTTCCAACCCAGACAGCGGTAATAACGGAGCAAATCCCGGCTGTTTCCTATAATTTGCGCAGCAGTGCTAAGCCGCGAGTGAACTATGCGAAACCACGGGTGTTTATCCCGGTCTTCCCGGGGACTAACTGTGAATATGATACGCAACGGGTGTTTGAAAAAGCGGGAGCCGTAGTTGATACTTTTGTTTTCAAAAACTTAACTGCCGCTGATATTGACCAGAGTATTACGATGTTAGAAACAAAGATCAATCAAGCTCAGATTGTAATGTTGCCCGGAGGTTTCAGCGCCGGTGATGAACCCGATGGTTCCGGTAAGTTTATTGCAACCGCATTTCGCAATCCCCGGGTCAAGGAAGCAGTAACGCGGTTGTTACAGGGACGTGATGGTCTAATGCTCGGTATTTGTAATGGGTTCCAAGCGCTGATCAAATTAGGATTAGTGCCGTATGGCGAGATCGTTGACTTGAAACCGGATGCGCCAACCTTAACTTACAATACAATTGGCCGCCACGTGTCCTGCCTGGTCAAGACCAAAGTCGTATCAACACTCTCACCGTGGTTACGCAAGGTGGAGTTGGGCGAGGTGCATACCGTAGCTGTTTCACATGGTGAAGGCAGATTCGTTGCTGATGCAGCGCACTTGGAAAGCTTAATCCGAAACGGTCAGATTGCCACTCAATATGTAGATGATGACGGTAATCCCAGTTATGACATCCGTTTCAATCCGAATGGTTCAGTAGCAGCAATCGAAGGGATCACCAGTCCCGATGGCAGGGTTTTTGGTAAGATGGGACACTCGGAACGAATTGGAACTAACCTTTACCGCAATGTACCAGGCGCGAAGGACCAGAAGATCTTTGAGTCAGGCGTAGAGTATTTTAAATAATTAAGTAACAGGACACTTGTTTTGATTAAGCAAGTGTTCTTTTTTTATTGACCATTATTGTAAAAATTATGTATAATTAAAAGGAAACATTTGGGTGGATTGAGGTTATGAAGGAATATACTTTTTCAGAAGAATTTATCACTGCTTTTGAAAAAAAGATGCGGAAGAACATGCTAATGTATCCAGCAATTATTTTCCTGATTTTAATACTGGTTATTAGTATTATTATGATATTAAATAATGACAGTTTAGATTGGATTTATTTATTGGTTTTAATACCAGCGGAAATCCTTTTCTTTGGATTAATAATTGCTTTAGTCTATTTTATATACATAAAGGTAATTAAATTTGATAAGATTCATTCACCACAGTATCGAAAGTATAAGGTTAGTTTATACGATGACCATTTAGAGACAACTTCATTTTCAATTTTACCTGGTTATACTTTGAATCTCAACGATATTAAGGATATTAAAGATACAAGACAATACCTGGTCATAACTTCTAAAAATTCCCGAAAGAAATACTTTATTTTAAAAGGGATGGAGAATTTTGAAGAATTATATCAGATATTGAAACAATATCAGGAGAGAAATTAATCACGTATTAAGGGGTCAAGATGAAAGAAACTATAGTTGGTGCAAGAATGTGTGCCCGGTTGATCGATGGATTTATGTTTAACTGTTTAAGGGCATTAGGAATAGTAGGTAATATGTTTTATAATAGCTTTTATTGGTTTATTTGGATTGATATAGTTTCAGTATTATATTTAATATATAGCATCTATTTTCATTATAAAGACGGGCAGACAATCGGTAAAAAGTGTATGGGTATCGTTGTTAAAGGGACAGATTCGGAAAAATTACGATTATGGCAAGTGATCTGTCGTGAAACAATTATTTGGATGATTATTTATTTTGTCCAAATTGTAAAAATATTAAATTATTTGCAATTTAATATGGCTCCAGTGCTGTTAAATAATATTCAGGTAATAACTCTTTTCTTAATAATGATGACATTAATAACGATGCTGCTTAACCAACAAAAACGCGCTTTTTATGATTTACTTGCCAAGACAGTTGTGGTCTTAAAGTAAATGACTAACTGTTAATCGGACTATTGATTCTGGTGAAAGACTATTCGAGTTTAATTAACAAACTTAATTAATAGAAACAAACTTTAAACGGGACAAAGCTTCTTTTCTGCATTATAATCCATCTCTAGACTAGTTGAGATTTGATTCTAGTTTAAGATGGATTTTATTTTCGATGAATTAATAAACATAAAATATATTCATATTGATACATTAAGGAGAAAAATCATTGCGAGTTATGAATTTGATGTATGCCAATAAGAAGAAGGTCAGAGGAGCTAAACGAAAAGCTAATCAAATGGTCCGAAATATTAATGAGTTAATAAATCAATTCCCGGAAGTTGATCTGGAAGATGGTTATTGGCATATGCACTTACCAGTAGCCCAAACCTTGATTGATTCTACTAAAACTCCAATGTATATTCGCAAATTGTGTGTTCAGACTATCATCAATGGAGTTAAGAGATTAATTGATATCAGACCTCAAACGAATATACCATCTCGTGTTGTGGCATCTGTAGAACTTCCTCATCTATGGTATTCTCAAATTATTGTCTTTTTTGGAGATAGGTATTTTAATAGTTTTTTTGAGAGGGATGATGATTATCAAAAGTGGACTCCTTTGCCAAAAGGACGAAGTCTAGTACGGGAGTGGAAGTTAAATCTTCCTGTGGGACTTGATTGTAGAGGATATCACGAAGAAATAACTGCTGAAGATTTTAAAACAGTAAGTGAATTATGGTTTATTGGAGAGCTAAAGTAAGATAAAAATAATTGGAGACCAAATATCAATGAGGAAATCGTAGGAAAACTTCAAGGAGAATAGTTGACATGAAAAAAGACAGAATGCAAATATTGGTTACTATATTATTAATCGCATTAGTGCTTTGCTTGATCTTTGCCCCGCTGACCTTCAACTGGCTTAACACTGCTGTTTTTGACATTAATATTGTCAATCTAGGTGTATTGCTGCTTCTTTTTAGGATAACTCTTTTTCCGTTTACTGAAATAATTCTCACTACCCATAAGCTAGAATGAGATCTGCCTTTACATCATTATAATTCTTATTAATTGTGTAAAGGAGATTTTCAAGTGCAATCGGATATCTGTTGGACAAATCCGTAGTAGTCTTTCTTTGCATGAATTTAGGGATGGGTTTGGCTGTTTTAATCGCTACAATCCCTTTGTGCTATTTATTTAAAAGAAGTTATTAAGTGAGCGTTTCAGCGACCGACGTCCTGTCGGTCGCTGAAAATGGGTGCTATTATGGCATTTCCGGATTTGCACAGGTTGGCTGCTAGAGTCGCGAACCTGGCACTGGACAAGAAAGCTTGAACGATAATAGCTTAAAGAAGGTGATCTGATGATTGATTTATTCACGATGAAGGGGAGATTTAACCGGGCTAAATATATATGGGGCAACCTTTTAACTTCGACTTTATTGTTTGTGCTTTATTGTTTAATAATAAAGGCCAAAGGCTTTTTACAAGTTTTATTTGCAATTTTATTTAGTATTATATTGTATATTAATTTTTGTTGCACGGCTAAAAGATTTCATGATTTTGGTAAATCGGGTAAAAACATTATCGGATTATTTATTCCATTATACGGATTCTTTTTGTCTGCACTTCTCGTCTTTAGGAAAGGACAAGAAGGGATAAATAAATACGGGAAAGATCCTTTGGAAAGATAGTAATTTGGCATTTGAGGTCTTAGCTGTTTGACATCATTACGAAGATTAGAGACGACCTTTTAGAATACTGAGGAAGTATCGGTGTTTTAGATGATGAATTAAAAATTAAAATGTACTTATAAAGTGATTGACTGAAAAATTATGTAGCTTGTGGCCATTATAGTCGCAAAAAAACTAAAGAACTAAAGCAATCTGGTAATATGTCAAGCCCATAAAAAATAAATTTTGTAAGCAAAATCGCGAAAAAAGGGTACACTTAACAAACCTTCACTTCAAAACGAAGAAAAAGTTAAAAAAAGGAAATGATTAACTAGGATTTACTC